>NZ_JBHXRA010000019.1:85470-147649 GCF_042717045.1 Nocardia sp. NPDC058633
CCCAAACTCTGGCGGCCCCCCCCTGTGGGTGGGTGTGGCGCCGCCTCGGTACCGGCTAGGCCTGAGCTATTCCTGCTCGAACCGTCGTCGGAATCGGTCTTCCATTCGCTCGGAGAAGCCGCCGGACTTGCGCTGGCGACCGCCTCGGGCCGTGGGTCCCGCCGTCGGGCCGCTGCCCGCCGCGGGAGGCTCGGTCGCATCCGGCTTGGCGGCGTGACGCGAGTTGCCGATCATCAGCAGGACACCAGCGCCGAACATGGCGATGAATCCGACGAGACTGATGATCGGGAAACCGCCCGGCTTGAACGGGGCGGCGATGCCGGCGACGAGCAGAAAAAGGCCGACGGCGAACAACGCCGCAGCCTGGAGTCTGCGTCGACTCGACGTGGAGCGAAGACGTCCGCCGCGGACGGACGAGGCGAACTTCGGGTCCTCAGCATAGAGAGCGCTCTCGATCTGTTCGAGCATGCGCTGCTCGTGCTCGGAGAGTGGCACGGTACCTCCCCCGGCACTAGGCGTGGCTGGTCGCCTCCGGGTAGGCGACGGGTAGCCGACCTTGGCGGCTATCTGCTCCCCATGATACGAGGTCGATCGAAGGCGTACCACCTACTCGGTCATAACTAAGCGGTCATGTCGCGGTCGCGACTCGGCTGCGGGCGCGTCTTGGCCGCGGCTACCAGCGCATCGTCGACGTCATAGAGGAATGCGCCCACCCGTGAGCAGAACTCATCGGCTTGTGTGTCGGTGATCGCGCGGTCCAATCCGGCCTCCAAAGCGGCCCGAAGTTGCGAGTGCGCCTCGAAGTAGTCGGCCCACATCACGAACTCCGGGCTGGCGCGTCTCAGTAACACCCACGCGCTGCGCGAGCGTGCCCGCGGCGCCCGATCGGCGCCGGTGAGCGCGATCATCGAGCCCGCCCCTCGCAACGCGGCCAGGTACGCGGTACGGAAGCGCTCCCCCGGCTCGTGTTCCCAGGCGGAATCGGTGAGCAGTGCATCGGCCTGGCGTAGCAGTCCGCCCGCGCGCCCTTCGTGGCCCGCGTGCTGTCGACCATCGTTGTGACCAGCCATCTGCTGCCCCTTTCGCCCCTCGCACTGATCGAACTGACATTCGAACGTTTGAATTGAGATTGAATATAGGGACACCCACCGACAACTTTCCGCGTCCGCGCGCCACCGACGAGAGCCATGACAGCCGTCAAGCCGAATCACACCCCCGCACCCGTCGTCGTCGACCTCAGCGTCGCTGCCCTGCGCGCACGCCTGCACGACGCCCTGTCGGTCTATGTCGCCGCCATGGACTACCCCCGTGGCACCGAACACCACCGCGCTCCGATGTGGACCGAACACACCACCAGGACCGGCTGGCGGGCGGTGGCCGCAGTGCTGCCCGACGATTCGGGCGGCGTCGACCTGCGTACCGCGCCGATCCTGGCGATCGCCTACGGCTACAGCGGCGCGCCGCGACAGTGGTGGCATCAGCAGGTCCAGACCGGGATGCGCCGCTGCGGGTGGCCCGATACCGCCGCCCGCGACCTGCTCGCCGACTATTTCGAGCTCACCGAGCTGCACGTGCACCCGGCCGCGCAGGGGCGCGGGATCGGCGCGCGGCTGCTCGAGCGTTTGCTGGCCGACCGGTCCGAGGCGGCCGTCCTGCTGTCGACGCCGGAAGTCCCGGAGGAGGCGAACCGAGCCTGGAAGCTGTACCGCCGGGCCGGATTCACCGATGTGATCCGCGATTTCGTCTTCGCGGGCGACACACGGCCGTTCGCCATCCTCGGGCGCAGGCTGCCGATGCCCCCGGCGAACCGATGACGACGGTGGTGGTCGGATCCGGCCACAACGCACTGGTCGCGGCCTGTTACCTGGCGCGGGCCGGGCACCGGGTACAGGTGCTAGAGCGCGACGAGGTGGCCGGCGGCGCGGTGTCGACGGTGGAGCGGTTCCCGGGCCACCTCGTGGATCGCGGTTCCTCCGCCCACATCATGATCCGGCACACCGGGATCATCGAGGAACTCGAGCTCGCCCGGTTCGGGTTGCGGTATCTCGACTGTGATCCGTGGGGGTTCACGCCGTCCGACGGCACCCGCCCGCCGATCGTGTTCCACCGTGATCTCGACGCGACGTGCGCGTCGATCGCGGCAGCTTGCGGTGTCGAGGACGCTGACGCATATCGCCGGTTCGTGGGGGTGTGGGGTGAGCGCAGCGCGCGGGTGATGCGCTCGTTCGGCGGGCCGCCGACGCCGGGACGACTCGTCCGTTCGTTCTGGGGGCTGGACGCGCGGGCAGGCGGATCCGCGTTGTCGCGCGAATTCTTGCAGTCCGGTGACGCGCTGCTGGACCACTGGTTCGACGACGAGCGACTCAAGGCCTCGCTCGCGTGGTTCGGCGCGCAGTCGGGTCCGCCGATGTCGGAACCGGGAACGGCGTCGATGGCCGGGTTCGCCGCGCTCATGCACACGTTGCCGCCCGGGCGCGCGGTGGGCGGAAGCGGGGCGCTCAGCGCGGCACTGATCGCGCGGCTGCGTTGCGACGGCGGTGAACTGCACACCGGCGACGCCGTGGTCTCGCTGCGCCGATCCGGCAGCGGTTGGCTGGTGCGGACCGAGTCGGGTCGGACGCTGCGCGCCGACACGGTGATCGCGGGCTCCCACATCCTGTCGACGCTGGACCTGTTGCGCGCGGGCGAGTTCGACCCCGCGGTTCTCGACGACTGGCAGCGCCGCATCCGAGTGGGTCCCGGCATCGGCATGGTGGTGCGCCTGGCTACCGATCGGTTACCCGAATATCCCGGCGTCTCCCCCACTGAATCCGCCCGTGGTCTGCAGTTTCTCGTTTCGGACCGCCGCCAGCTCCGGCTGGCCCACGGCGCCGCTCTGGCCGGCGAACTGCCGCCCCGCCCGGTGGTGCTGGCGATGAGCTTCAGCGCCCTCGACCCCTCCATCGCCCCGCCAGGGGAACACCAGTTGTCGCTCTGGGCGCAATGGCATCCCTACGAGCTCGCCGACGGCAGCGACTGGGCCGCGCACGCCGAACACGAGGCGGATCGGATCATCGCCGAGGTCGACAGGTACGCACCGGGTTTCGCCTCGACGGTGCGTCGACGATTCGTGCAGACGCCGGTCGATCTCGAACGGGAGATGGGTCTGCGCGGCGGCAACGTGATGCACGTGGAGATGTCGCTGGATCAGATGATGCTGTGGCGTCCGCTGCCCGAGTTGTCGGACCAGCGCGTCCCCGGCGCTCCCGGGTTGTACCTGACCGGCGCGTCCACCCATCCCGGCGGCGGTGTGTCCGGGGCCAGCGGACGCAGCGCGGCCGGGCTGGTCCTCAGCGACGGTCGCAGGCGCCGATTCATGCCGGCCCGCAAGCGATGAAGATCTGTCCGCTGGACCGCCGGGATCCACTCGACGCGCCCCCTCGCGTCGAGCGGTCGGCGGCATCGGTGACCGACGCGGCACGACGCACCGTCGCCGCGGCCCGCGGCTGGTTCGGCGCCGATCCGCGCCGCGCGATCCCTGCCGTCACCGCGCTGGCACTGGTACTCGTCCAGATCGCCTACCCGTTGAGCGCCGGGGTGGCGCGCGACCGGATCACGGTCGCCGTCGTGGTGCTGTCCGCCGCGACCGCGCTGTCGCACGCGGCGACGACTCGCGGAGTGCGATGGGCGGTCGGCTTTTTCGTCGTCGTGTCCGGCCTGGGCCTCACCGCCGAGATCGTCGGCACCGTGACCGGCTTCCCGTTCGGCAGCTACGCCTACGCCGTCGATCGACTCGGGCCCGCGTTCGCCGACGTTCCCCTGGCGGTGCCGTTGGCGTGGACCGGCGGGCTGTACCCGATCTGGGTGGTCGCGGGGATGCTCGGGTCCGACAGGGCCGACCCGCCCATCGGCTCGAATGTCCGGCGCATCGGACTGTTCGCTGTCGGCGCGGTCGGCTGGGATCTGTTCCTCGATCCGCAGATGGTCACCGACGGCCAGTGGACCTGGTCGGTCACCGACGCCGGGCTCCCCGGTCTGCCCGAGATCCCCTACACGAACTACCTGGGTTGGGCGCTGGTCGCCGTGATCATGGCGGTGCTGCTCACCCTGCTCGATCGACTCCTCGCGCCACCGCACGACCCCTCGGTGGCGATCCCGGTCGCGGTGTTCGGGTGGACCTGGCTCGGCTCGACCCTCGCGCACGCGGTGTTCCTCGGACTCCCGGCGTCGGCGATCTGGGGTTTCGCCGGTCTGGGGTTGCTCGGAATCCCGTTGTTCCTGCGGGCGCGGGCCGAGACGGCGCGCGTTCTGACCGGCTGACCCCGCCGCGACACACCCCGATTCGGGGCGAAAATGCCTGATCGGCACGGATGAGTGAGGACCGGTTGGCCCGTCGTGTGGGCTCTGGGGCTCGAGCCTGGCACGATGTCAACCGTGCAGCCGAGTCCCGTCGCCGACATGCCCGCCCCTTCGCCGCGTCGTTCCGTGCCCGCGCGGCGCGTCGCGGCCGTCGCCGTCCTGCTGGCACTGCTCGTGCCCGCGCTGACCGGATGCCTGCGGGTGCAGGTGTCGATGGGGGTCTCGTCGAACGACCGGGTGTCGGGACGGATCGTCGCCGCGGTGGTGCCGACCGGGCCCGAGGACAAAGGACCTCAGCTGAAGGCCCCGGAGCAGTTGGCGGCCAAGGTTCGGGTGGAGAACTACAACCAGGACGGATACGTCGGCTCGCAGGTGTTCTTCGACGATCTGTCCTTCGGCGAGGTCGGCCAGCTCGGTGGGTTGTCGGATCAGACGCAGGGCATGTTCACCCTGGCTTTCCAGCGCAGCGGCGATCTGGTGAGTCTCACCGGACGTGTCGATCTGGAATCGGTGCCACCGCAAGGCTCGGACGTGCAGTTCTCCATCGCGTTCCCCGCCCGTGTCGCCAAGACCAACGGCACCCGCGAAACCTCCAACAGTGAGAACACCGTGTCGTGGAAGCTGCCCGCCGGTGAGGTGTCGACCCTGCGGGCCGAGGTGAAGTACGCCGACCCGAACACCCGCTCGTTCGCGGGCTGGGCGGGCATCGTCGGCGGCATCACCCTCGCGGTGGCCGCGCTGGTCGCGGGACTGGCGTTCCGTGACCGCAACCCGGGCCCGCCGAACGCGCCGCGCGGTGGTTTCTCCCCGTCGGAGATGTGGCGCGAGATCTCCAGCCGCAGACTGGGCCGCTGAGGTGGGCACGGCGGCCCGCTACCTGACCTGGGCGGGCACCGGCCTGGCCGCGCTCGGCGCGACCACCGCCGCCTACAACCTGGCCACCCTGCGCACCCTGGCGCGCGCAGGCTCGGGCGTGATCGAACCGGTCACGGTCTGTGTACCCGCCCGCGACGAGGCCGCGCGCCTGCCCGCGCTCATCGCCGACCTTCGCGCCCAGACCGGCGTACCCCGCCTGCACGTGCTGATTCTCGACGACGCTTCCACCGACGGCACCTACGAAGCCGCACTGGCCGCGATCGACGACGACACACGCTTCACCGTGCTGCGCTCGGCTGCCCACCCCGCTCCCGGCTGGACCGGCAAGGCCGCCGCCTGCGCCCGCCTGGCCGCCCGCACCGACGCGGCCGCGCTGGTGTTCGTCGACGCCGACGTGCGCCTGGCCCCGCACGCGATCGCCGCGTCGGTCACCGAATTGCGCAGGCGCGCGGCGGGTTTGGTTTCGGCCTGGCCGATACAGAAATCAGGTTCGCCCACCGAGCACCTGGTCCAGCCGCTGCTCGCCTGGTCGTGGGCCTCGACCCTGCCGGTCGGCCCCGCCAACCACAGCCTGCGACCGTCCACCGCCGTCGCGTGCGGTCAGTTTCTCGCCGTCGACGCCGAGGCCTACCGCGCGGGTGGTGGCCACGCGGCCGTCGCCGCCAGCGCCACAGAGGATCTCGACCTCGCCCGTGCGGTGCGCCGAGCAGGCCACCGCACCGCCCTGGTCACCGCCGGTCCGGCCGCGAGCACCCGAATGTACACCGGCGCGACCGAGCTGACCGACGGTTACACCCGGTGGTTGTGGTCGGCGTACGGCGGTCGCCTGGACACCGGCGCGGCCATCGGAGTCCTTGCCGCCCTTGCCTATTGGGTCCCCCCACTGGCAGCGGTGTTCGGTCGCGGCCGAACCCGTCGCGCGGGCCTGCTCGGCTACCTGGCCGCGATCTCCGGCCGCCTCACCGCCCGCGCCATCGAAACCCGCCGGGCGCCGACGGGGACCGATCTCACCTCGGCCCTGGCTCATCCCGTGTCGGTGGCCCAGTACCTCGGCTTGTGGATCCGCTCCCACCACCGCCACCGCACCGGCCGACTGCAGTGGAAACAGCGGCCTCTGGTCTCCCCCGACGAAGCGATCGCCCGCCACGCCTGAACGCACCGTCGCATCGAGCGACCGAGCACTACCGGCCACCTACCCTCGGTTTCCGCCGTGCGCCCGACCTGTTACCCCGACCCAGAGGGAAGGGCCGCCGCGAATCGGCGGTTCGCGGCCGTCCCGCAGTTGCGGCCTCGAGGCGCATACGCCGCGGGCGCGAGGCAACTGCGGGACCGGCGCAGCCGCGAACTCGCGCGCGCCGGCGCTCCAACAGCTCAGTCGACCTCGGTGATGCCGATCGTCGGGAAGAAGAAACAGGAGCGCCCGGCATTGTCGGTGGTGCCGAAGACGGCGGCCAGGACGGTGCCGCGGCCGGTGTCGACGGGGACGGCGCGGACACCGCCGACGGGGACGGCGGCGAAGAAGAAGTCGCGGATGGCCGTTTCGGCGAGGGGACGCAGTTCCGCGGGGACCTCGGGCGGGACCATGGCGCCGACGATGTCGGCGATCGGTCCCATCGAGGCCATGCCGCCGCGGCCGGTGCTGATATTGAGCCAGGCCACCTGCATACCGGAGGTCTTCGTGGCGGCGGTGTCGGGCGCGAGACCGTAGGGCAGGAAGGTGAACAGGGTCTGGCCCGATTTCACGGCAGCGAGGTCGAGGCCGGGGATCGGCAGGGTGTTCGTCGGCCACGGGCCCGGGACCGCACCCGCGACGGCCGGGACAAGACCCGCACCGTCACCGGCGCAGTTCGCGGCGACCGTGGGGTAGAGGAAAGGTTGTATACCCAGGGCTTTCAGCGTCTCGACGACGGTGTGGTAGGCGCCGAGAAGATCGCCGGGGCCCGCGGCGGGCGTGGTGTTCGGCGCGTCCCTGGTGACAGCCGGCGTCACCGGTGCGGTCGGTTCAGCGGCGGCCGGTGGCGCGACCAGCAGTAGCGCGGCGGCGCAGGCCATCAGCGCGGTCATCGTGGTGGAACGACGCGGCATGATCACGGCGAACTCCTCATCGACGCAGAGAAGGCCGACGCTACCGCGTGAGGTGGACGAAACAGGGCAGGCGAAAGTGACCGGCCGTTCGGCGCGTCGCGATCTCGCAGCGAACCCCTCGCGCGGCGCGGCGTCCGCTCGCAGCTCGCTGTCCGACGCGACGACCGACGCACCTGGCCCCCACCCGACTGGACCACCGCTCACCCTGATCCGCGACAACGCAGACCCCCGACAGCGAAGGCCCGCGCGGCATCGACCACGCCGAACAGGGGCAACTGTGCCGGTGCCCGCGGCCGATGCCAACCTCTGCGCTCACGATGATTCCTACCGTTGCGCGCACTCGCGCCTGTGCCACATGCTGATTCAGCTCGGGCCACCGAAGCCGGAGCACAACCAGAGCGACCGGGAGCCCTGGCCTCGACGACGTCGCAGCGACCCGCCCTGTTCGCAGATGTGGGTGCTTTCGCCGGGTTCGATGGAGGAGATGCTCGTGCTGACACCGGGATACCGCAGGCGACATATCGATCGGCGCCGGGTGACGGTGACGGCGTGTCGGGCATGAGCGCTGCCGGATCACGAACCCGTCGCCGGACGGGTCGACGACACCATCGCCGAAGGAGCGCGCGTCATGACACTCACCCTCGAGAACCTCGACAGCACAACGACATTCGCTGACGACTGGTCGCGCTGGCACCAGGCCCGCGAGGATGGCCTGCGCGATCCGCTCGGCTGGCTCAGCCTGGCCGCCCTGCACTGGCTCACCGACAGCCCGACGCGGCTCGACGGCGTCCCCGGTACCTGGTGGGTCACCGACGAGAAGGTGTTCATCACCGCGCAGCCCGCCGATCGGCTCGATGTGGACGGCGAGCGGATCGGCGGCGTCCAGATCGTCAGGCCGGTGGAGGGCGCGCCGGGGGTGCGCGTGCTCAACGAGACGAGGCTTCTCGAAGTGATCCGGCGCTCCGGGCAGTACGCGGTGCGCGTGCACGATCCGGCTACACCGGCGCTGACCGAGTTCACCGGGGTCGCGGCCTTCCCCGCCGACCCGGGCTGGGTCGCGACCGGGCGTTTCACCGCCTTCGAACAAGCACGCACCGTCACCACGGGTGCGGTGGTCGACGGGCTCGAGCAGCACCACAGCGCGGCGGGAATCATCGACTTCCGGATCGGCGACAGCCACGAAACCCTGCTCGCCTTCGGCACCCCCGACGACCTGAAAGTACTGTTCACCGACGCCACCAGCGGCTTCACCACCTACCCGGCCGGCCGCTCCCTCGCCGTCGGAGCAGTCGAGGCCGACGGCACCGTCACCCTCGACTTCAACCGGTCCGTGAACCCCCCGTGCGCTTTCACCGACTTCGCCACCTGCCCGGTCGCCCCCCGCGAGAACAGACTGCGCGTCGCTGTCGAAGCGGGAGAACAGGATCCGAAACTGTAGGGCACCGCAGTCGGTCCTCGATCTGTCATCGATCGCGCGAGCATCCATGCCCCCGCAACGTCACCGCGACGACGGGGTGCCCTCGGATTGTTCGACGGCCATCGCCCTTCGTAGGCGCCCGAGCAATTCTTCGAACTGCGCGAGCTGGGCCGCGTCGTATTCGGCCAGGATCGCGTCCTGCTCGGCGTTGATCGGGCGGAAGAACTCGTCGGCCAGTCGCCGGGCGTTCGCGCTGCAGCGCAGTGTCACGACCCGCCGATCGGTGTGCTCGCGGCTGCGGATGATGTATCCCGCCTGCTCCAGCCGATTGAGCAGGGTCGTCATCGCCCCGGAGGTGAGGGTGATCCGCTTGCCCAGCAGGGCGGGAGACAGCGGCGCGGCGGCCTGTTCGGCGGCCGCGATCTCCATCAGCGCGAACGCGTCGGTGGAGTGCACGCCGAGAGTGTCGGCGAATCGACGGCCCAGTTCGGTGAAGCTCGCGCCGTAGTCGATGAGCCCGGCGGCGAGCCGCTGCCGTCGCATCGCGACATCGCCGGATGTCTGCTCCACCATCTCGTCCTCTCGTCGACCGCTCGATTGACAACTTACCGCCCACCATTTACCTTCATCGTAAAGTAACTTTATGGCGGAGGTATAGTGCTGACAGAAACCGAGACTCCACCGCTGCGCTTGTGGCTGGGGCTGATCGCCGTCTCGCTCGGTGTCGCGTTGATCGTGGTGGATCTGACGATCGTGAACGTGATCCTCGCGCCGATCGTCGACGATCTGGCGATCTCCTCGATCCAGGCGCAATGGATCCAGGAGTCCTACGCGATCGTTTTCGCCGCGTTGCTGCTGGTCGCCGGTCGGCTCAGCGATCTCCACGGCGCACGCAAGCTGTTCCTGATCGGGTTGGTGGTCTTCGGCGTCACCAGCCTGCTCGCCGCGCTCGCGCCCAGTGGTGGCCTGCTCATCGCGGCCCGTTTCCTGCAGGGCATCGGCGGGGCGATGATCCTGCCGACCTCGCTGGCCCTGGTGAACGCGGCCTTCACCGGAAAGGCCCGCGGGCAGGCCTTCGCGATCTGGGGGTCGACGATCGGGGCGGCCGCGGCGGTCGGCCCGCTGCTCGGTGGCTGGCTCGCCGACTTCTCCTGGCGATGGGCCTTCGGCATCAATATCCCGGCGGTCGCGCTGATCATGGTGGCGGTGCTGATCTACCTGCCCGCCGCACCGAAGAAGGTCGGTCGCGTCGATTGGCTCGGGGCGGTCCTGTCCGCACTCGGCCTCGGCCTGCTCGCCTTCACCATGATCGAGGGGCGCCACTACGGGTGGATCGCCGTCACCGAGCCGCTCGGTATCGGTGGATTCGTCTGGCGCAGTGGGCCTTCACCGGTTCTCGTGACCTTGGTCGGCGCGGCGCTCGTCCTCGGGCTCTTCTGGCGCAGGCAGGCGATGCTCAGCCGCACCGAGGGGCAGCCGCTGATCGATGTGCGACTGTTCTCGATCGATTCGTTCCGCAAGGGCAATGTGGTGACGCTGATCGTCGGTCTCGGCGAGTTCGGCATCATCGCGGTCCTACCACTGTGGATGCAATTCACCCTCGACTACACCGCACTGCAGGCCGGACTGGCCCTGGTACCACTCGCGGTCGGCAGTTTCGTCGCCAGTGGCGCGAGCTTCTCGCTGACGGCCTCGGTCTCGGCCGTGGGGCAGGTGCGGATCGGTTTGGTTCTCGAAGCGGCCGGGCTGGCCTTGCTCGGCCTGTTCGCCGCGGCGGACAGCAGCTGGTGGTCGATCGCGATCGCGCTGTTCGTCTACGGCATCGGCGTGGGCTTCGCTACCGCGCAGGTCACCAATATCGTGCTCGCCGACGTGCCGG
The DNA here is from genome assembly GCF_042717045.1 of Nocardia sp. NPDC058633. Lineage (NCBI taxonomy): Bacteria > Bacillati > Actinomycetota > Actinomycetes > Mycobacteriales > Nocardiaceae > Nocardia > Nocardia sp. NPDC058633. The sequence continues at coordinate 96,066 of NZ_JBHXRA010000019.1, forward strand.
GCGAGAGCGCGGGCCAGGGTTCCGGAATTCAAAGCGCCGCTCGCGAACTCGGATCGGCACTGGGCATCGCCGTGCTCACCACCGTCTATTTCAGCACGGTCGGCACCGGCCTGCGCGACCGCTTGACCGATGCCGGACTGCCCGAATCCGAGGTGCGGCAACTGGAGTCGAGCGTCACCGACAGCGCCGGTGCGGTGATCGGAACTCTCGCCGAGGATCCGCACACACTGCCCCTCGCGGAAGCGGCCCGCGAGGCCATGGCCGCGGGCATCGAGGTGTCGAGCTACCTGTGCGCGGGCTTGCTCGTGCTCGCGTTGGCCACCACCGCGTTCGTCGCCCCCGCACGAAACGAGTAGCCCCACGGGACCGGGGCCGCGGACTCGTGCCGTGGCCCCACACTGGAACGACCTCGCCGTCGCTGGGTAGCCGAAGCGATCCAGCCGGGCGCCGGAAGGTTCCCGGGCCGGTAGCTTCTGGTCGACAAAACCAGTGGTCGAGGTCGGCGGTACCGAGCAAGATGTGGCGCGTGGATGCATCGTGTTCTACCGTGCTGCGTTGGCAGTTCGATCTGATCTGGTCCCTGTTCGAGTTCCATCTCGATCGGCTGGAGGAAGACGACTTCCTGTGGGAGCCCGCGGATTTGTGCTGGACCCTGCACCTCGACGCACGCGGCGCCTGGGAGCCGGACTGGGCGGACTCCGAGCCCGAGCCGATCCCGGTCCCGACCATCGGTTGGATCAGCTGGCATATCGGGTGGTGGTGGAGCGTCGCCATCGACCACCTGCGGGCACGCACTCCACGAGAGCGAACCGAGATCCGGTGGCCGGGACCCGGGCCCGCGGCCGTGGACTGGCTTCGCGGGTTGCGCGAGCAATGGTTGCCGATTCTGGATCAAGTCACAGCGGCCGATCTTGCCGCCCCAGCGACCTTTCCGTGGCAGGGCGACTCGGACAAGTCCGTCGCCCACACCTTCGCGTGGCTGAACGCCGAGCTGATGAAGAACGTCACCGAGATCGGGCAGCTGCGGCTACTGCGCGCAGCGCGCGACGACGTCTGACGAAGGGCAGTTCTACGCGCTGAGCGGAGCGGCGGTTACTCCGTAGCCGAGGTTGGTGAGGACTTCACTGGTGGCTTTGGCGAAGTTCAGGGTGATGAAGTGCAAGCAGGGGGCGCCTTCGTCGGTGAGGCGCTGGGCCATTTCGGTGGCGATCTTGATGCCTTCGGCGCGGACGGCCGCGCGGTCTTCTTCCGGGCCGGTGCCTGCCGCGCGGGTGAGGCGGGCTACGACGTCGGGCGGGACGGGGCGACCGCTGAGTTCCTCGGCGCGGGCGACTGTGCGCAGCGAGGTGATGGGCATCAGCTCGGGGATGATCGGCTTGGCGCCCTCGATGGGGTCCATGGCGATCACGCGGTCGCGCAGGCGCAGGTAGTGCTCGACGTCGAAGAACATCTGGGTGATCGAATACTCCGCTCCCGCACGGAGTTTCGCGGCCAGATGGTGGGTGTCGTGGTCGAGATCGGGTGAGCGGTGGTGGCCCTGGGGGAACGAGGCGACGCCCACGTGGAAGTCGCCGAGGTCGCGCACGATGCGAACCAGTTCTTCGGCATACTCGACGCCGCCGGGGTGCTTGGCCCATTCCCCCAGCGGGTCGCCGGGCGGATCGCCGCGCAGGACCAGGACATTGCAGATGCCGGAGTCGGCGTAGGAGCCGATCAGCGAGCGCAGTTCGGCGATGCTGTGGCCGACGGCGGTGAGGTGGGCGACCGGGAGCAGGGTGGTTTCCTGCGCGAGGGCGCCGGTGATGCGCACGGTGCGGTCGCGGGTGGAGCCGCCGGCGCCGTAGGTCATCGACACGAAGGCCGGGTGCATGCGCTCGAACTCGCGGACCGCGCGCCACAACCGGGCCTCGCCTGCCTCGTCACGCGGAGGATTGAACTCCACGGAGAACGGCACGCCGTTGCCCGAGTGGGTGCGCAGACTCTGCACCACCGAGGGGGTGTTCGAGACGATCGACGGCCGCTGGGCGGGTCGATCTGGGGTCGAACTTCCCCGTCCATTGTCGAAATCCACCGGCTCAGTCTAGTGGGAGGCGATGACGCCTCGGCACCGACTGGGAATCCGGCCACCGACACACCGAACAGACGTCAAGTCCGCTGGACGCGAGTGTGGGCCCGGAATCCGCCGAAACGCCGGGTGTGGGCTTTGTCGCAGCGGCCGCGTGCGCCGAGAGAGCTCCCAGCTCACCCGCGTATCGTCGAGACAACGCTGGTGACCGCACCGTCGAGTGCCCAACCGGTCCCGCTGCTCGCCCACTTCGCCCCTGGAGGCCGCCCTGTCCGCCGGAATCGGTACCCCGCTAGCCCGGTCCGCCGCCGACGCTCTGACCTCGGTCGATCTCGTCGCGCTGACTCCGGGCACACCGGCTTTCGTCGGTGCTGTCGAACAGGTGCTGACCAGTTTCTTCGCGACCCGGCGGGAGATCGTCGAGCCGCTGGGGCCGGTCTTCATCGAGGCTGTCGAGGCGTTGGAACAGTTCGTTGTGCGCGGCGGCAAGCGAACACGACCGGGATTCGCGTGGACGGGGTGGCTCGGTGCCGGGGGCGACCCCGCCGGGCCCGACGCCGCCGCGGTACTCACCGCCTGTTCGGCGCTGGAACTGGTGCAGGCGTGCGCGCTCGTGCACGACGACATCATCGACTCCTCACGGACACGGCGCGGGTTCGCGACGGTGCACATCGACTTCGAGGATCGGCACGGGGCGGCGGGCTGGCCCGGCGACGGCGCCGCCTACGGCTCGGCCGTCGCGATCCTGATCGGCGATCTCGCGCTGGCCTGGGCCGACGACCTGGTCCACGACGCCGGATTGAGCCCGCGGGCGCTGGCCCGGTTCGCGCCGGTGTGGGCACGGATGCGAACCGAGGTGCTCGGCGGGCAACTCCTCGACATCAACGGCGAGGCCGGCGGCGACGAGTCGGTCGAGGCCGCGTTGCGGATCAACCGATACAAGACCGCCGCGTACACGATCGAACGGCCGTTGCACCTGGGTGCGGCACTGGCGGGCGCCGACGAAGCGCTGGTGGCGGCGCTGCGGATCTACGGGACCGACGTGGGGATCGCGTTCCAGCTGCGCGACGACCTGCTCGGCGTGTTCGGTGACCCGGCGGTGACCGGGAAACCGTCGGGCGACGACCTGCGAGAAGGCAAGCGGACCGTGTTGATCGCCGAGGCGCTGCGCCGGGCCGATACGGCATCGGCCGCCCTGATCCGCACGGGTCTCGGCACCGACCTCGACGACGCCTCCGTCGACGAGCTGCGCGCGGTGCTCACCGATCTGGGCGCGGTCGACGAGGTGGAGCGGCGGATCACCGAGCTCACCGACTCCGGACTCGCCGCTGTGGCGACCAGTTCCGCGACGCCGAAGGCCAAGCGGATGCTGCACGCCATGGCGCTGGCCGCCACCCGTCGTGCGGCCTGATAGGAAAAGTTCAGTGGGACAAGCGAATCAAATTGTCGTAGTCGGAGCCGGACTCGCGGGCCTGGCGGCCGCGCTACACCTGCGCGGGGCAGGCCACGAGGTGACGGTGCTGGAACGGGCCGACCATCCGGGCGGGCGGGTCGGACGCTACGAGTTCGACGACTACGAGATCGACAGCGGCGCGACAGTACTCACGTTGCCCGAACTGATCGACGACGCGCTGGCCGCCGTCGGGCACACGCGCGACAGCGTCGACCTGCGCATCCACCGCCTCACCCCCGCCTATCACGCGCGCTTCGCCGACGGAAGCGACATCCGGGTCTTCGACGACGCCGATCAGATGGCGGCCGAGGTCGACCGTGCTTGCGGGCCTGCCGAAGCACGCAATTATCGGCGCCTGCGCGACTGGCTCGGTCGCGTCTACGACGCCGAGTTCGACGAGTTCATGAACGCGGATTTCGATTCGCCCCTCGATATGGTGCGCACTCCGCGCGCCCGGGCCGCGCTCCTCGCGCTCGCCGGGCTCGGCGGCTTCGGAAAACTCGGGCCTCGCGTGCGGTCCTATCTGCGCGACGAGCGGCTGACCAGGTTGTTCACCTTCCAGTCGCTGTACGCGGGCATGTCGCCCGATGACGCCCTCGCCGTCTACGGCGCGATTCCGAACATGGACACCTGCCTCGGGGTCTATTTCCCCGAAGGCGGGATGCGCGCGATCACGGCCGCGCTCGCGAGGGCATTCACCGCCGCGGGTGGTCGGCTCGTCCTGAACGCCGAGGTCGACGGCATCGACTTCCGGACCGGACCACGCGCAGGCCGGATTCCGAATGCCCTCGGCCGCAGGGCTGCCGCCTCGACTGTCACAGGCAGGTCCGCTGTCGACGTCGACGCGGATACCACCGGCCGCCGCGCGGAAGCCGTTCGCACGGTCGACGGCGGCACCTACCCCTGCGACGCGGTGGTGCTCACCGCCGACATCGGTTCGCTGCCCCGATTCGGTCTACGTCACCGTCGCGGCCTGCGCGCCTCGCCGTCGGCCGTCGTGGCCCACGGCACCGTCCCCGCCGAGATCGCCGCCCGCTGGCCCGTGCAGGCCCATCACACCATCGAGTTCGGCGCCGCCTGGGCGCAGACGTTCGCCGAGATCGCCGCGCGCAAGGGCCGCGGACGGCTCATGAGCGACCCGTCGCTGCTGCTCACCCGGCCCGCGCTGACCGACGTCGACCAGGTCATCGACCGCGTGACCGGCCGCTTCGAACCGCTGTCGGTGCTGGCACCCTGCCCCAACCTGACCGCCGCGCCGCTGGACTGGGACCGGCTCGGCCCGGCCTACCTGCGCGAGCTGCTCGCGATCCTGGAACAGCGCGGCTACCTCGGCATCGCCGAGCATTTCCACGTCGACCACCTCGACACTCCCGCCACCTGGGCCGCCGAGGGGATGATCGCGGGCACACCGTTCTCCCTCGCGCACGTGTTCCGCCAGACCGGCCCCTTCCGGCCACGCAATCTGCCAAGGGGCGTGGACAACGTCGTTCTCGCAGGTTGCGGCACCACTCCGGGGGTGGGTGTGCCCACCACACTGCTGTCGGGCAAGCTGGCGGCGGCACGAATCACCGGCAGCCGGACACACACCGGTACCGACCACCGGGTTAGTGTTCCCACTTGAAGCCGTAAACTGACGGCCGACTTATCAGCTCGCGGTTGCGACCGCCGACCATCCGGGGGGACCGACCGAACATGCCGCCCTCCGAGACGACCGTAGGCACCATGGACAACACGCGCACACTCGAGCGCCGGCGTCACCTACCCACCGGAACTGATCCCGGCGTCCGGACCCGGCTACGCACCGCGGGCGACTTCGTCAGGAGTCCCGAAGGCCACGCGGCCCTCATGGGATTCTTCGGCGCCATGATGATCACCTTCGGTGGCTTCGGCGCGGGCGCTGTGCGCAAACGCGATCCGCTGCTCGAAGCGCTGCACCTGTCCTGGCTGCGATTCGGTCACGGGTACGCCCTGTCGACGATCCTGATCTGGATCGGCGTGCTGATGATGATCACCGCGTGGGTTCGACTCGGCCGCACCACCCTCGGTAAGGGCCATTCGACGGTCACGCTCAACGAATTGCGCGCGATCGTCGGCATCTGGATCACGCCCCTGCTGTTCGCGGCGCCGATGTTCAGCCGCGATGTCTACTCCTATCTCGCGCAGGGCGCGCTGTTGCGCGACGGTTTCGACCCCTATCAGGTGGGTCCCGTCGCCAATCCCGGTGTGCTGCTGGACAACGTGAGCACCGTCTGGACCACCACCACCGCACCGTACGGTCCGATGTTCTTGCTGATCGGCCATGCGATCACCTCGATCACCGGCGACAATTTGATCGCCGGGACCATTGCCTTGCGCATCGTCATGCTGCCCGGACTGGCGCTGATGATGTGGGCAGTGCCCTACCTGACCAAGCACCTCGGCGGTAAGCCGACGGTCGCGCTGTGGTTGGCGGTGCTCAACCCGCTGGTGCTGGTGCACCTGATCGGCGGGGTGCACAACGAAATGCTGATGGTCGGGCTGATGTGCGCGGGCATCGCCCTGGTACTCGAACGCCACCACGTGGCGGGCATCGTCGTCGTTGCCATCGGCGTGGCGATCAAGGCGACCGCCGGTGTCGCGCTGCCGTTCCTGGTGTGGATCTGGATTCTGCACGAGAAGGAACGGCGCGCCGCCGAGCGTCGCGGCGTCGCCGACTCCGAGGGCGGCCCGCCCGACGACCAGAAACACCCCGACGCGGCCCGCCCGTCCGCCGATATGCCGCATCCGCTGTTCGTGTTCGCCAAGATCACCGGCATCGGTATCGGTGTGTTCGCGCTCGTCTTCGGCGCCGCGTCGGTCATCGCGGGGGTCGGTTTCGGCTGGGTCACCGCGCTGCAGGGCTCGAACAAGATCATCCAGTGGCTTTCGCTGCCGACGATCCTCGCGCACATGGTCACCTGGGTGACCCCACTGGATTTCGACTCGGTCCTGGGAGTGACTCGCAGACTGTGCCAGGTCGCCCTGGTGGCGCTCCTCGTCGCGACGTGGTGGCGGTTCCGCCACAGTGAACGCGAGGCCGTGATGGGCATCATCATCGCGTTCGTCGCGATCGTGCTGCTCTCGCCCGCCGCGCTGCCCTGGTACTACTCGTGGCCGCTGGCGCTGGCCGCGGGCTTCGCCCTGTCCACCCGGACGTTGATGTGGCTGGTCGGGGTGTGTACCTGGCTGATGCTGGTGTTCCAGCCGGACGGGTCGATCGGGCTCTACAACTTCTGGCATGTGGCACTGGCGATATTCGCCGCCGTGGTCGCGGCGGTGTCGCTGCGCACCGTCGACCCACTGCATCTGCGCTCGGCCAACGCGAAGGTCGCTGCCACGGAATCGGCGCCGCCACTTCGACCATGAGCGGTCGCACGCGGGGGCTTCGGGGCGGGACCGTGAATGTCGCCGGCGATGCTGAGGCCCGACCGCTGACCGGCGATCTCGCCGCCGCCTACGCCAGTTGCCGGCGGATCGCCGCCGAGCACGGGCGCACGTATTACCTGGCCACCGCACTGCTCTCCCCGGAGCGTCGGCGGGCCGTGCACGCGCTGTACGCGTTCGCGCGGATGGTCGACGACATCGTCGATCACGCCCACAGCCCGGCCCGTGTCCTCGACCCGCGCGACGCCACCGGCATCGACGCGAATCCACGGCCGCGCCGTGATGAGCGAGCCGTCGATGGCGGTGCAGCCGGTGCGGCCCGCTCCGACCATGTCGTCGACCCGCGAGAAGACGCCCAGATCTCGGCGACTCGGGCCAGTATTGCCCGATCCGTCGACAATGCACCGGCACTCGTGCTCGTCGGGGACGGCCCCGCCCAGCACGTCGACCTGGTCGAGAGACAGCTGCGTTCGGTCCTGGAGCACGGCGACGTCGACACCACCGACCTACGCCGCCGCCAGATCGTCACCGCGGCCGCCGACACCATCGCCCGCTACGACATCGCCCACACCCACCTCTGGACGTTCCTCGACGCAATGCGCATGGACATCCCCGGCACGGCCACCCATCGCACCCGCTACGCCACGATGAGCGAGCTCCGTGAGTACATGCGTGGGTCCGCTGCCGCCATCGGCCTGCAACTCCTCCCGGTCCTCGGCACGGTGGTCCCGGTGGCCGATGCCGAACCGGCGGCCGCCGCCCTCGGCGAGGCCTTCCAGCTCACCAATTTCCTGCGCGATGTCGCCGAAGACCTCGACCGCGACCGCATCTACCTGCCCACCGACGAGCTGGAAGCCTTCGGCGTCGACGAAGCCCATTTGCGCGCCTGCCACCATCGCGGCCGGACCGACGCTCCCCTTCGGCGCGCCTTGGCCCACCTGATCGCCGTCAACCGTGACATCTACCGGCAGGCCGTCCCCGGTATCGCCCTGCTCGCCCCCCGCGTGCGCCCCGCGATCACCACCGCCGCCACCCTCTACGCCGAGATCCTCGACCGCATCGAAGCCGCCGACTACCAGGTCTTCACCACCCGTGCCACGGTCCCCCACCGCCGCCGAATCCTGGTTGCCGCCACAGGCTCAGCCAACTTCCGTCGGTAATCCTCGACAGCTCGGCGGCGGGGCACGGCGTCGCGATAGGCGCCACCGAGCACTTCCAGAGCACCGGCGCTCTTCTGCAGGACAGACGCGGCGCGGATCGTCAGCCGAGCCGTCGCAAGCGATCACGATCAGGTCGGAAGACTTCCGCGGATTGCAACACCTGGAGCGGCAGCTCGGAGACGACTTCCAGGCGGGCATCGTCCTGTACACCGGCACCGAACTCTGCCGTTCGGACACAAGCTGCGGGCGGTACCCGTCAGTGCGCTCTGGGAGGTGAGCCCTGATTACGACGGCTGAGCCGCCACGCTCAGAAAGGTTCGGCGTGGGCGCGGCGGACCACTTCGCGGGCCAACTGGCCGTGCAGGGCGTCGACCGGGCGGCCGGGGAGGGAGGGATCCTCGGTGTAGAGCCACTCGAGGATGTCCTCGTTGCTGTACTTGCCGTCGCGCATGACCGTGATCACGCCGGGCAGCATGCGCACGATCTCGTCTTCGGAATCGAAGAAGCGGGAGGGAATGCCGGGCACGCCGTTGCGGCGGATCGCGAGGATCTGGTGGTCACGCAGCAGTTGGTGCACCGAGGTGACGGGGACGCCGAGCATGTCGGCCGCCTCGGGGAGCGAGACGATGGTTTCGGTGTCGGGCAGCACGTCATCGCTGCAAGGAAAGGCACTCACCTACACAACGGTAGTACGTGTCGGCACGCACGCATCGTCTGGCATGCCGACACCGCCCGGTTACCATCGTGGTGGCCGCACCCGGCGGCCGGTTGAATGCCGGAGGACATCACTTGATCGGCCAGATGCTGGAAGGGCGCTATCGCATCGATGCGCCGATCGCTCGCGGCGGGATGTCGATGGTCTTCCGCGGGACCGACACCCGGCTCGATCGCCCCGTGGCGATCAAGGTGATGGACCCCAAGTTCGCCGGCGACCCGCAGTTCCTGAGCCGCTTCGAGTTCGAGGCGCGCGCGGTGGCCAAGCTCAAGCATCCGTCGCTGGTCGCGGTGTACGACCAGGGCATCGACGGCGAACACCCGTTCCTGATCATGGAATTGGTCGAGGGCGGCACGCTGCGTGAACTGTTGCGCGAGCGCGGACCGATGCCGCCCCACGCCGTGCGCGCCGTGGCCGAACCGGTGCTGCGCGCGATCGGCACCGCCCACGACGCCGGCCTGGTCCACCGTGATGTGAAGCCGGAGAACGTGCTGATCTCCGATGTGGGCGAGGTGAAGATCGCCGACTTCGGTCTGGTCCGTGCCGTGGCCGCGGCCAACACCACCTCCGCCAGCGTGATCCTCGGCACGGCCGCCTACCTCGCCCCCGAGCAGGTCACCACCGGCACCGCCGACGCCCGCAGTGACGTGTACGCCTTCGGCGTCCTGATCTTCGAACTCCTCACCGGGCGGGTGCCGTTCAGCGGCGACAACTCGCTGTCGGTGGCCTACCAGCGGGTCGAGAACGATGTGCCGGCGCCGAGCAATTTCATCGGTGGCGTGCCGCCCGAATTCGACGCGCTCGTCGCCAAAGCCACCTCCCGCGACCCCGCGCAGCGCTTCGCCGATGCCAACGAGATGGCGGCGGCACTGCAGTCGATCGCGATGGAGCTGAACCTGCCGCCGTATCGGGTGCCCGCACCCCGTGACTCGGCCGAACATCTCAGCGAGAGCTATCAGACCGGCGCCGCCCATCATCCCGGCGAGCGGCCGGCGACACCGCATCCCGTTGCCGCGCATCATGCGCCCGCACCGGAACCGCACCACACCAGGGTGGTGACGGCGCAACGCCCCCGCCCGGAGGTGTACTCCCCCGTGCCCGCGGCCACCGCGTTCGGCGACAGTCACGCTCGCCGAACGAGTTTGGTGTGGGTGGGCATCGTCACCGCGCTGACCCTGCTGGTCGGGATCGGCGGCTGGTGGCTCGGTGTCGGCCGCTACACCGCGGTACCGCCGATCGCGGGTATGGACTCCGACCGGGCCGTCGCGGTGCTGCAGGAAGCCGGTTTCGAGACGACGTTGCGGCAGCGGGCTTCCGACACGATTCCGGTGGGCGGGGTCGTCGGCACCGATCCGTCGGCCGGGTCGCGGGTGACCAAGAGTTCCACGATCGCGGTGCTGATCTCCAACGGCAAACCGCGGGTGCCCGACATCAAGCCGGGCGACCAGATCAGCGCGACCAATCAGGCCATCCGCGATGCGGGGCTGCAGCCGATCGACAGTGGCGAGGCGGCGAGTACCGCGCCGAAGGGTTCGCTGGCGAAGGTGGAACCGGCACCGGGCACGGTCCTGCCGATGGGCGCGCAGGTGAAGGTGTACCGCAGCAAGGGATCTCAGCCGGTGAACGTGCCCGATGTGCGTGGCAAGACCACCGAACAGGCGGCTGAGGCGTTGACCACCGCCGGCCTGGTCGTTCGCGAGACGCGCGTGCAGTTCGACAAGAACGTCGAGGGCGACAAGGCGATCGCCACCGAACCCGCCGTGGGCACCACCCTGCAATCGGGCGACACCGTGACGCTGATCGTGTCGAACGCGGTGAACGTGCCCAATGTGATGGGTCAGAGCGTCGGCAGTGCCCGCTCGAAACTGCAACAGCTCGGCTTACAGGTGGAGGTCAAATCCCTCACCGGCTCCGACAGTTCGCTGGTCATCGGCCAGGTGCCGGGCATCAACTCGAACGTGGAGGCGGGCAGCGTCGTGACGCTCACCGCCCTGCCTTGAAGGGGCAAGGATCCCGAGAAGGAAAAAGAAAAAGAGAAGGAAAAGCCCGGACGCGGCCCACGCTGACCGCCCCCACGCCCCGACCTCGAGGAGGGGCCGCCGCGCAGCGGCGGTTCGCGGCCGTCCCGACGATCAGGCGCCGTTGCGTAGGCGACGAAGGAGCAAGCAACGGTGCCTGATCGACGGGACCGCCAGGGCCGCGAACGCGAGCGTGCCAGCGCTCCACCAACTCAGCGCAGCATCTCCGCGACCAGGAACGACAGTTCCAGCGACTGCTGAGTGTTCAGGCGGGGGTCGCAGGCGGTTTCGTAGCGGCCACCCAGATCCAGATCGGAGATGTCCTGGGCACCACCGAGGCATTCGGTGACGTTCTCCCCGGTCAGCTCGATGTGCAGGCCACCGGGATGGGTGCCCAGGGCGTGGTGCACCTCGAAGAAACCCTGGACCTCGTCGACGATGCGGTCGAAGTGGCGGGTCTTGAAGCCGGTGGACGACTCGTGGGTGTTGCCGTGCATCGGGTCGCACTGCCAGATGACCTGATGGCCGGTGGACTGCACCTTCTCGATGATCGGGGGCAGCACGTCGCGCACCTTGCCGTTGCCCATGCGGGCGACCAGGGTGAGTCGGCCGGGCTCGTTGTTCGGGTCGAGCCGCTCGACGTATTCCACGGCCTGCTCCGGCGTGGTGGTCGGCCCGATCTTGAGGCCGATCGGGTTGGCCAGCAACTCGGCCAGCGCGATGTGGGCGCCATCGAGCTGGCGGGTGCGCTCACCGATCCACAGGAAGTGCGCGGACAGGTCGTAGAGCAGCGGTTCACCGGTTTCGCTCTCGCTCAGCCGCAGCATCGCGCGCTCGTAGTCGAGGACCAGCGCTTCGTGCGAGGCGTAGATGCGCGCGGTCTTCAGGCTCGGATCGTTGACCTGGCAGGCGGCCATGAAACGGAGCCCGCGGTCGATCTCCTCGGCGAGGGTCTCGTAGCGCGCGCCCGCGGGCGACTGGGCGACGAAATCGCGGTTCCAGTCGTGCAGGCGGTGCAGGTCGGCGGTGCCCGCGCTGGTCAGGGCGCGTACCAGGTTCATCGCGGCGCTCGCGTTGGCGTAGGCGCGGACCAGGCGGGAGGGGTCGTGGCGGCGCAGCGCCTGATCGGCGACAAGGGAGTTGACCATGTCGCCGCGGTAGGACGTGAGTCCGAGCGCGTCGGTGTCGGACGAGCGCGGCTTGGCGTACTGGCCCGCGATCCGCGCCACCTTCACCACCGGCATGCTCGCGCCGTAGGTGAGCACCACGGCCATCTGCAGCAGCGTGCGGATATTGCCGCGGATGTGGGGTTCGGTGTTGTCGGCGAAGGTCTCCGCGCAGTCACCTCCCTGCATGAGGAAAGCTTCACCGCGGGCGACGGCGGCCAGCTGCCCCTTGAGGTCTTCGACCTCGGCGGGCAGGCAGATCGGTGGCACGCTCTCCAGCACGGTGCGCATGGTGGCGGCCTCGTCGGCGTCCCAGGACGGTTGCTGCAGGGCGGGCCGGGCCAGCGCGGCGTCTAGGCGGCCACGCAGTTCGGCGGGCAGCGGCGGCAGTTCCGGCAGGCGGTCAATGGGTACGTCGACGGTCCAGGTCACCAGTCAAGAATACGTACCCGGCGTGCGGGCACCTACCCCCGGGCCGCTCCATCCGGTCGCCGCCGCGCTTCCTCACACCGGGCAAACGGGCAGGTTGGTGGACTGGCGTATGGGTCACGACACCGCGACCACACCATCAGAGAAGGTCTGTCGAACATGAACTGGAAAATGCCCCAACGCACGCCTGTCCGTATCGGCCTGGTGACCGGCTTCACCGCACTCGCCGCCGCGAGCACCATCGGCGTGGCGGCCGCCGCACCGGCCGAACGATCCCATCCGATACTCGACACAACCTGTTCGGTGGAACAGATCGAAGCCGCCGCCCTCGTCCACGCGCCCGCCCTCGCCGCGAGGATGGCTCAGCACCCAGAGCATCGGGAGAAACTCGCGGAACTGCTGGCGAAGACGCCCGAGCAGCGACGCGCCGCCGTCGAGCAGCGACACGGCGAGCATGCCGGACATCACGGCGGCGAGCGCGCGGGACTGCACACCGGGATGGTCGAAGTATTCGCGGTCTGCGGCAGCTACTGATCCCACGGTGGGTCGGTGACCGCGTATCGGTAGTGAGCAGCCCGCGAACTATCGGCTGAGGCCGGTCTTCGAGGTTCCGCCGGCGGGCAGTGACACCGTGATGATCAGTCCGCCGGCGGGATCCGCGGCCGCGTGCACGGAGCCACCGTGCGCGTGTGCCACCGACCGAACGATAGACAGCCCCAGACCTGCACCCCGTCGCGCGGCCGGGTCGTCGGCGCGACGAGTGATCGCGGACGCGCGGCGGAACGGCTCGAACAAGCCGTCGAGCTCGAACACCGGCACCACCGGCCCGGTGTTCACGACAATCAGCCGGGCGAATCCGTCCGCACTCTCGCAGCGGATGCGCACCCGGCCGTCGGGCACGTTGTAACGCACCGCGTTGTCGACGAGGTTGTGCACCAGCCGTTCCAGCAGGATCGGGTCGCCGTCGACCGGCGCTGGGTCCACCGAGCAATCCAGGGTGACGCCGACCGCGGCAGCCGCACCGGCGCTCGAACCGGCAACGTGGCGAGCGAGATCGGCGAGATCGCAGCGCCGGTGCTCGGTGAGCAGTTGCTCGCTCGAAACCAGCAGCAACAGCCCCTCGATGAGGCGTTCGTGCCGTCCGTTGACCTCGAGCAGGGTCTGGCCGAGCTGACGCAGCGACGCGGGCGGATCGGGCCGGTCCAGCGCCACCTCGATCAAGGTGCGATTGATCGCCAACGGCGTGCGCAGTTCATGGGAAGCGTTGGCGACGAAGCGCCGCTGGCCGTCGAAAGCGCGATCGAGCCGCTCCAGCATGGCGTCGAAGGTGTCGGCGAGATCCTTGATCTCGTCGGGAGGCCCTTCCAGCGCGATCCGCTCGTGCAGGCTGCGGTCGGCGACCCGGCGCGCCGTCGCGGTGACCCGCTGCAGCGGCGCGAGTGCCCGCCCGGCAAGCAGCCAACCGAAGCCCGCCGCCGCGATTCCGACCACCGCGAGTGCGGTCAACGACGAGACCAGCATCGCCCGCAGGACTTCGCGACGCTCCTGTTCGGCCTGCGCGGCGATGGCCTGGGCCAATTGATCAGCGGCCGGCATCCGATCGCCCAGCGCCAGATGCTTGCTGATGATCATGTGCGTGGCCGCCACGGGCCGCGCCTCGAGCCATTGCTCGAGCGAGAGGTACATCAGCGCGATCAGCACCGCGCCGGCCACGAAGAACGACCCCGCGTACAACAGCGTCAACCGCAGGCGAATGGTCGAGCGCGAGTTGCTCATCGGATCCGATAGCCGATACCCGGCTCGGTCTCGATCAACGCCGGTTCCCCGAGTTTGCGACGCAACATCATGATCGCGTACCTGACCACGCCGGTGAAGGGGTCGATGTTCTCGTCCCATGCCTTCTCCAACAGCTGTTCGGTCGACACCACTCCCCCGTCGGCGCGCATGAGCTCACCGAGCACCGCGAACTCCTTGCGCGACAAGGCGATCGGCACACCATCACGGGTGAGCGCGCACCGGTGCACGTCCAGGCGCAGACCGGCGCGCGTGAGGGTGGGCGGAATCGCGGGCCGAGCACGACGCCCGAGCGCCTGTACGCGCGCGACCAGTTCGGCGAACGCGAACGGTTTGGTGAGGTAGTCGTCGGCACCGAGGCCGAGCCCGGTGACCCGCTCGCGAACCGCGGTCGCCGCGGTCAACATCAGCACCCGGCTGTCCACCCCGTGCTCGATCATCCAGGCGCACACCTCGTCACCGGTAGCGCCCGGCAGGTCGCGATCGAGTACGACGACGTCGTAGTCGTGCACCGGCACCCGTTCCAGTGCGGCATCACCGTCATAGACGACATCCACCGCCATGGCGTAGCGGCGCAATCCCGTGCCGATCGCGTCGGCCAGTACCATCTCGTCTTCGACCACCAGCACCCGCACCCGGGTCATCCTGCCCGGCGAAGCTGTTGGTTCGCTGTGAGGGCGAATGTTCGCGGTACCCGGACCCGTGCGTCCAGCAGGTCGGCTGTCGACATAGGGTTTCGATCGACCAGCACCCCACCGGCACGAAGAGGCGATCTCCCTGCGATATTTCTATGATTCGGAATTCATCGAGGACGGCTCGACGATCGACCTGATCTCGATCGGCGTCGTCTGCGAGGACGGCCGCGAATACTACGCGGTCTCCACCGAATTCGATGCGAAGCGGGCCGGGCCGTGGGTGCGCAAGCACGTGCTGCCGAAGCTGCCGCAGGCCGGATCGCCGCTGTATCGCACGAGGGAACAGATCCGCGACGACCTGTTCAAGTTCTTCCTGCCGCGACCGAGTGTGCAGCCGGAACTGTGGGCCTGGGTCGGCGCCTACGACCACGTCGCGCTGTGCCAGCTGTGGGGTGACATGACCGCCCTGCCCAAGGGCATGCCGCGCTACACCAACGAACTGCGCCAGCACTGGGCGGTCAACGGCAGCCCTGCCCTACCGCCCATCCCCGACGACGCCCACGACGCGCTCGCCGACGCTCGCCACAACCTGGCCAAGTTCGAGGCCATCGAGACCTACCGGCGCACCCCGCGCCTATAGCACGAAGGCCCCGAGTCGAATTCGACTCGGGGCCTTCGTGCTTCGTGCTGTGCGGTCAGTGACCGGACCGCTCGTCGTTGTCGTTGGCGATCGCCTGCTGTTCGGCGAGAACGGCGAGCATCCGGTGCTCTTCGTTCTCCTCGATCTCGACCCAGGCCTCGCCCTCGGCCTTGGGATCGGCCCTGAGGAAGCTGCCGGTACCCGGCTTGCCCGCCGAACCCAGCTTGTTCATCTTCTTGGGCACCGGGGCGCCCTGGTACTCCAGCGGGATGGCGTGGCCGTGTGCGTCGACCCCACCCAGCGGCTGGTGGATCTCGATGTACTCACCGTGCGGCAGGCGCTTGATCACACCGGTCTCGATGCCGTGCTCGAGCACCGCCCGGTCACTGCGCTGCAGGCCGATGCAGAACCGGTAGGTGATGAAGTACGCCAGCGGCGGCAACAGCAGCAGGCCGATACGACCGATCCAGGTGGTCGCGTTCAGCGAGATGTCGAACTTCAGCGCGATGATGTCGTTGACACACGACAGCGTCAGGATCACGTAGAACGTGATGGCCATGGCGCCGATCGCGGTACGGACAGGCACGTCGCGCGGACGCTGCAGCAGGTTGTGATGCGCGGTGTAATCGTTGGTGAGGCGCTTCTCGATCCACGGGTAGGCGATCAGCAGGGTGAACACCAGGCCCATGACCAACGCCACCCAGAACGCCGCCGGAATCGTGTACCGACCCAGGTAGAGCTCCCAGGCAGGCATCAGGCGAGCCATGCCGTCGGTCCACATCATGTAGAAGTCGGGCTGCGAACCCGCTGACACCTGCGACGGGTTGTACGGACCGAGGTTCCACACCGGATTGATCTGCAGGACACCGCCCATGATGCCGACGATGCCGAGGGTGAACGCGAAGAACGCGCCCTGATCGGCGGCGAACACCGGGATGATGCGCGCGCCGACCACGTTGTGCTCGGTGCGGGCCGGGCCGGGGAACTGGGTGTGCTTCTGGTACCAGACCAGGGCAACGTGCGCACCGATCAGCGCCAGGATGATGCCGGGCAGCAGCAGCACGTGCGCGATGTAGAGGCGCGGGATGATGATGTCGCCGGGGAAGTCGCCGCCGAACATCAGCCAGTGCATCCAGGTACCGACGACCGGGACACCGATGGTGATGCCCGAGAACGCGGCCCGCAGACCGGTACCGGAGAGCAGATCGTCGGGCAGCGAGTAGCCGAAGAAGCCTTCGAACATCGCCAGGATCAGCAGCAGCGAGCCGATCACCCAGTTCGCCTCACGCGGCTTGCGGAACGCGCCGGTGAAGAAGATGCGGAACAGGTGGATGATGATCGACGCCGCGAACAGCAGGGCCGCCCAGTGGTGGATCTGCCGGACGAACAGACCGCCGCGCACCTCGAAGGAGATGTTGAGCGTGGTCTCGTAGGCCCGCGACATACCCACGCCGCGCAGCGGCTGGTAGGCGCCGTCGTAGACCACATGGGCCATCGACGGGTCGAAGAACAACGTCAGGTACACACCCGACAGCAGCAGGATGATGAACGCGTAGAGCGCGATCTCACCCAGCAGGAACGACCAGTGGGTCGGGAAGACCTTGTTGATCGATCGCTTCATGAACGCGGCGGCGCGATACCGCTCGTCCATCTCATTTGCCTGATTGGCCACAACGCTCATGAACGACGCTCCCAGAAGGCCGGGCCGAGCGGCTCGATGAAGTCGCCCGCGGCGACCAGGAAGCCCTCGGAGTTGACGGTGATCGGCAGCTGAGGCAGTGCGCGGGCGGCAGGACCGAAGACCGGCTTACCCCACTCGGTCGCGAGGAACTGCGACTGGTGGCAGGGGCACAGGATCCGGTTGGTCTGCTGCTCGAACAGCGAGGTGGGGCAGCCGAGATGGGTGCAGATCTTCGAGTAGGCGAAGTAGTCGCCGAAGTTGAAGCTCTCCTGGCCCTTGCGCTTGATCGCCTTCTCGGCGTCTTCGGTGCGCAGGCGGATCAGCATCACGGCGTTACGGATGCCGCGCAGCGACTGCAGGGTCTCGTGCGAATCCCCGCGCCACTTCTCTTTCCACGGGAACACGGTCTCCATCGAGCCGGCGTCGAGGTCTTCCGGACGCACCAGCACGATGTCTTCCGGGCGACCGGTGTCGCGGCGGATGTAGATGGTCTCGCCCGGGTAGTCCGGGGTCCAGCCCGAGACCCACAGCGGCGACTTGTCGCCCTTGGCCCACGGGTTCTTCACCATGCCGCCGATGAACACCAGCGCGGCACCGATACCGAGCACGCCGACACCGGCGCCCGCGGTACCGAGCATCATCTTGCGGCGACCGAGGGTGGAGGTGTCGAGGGCGTCCTGCAGCTCCGCGGCCAGGGTGCGACGCTCGACCTCGTCGGACGGGCCGTCGTGGCGCTGCTGGATCGAGATCTCGGCGGGAATGAACTTCTTGCGGATCAGCACCACTGCGACACCGATGACCAGCACCGAGATGCCGAAGGTCAGGCCGATGAGCGGGGTGAACAGCGAGTAGGCGGCATGGCCTTCGTCGCCGTAGCCCTTCCACTCCCACGGCCAGAACAGGAAGACACCGATGAGCGCGGCGGCGGCCAGGCCCGAGATCGCGAACCAGAACGTGACCTCACGTTCGGCGCGCTTCTCGGCCTTGGTGCCCGGCACCGGCCACCGCTCGTTGCGGTAGACGACATCGACGTCGTCGCGATTGGTGCCGAGCTCGACCAGCTCGTCACGCGACATCGCGTCCAGTTCGTCTTCGGTGGGTTCGCGACCCATGTCGCTGTGCTCCTGTCCACTCATGAGCTGTATCCAATCGGCCATGCCCCGGCGCCCTGCGTGGTTACGCGAGCTGCCGCCTCCGGGCGCTGACGGTTCATGGCTGTGTCCATCGGCCATGAACCGGCGCCCTGCGTGGTTACGCGAGCTGCCGCCTCCGGGCGCTGACGGTTCATGACCGGGATCCGATCCACATCGCGGCGCCGACGACGGCGGTGATGCCGATGACCCAGATGGCGAGGCCTTCCGTGGCCGGACCGAATCCGCCGAGATCCCAGCCGCCGGGGGCCTTCTCCTCGGCGGAGTTCTTCACGTAGGCGACGATGTCGCGCTTCTCCTCCGGCGTCAGCTGCCGGTCGGAGAACTTGGGCATGTTCTGCGGGCCGGTGACCATCGCCTGGTAGATCTGCTGCTCGTTGGCCTCGGCCAGCGGCGGCGCGAACTTGCCGCCGGAGAGCGCACCACCACGACCGGTGAAGTTGTGGCAGGAGGCGCAGTTCATGCGGAACAGCTCCGAACCACGGCCGAGGTCGTCACCGCGCAGCGATTCCTGGGCGATCTCGCCATTGGCATCGCGGATCACCGAGGGACCGCCACCGTTGGCGGCGACGTAGGCGCCGAGCGCGTCGGTCTGGTGCGCGTCGAACTTCACCGGCTTGCGCACTGCCTGGGCGCCGTTGACGGCCATCGGCATGCGCCCGGAGGAAACCTGGAAGTAGACCGCGGCCTCACCGACACCGATCAGGCTCGGACCGCGATCGGCGACACCTTGCAGGTTCGCGCCGTGGCACGTGACACAGGAGGTGTCGTAGAGCTGCTTGCCCTCGCGGATGAGCGCGGACTGGTCCTCGTTCGCGGTGGCGACCTGCGCCTGCGGGGTGAGCGCGGTAGCCAGGAAGCCGGCTCCGACCAAGCCGATCATCAGCGCGAGAGCACCCGCGATACGACGACGCGCGCGACGCTGTTTACGCGCCTGCTGTGCGGCCTGAGCGGCCTGCCCGCTGCCGGGGCCGGCGGGCTCTGGGGCCGACGGGGGAGATGAACTCATCTGTGTCCCTTTGGAGTAGACGGAACCGACTTGTGCAAATGCTTAGGAGTGCGCGGCGCGCTAACGGACGAAGTAGATCGTGGCGAACAGCCCGATCCAGACGATGTCGACAAAGTGCCAGTAGTACGACACCACGATCGCGGCGGTGGCCTGGGCGGGCGTGAACTTGCTCAGCGTGGTGCGGACGAGCAGGAACACGAACGCGATCAGACCTCCGATCACGTGCAGACCGTGGAAGCCGGTGGTGATGTAGAAAACCGAGCCGTAGGAGCTACCGGCGATCGTGGTTCCCTCCTGCACCAGGCTGTAGTACTCGTACCCCTGGCCGGCGACGAAGAACGCGCCCATCAGCAGAGTGATCGTGTACCAGCGGCGCAGGCCGAACACGTCACCCTTCTCGGCGGCGAAAACACCCATCTGGCACGTGAACGAGGATGCGATCAACACGGCTGTCACCGGAATCGCGAGCGACATGTTCAGATGAGTCGGCGCCGGGGGCCAGAAGCCTTCCGGCGCTTGCGCGCGCGCAACGAAGTACATGGCGAACAGGCCCGCGAAGAACATCAGCTCGCTCGACAGCCAGATGATGGTTCCGACGCTGACCATGTTGGGCCGGTTCAGCGAATGCACACGCTGAGTAATGGCCGATCCTGGGGTGCCTACTGCGGTCGTCACGGGGTAAGTATGACTCTTCGTAGTACGACACATGTACCCGGGTACGAAAGTTTGTGGCGCAAGTCGGAAAACCCACGCACAGAGGGGGTCCAAGACCTCCGTCGGCGTGTTGGCGACGATCGCGCGACAACACATTGTGACAGCGTTGGATGTGGATAGGCTGAGACGAGGAGGCAGCGATGGTCGTGGTGCGGATGTGGCGGCGGCTGTTCGGCGGGTCGGCGCAGGAGTTGGACCCCTTGCGCGACGACCTTGTCGTGGTCGCATCGAGTTTCGACGACGCCGAGGCGTGTTCGACCGCGCTGGATCGGGCGAAGGCGCTGGATCGGGAGGCCGACGCGGTGTTGCGCCATCATCTGCGGCTACCCGCCGAGCAGCTCGAGTCCGCGTGCGAGATCGCCGGGTACGACGGCTACGAACGCGCCGAGGCCGCCGCGACCGCGCAGGAGTTGGTGCCGATCATCTTGCAGCGGGTGCAACGGCTCGACCCGCTGAGCTGTTCGCAGGAGCGCTCGCGGATGGCCGGGCTCGCACAGCGCCACGACGGCGTCGCCGACGGCTGGGACGCGCTGCAGCCCCCGCGCATCGCCCCGTAAACTTGCCCGGCGGCGCACATGACCTTGCGCTCTCTCCGTGCGCCCGATCTACAGTGGCGCAACGGTGTCGTCGAAGGAGAAACAGAGCAGATGAGCGTGCGCAGCTGGCCCCAGGTGCTCGGAACCCTCGCCGACGGAGGCGACCTGGCCGCGGACGACACCACCTGGGTGATCGACGAGATCTTCACCGATGGCGCCACCGCGGCCCAGATCGCGGCGTTCGGGGTCGCCATGAAGATCAAGGGCCCGACGCCGACCGAACTGGCCGGCATGGTGGCCGGGATGCTGGGGCACGCGCGGCTGGTCCGCATCGACGGCGACGCGGTCGATGTCGTCGGCACCGGCGGCGACCGTTCGGGGTCGGTGAACATCTCGACCATGTCCTCGGTGGTGGTGGCCGCGGCCGGGGTGCCCGTGGTCAAGCACGGCAATCGGGCGGCGTCGTCGAAGTCCGGCGGTGCCGATGTGCTCGAAGCGTTGGGAGTGAAGCTCGCGCTGGGGCCCGAGTCGGTGGCGCGGTCGGTGCGCGAGGTGGGGATCGGTTTCTGCTTCGCGCCGCTGTTCCACTCCGGGCTGCGGTTCGCCGGTGCGGCACGCAAGGAGATCGGCATTCCGACCGTGTTCAACGTGTTGGGGCCGCTGACCAATCCGGCGCAGCCGCGCGCCGGGCTGATCGGGTGCGCGTTCGCCGACCTGGCTCCCGTGATCGCGGGGGTGTTCGCGGCGCGCGGGTCGAGCGCGCTGGTGGTGCGTGGGCGTGACGGGCTCGACGAGATCACCACCTCCGACCTCACCGATATATGGGTGGTCAGTGGTGGACGGATTCGGCAGACGGTGCTCGATCCGACGCGGCTCGGCATCGTCCGGGTGGACCTGGACGAGCTGCGCGGCGGGGATGCCGAGGTCAACGCCCGCGTGGCGCGCGATGTCTTCGCGGGAACGGCCGGGCCCGTTCGTGACGCGGTGCTGCTGAACTCGGCCGCGGCGATCGTGGCCTACGACCTCTCGCGCGGGGCCGGTGACGTGGATTCCGATCTGGACGCGGCGCTGGCGGGCGGGCTCGAGCGCGCCGCCGCCGCGGTGGACAGCGGGGCGGCGGCGAAACTGCTGCAGAGCTGGGCCGAACTCACCCAGGTGCTCGACGAGCGCTGAACCCGAAAGGGCTACTCCCCCAGCGAGAATCCGGCTTCCACGTCGGCGCTGGAATAGGACTTGAAGGCGATGTGGGTGGTGGTGCGGACCACGCCGTCCACCTTGTCGATGCCCGCGGTGACCACTTCGGCGATGCGCGCGTGGTCGCGCACGCGCACGATCGCGATCAGGTCCACGTCGCCGGCGCAGGAGTACACCTCGGCAACTCCTTCGGTATCGGCGAGGGCCTGCGCGGTCTCGGGGATGCGCGAGTTCTGCGCCTGGATCATCACGATCGCGGTAATCATGGGATCACTCTAGAACTTCGAGCCGCTCGGTGGCCGCTTTGAACCGTCGCATCAGCTCATAGCTCTTCACGCCGGGCGCCGATTCCACCGAACTGGACACGTCGACGCCGAACGGGTGGTGCCGGGCGATCACCGCGGCCACATTGTCCGCGTCGAGCCCGCCTGCCAGGACGACGCGGCCCCGCTGTGCGCGCACCCAATCCGGGAACTCTTCGAAGACGCCGGAACCCGCACTGGCGTCGTAGAAGAAGTATTCGCTGGTCTGCTCGGGTTTCGGCGGGGTCGCCGAGCAGTAGGCCAGGTTGGGCAGGTCGACCCACCGGTAGAGCTGGACGACGTCGAACGCGTCGGCCACCTCGGCGACCTCGCTCACCTCGAGTGCGACGGCGAAGGTGGTGATGCGTCCGCGCGCGTAGTCGGCGAGCGCGCGTGCCTGATCGGGAGTGCGGTACCGCTTGCTCTTCGTGGTCACCATGACCCCGATCGCGGAGTACCCGAGCTCGACCGCCCAGTCGATCTGCTCCTCGGTGGTCAGCCCACACACCTTCACGAACATTCGCCGCGGCTCCTTCTCCTCATGGCCCGCCACCGTGCACGGATCGGTGTCCATGATCCAGGATGCCGACGTCGCTCTGCCGGGTAGTGCCTCGACCAGGGTCGAGCGTCCACCGCCCGGCTCCGGCCACATCATCGTTCGGCGAGGTACTGCTCCTGTTCGCTCCTGGTGGTCGCGGCGGCCCGCGCGAGCTGCGCCCAGCCCACCCAACGCGCGGCACCGTGCAGCGGTTCGCAGTAGCCGTCGCTGGTTCGCACGATCCGGGCCCCTGGTTTGGCGAGCCACCGGGCGATGACCCCGACTTCTTCCGGGGGTGCACCACGCAGCGGCGGGATGTCGTCGTCGGACGCGACAATCGCGCCGTCGGTGGCAGGCGCCTGCGGATCGGTGTCGGTGCGTGCACCGGGCGCGGTGTCGGATGTCGCGCACCCGGTAGGCGCCGTGGCGAGGACCGCGACGGTGGTGGTGTCCTCACGGGCGACCCGGCCGCGCGAGGTCGCGGCGCCCGAATCCGGGATCACGGTTTCGGCGGCGGCGACGATCTGGTCGACGACAGCCATCGGCGGGGTGCCGCGCGGGGCGGTTCCCGCGGCGGCGAGGCGGCCGTAGCGGATGACGGAGAACTCCCAGCCGCCCGCACCGTCGGGCAGCGCGACGATCAGTTCGGCGAGGCGGGCCATGGCGGCCAGGCGCTGGGTGCGGTGCAGCTTGGTGACGACAGTGGCGGTGCGGTCGCGAAGGCGGGCAGCGGCTTCGAAATGCTGGGCGGCCGAATATGTTTCGATGCGATCGATCATCGCGCGCAGCAGGGTGTCGGCGCGCCCGGTGAACAGGTCGCGGACCGCGGCCACGGCTGGGGCATAACTCGCCGCGTCGAGGTCACCGTCCAGGCGTGCGGCGGGGCAGCCGCCGACGGCGGCGGGTGGGCAGGTGTGTTTCGCCGTGCGGGTGAGGCGGGTGGCGCAGGTTCGCGTCCCGGCGAATTCTGCGATCGTCGAGGCCACATCGACCGCATCGATCCGAGAATTGAACGGCCCCAACGCTGTTCGACTCGGGGTGCGCACTGCTACCAGCCGGGGGAAAGCCTCGTCGCTGAGCGTGAGCCACCACCCACGCCGGGGGAACTTCGAGCGGCGGTTGTACGGCGGCGCGTGCGCGGCGAGCAACCGCAATTCACGGACCCCCGCTTCGAGACCGTGTGCGCACACCACATGGTCGACCCGAATCGCCAGTGCCACCATCTCTTTCATGCGGCCACGGGTTTCCGAACCGGTGAAGTAGTTGCGTACGCGTCGGCGCAGATTCACCGCCGTCCCTATATAGAGGACTTCCTCCGACGGACCACGGAAGAGATAGACCCCGGGCACGGCGGGCAGGTCGGTCGCGAAAGTGCGTTTGGCGCGCTGGGTTCCGGTGACGCCGGGCAGATAGTCGAGGAGCTCGGTCAGGCTGTGTACACCCTGATTGCCGACCCGCCCGATCAGCGCGTGCAACACGTCGACGGTGGCGCGGGCGTCGTCGAGCGCGCGGTGTGTCGGTGTCGTCGACGCACCGAGGATCTGTGCCAGCACCCCGAGCCGCGCCGAGGGCGCCTCGTCGCGCGTGAGCACCCGCCGCGCGAGTTTCACCGTGCACAGCACCTGCGGATTGGGCCACGCGATGTCCTGACTCGCCGCGGCGGCCTTGAGGAAAGCGATATCGAATCGCGCGTTGTGCGCCACCAGCACCGCCCCCGCCGCGAATTCGAAGAACCCCGGCAACACCCCCTCGATCCCCGGCGCCTCGTACACCATCGCCGTGGTGATCCCGGTGATCTGCACGATGGCGGGCGGGATGGCGTACCCCGGATTCACCAGTGTCGCGAACTCCCCCAGCACCTCTCCGCCACGCACCTTCACCGCCCCGATCTCGGTGATCGCGTCCCGATCAGCGCTGGTCCCGGTCGTTTCGAGGTCGACGACGACGAAAGTGGTGGCGTACAGCGGAGTATCGAGTTCGTCGAAGGCCAACTGCCGAGCGGCAGCCGGGACAGCACGGGGGTCGGGCACGGCCAGCAGCGTAGGACGAGGGTCCGACAAGCTCGCCGGACCGGACCCGGCCACCCGACGGCAGAGTCGGACGAGCGGTCGGCCCCCCTCGACATCTCGTCCGAACACCCGGGATCGCCCCTGCCCGTGATCTTCGGAGCCGATCATTCGGCGCGAGACTCTCGTTCCGATGCGAACAAAATGACCGAGATCAAACTACTTCGTGACCGGGCTCACACGTTTTCGGAATTCACATGAATTACTCAGATTTCAATGGGCAATCGGCCTTACCGATCTCCGCGCGCCGCGACTTACGGCGCGCCGCCCGCGAGGCGGGCAGCCGGACAGACCGCTCATGCCCGCCACGGGCAGGTGCCACCTGCGGATTCGCTGATTCAGCGTTGGAAAATGCCGTGCGCCCCCTATTGGCGACGCGCCGGTAGCACTGGAAAATCTCGGCCGACGTGACCTGGCGTTATCGTTTCGTGATCGGGTGTGACTCAGCTCGCAAGCATTCTTCGGCGATATCGCCCGAAACCCCCCTTGGACCGATGTCCGACTTTACAAACCCCCGTGATGTCTTCGTAACCTTTTCGAGACCTCACGGAGTCCCGCCAACCGGAAACGGCCGACGAGACGAAGCCCGCCGCGTCATTCGGACACGGCGTCGTGGGGCAGATTGGAAGTTCCGCATCATGGCGAACAACACCGTCAAGCGTCAGGCGCAGCGTGCCGTTGCCGTCGGAGCCGTCGGCGCTGCCACCATCGGCGCGTTCCTCCTGCCGGCCGCCCCGGCATCGGCGACGCCGGTGACCGTGCCCGGTATCGGCACTTTCGAGGTTCCGAACGAGATTCCGCTGCCCCAGGGCGTGCCCGGTATCGAGGTCCCGGCCGCGCCGCAGGTTTTCACCGCGCCGCGCGCCACCGCCGCCGACATCGCCCTCGATGCCGCGCTGAGCAAGATCGGCTCGCCCTACGTCTACGGCGCCGCCGGTCCGAACGCCTTCGACTGCTCGGGTCTGGTCCAGTGGGCCTACTCCCAGGCGGGCATGAACATCCCGCGCACCAGCGACGCCCAGCTCGGTGCGGGCAGCCCGGTCTCGATCGACGCGCTGCAGCCCGGCGACATGGTCTCGTTCTACGGCGGCGGCCACTCCGGCCTGTATGCCGGCGACGGCAATGTCGTGCACGCCTCCACCGCGGGCACCCCGGTCCAGATCGCGTCGCTGTCGTCGATGCCGTTCGCGGGCGCTCGCCGCTTCTGATCCGCCGGGCACGGTGCGTCGTTCACGGGGAAGGGCGCACCGAAGCCGCGGTCATCATCCGGGTATATGCGCCGTCCACTGGGTTGGACGGCGCACGTACCTTTATACTGGACACGAATGCATACAGTTCCGTAACCTGATCGAGACCTTCTCGCCTGACGAGGAGATCGCGCTCAGGTATTGCGCTGTACAGGCGGACAACGAGAGAACGGGGCACGGGCCACTGTGACTGCACACCACCGGAATTCGCACGCTACGCGTGGTTTCGCCGGAGCCCTTTCCGCCGCGATCCTGGTGTGCGCGATCTACACCGCCGGTCCCTCCGGTGCCGACCCCGTCGCCCTGCCGACCACCGCCTCCGACGCGATCTCCCGGATGGTCGACCTCTCGCGCCAGTCCGAACAGCTCAACCAACAAGCGCTCACCGCGCAGATCGATCTCGACGCCAAGCTCGCGGTGCAACGCGAGGCCGACGACAAGGTCGCCGCCACCTCCGCGGTCGTCGAGGCCGCCCGCGCCGAAGTGCGCAAATTCCAGCCGATGATCGACCGCACCGCCGTGGCCGCCTATACCGGCGTACGTACCAACAGCATGTTCGCCGTGCTGTCGAGCGGTTCCCCGCAGCAGTTGCTGGACAAGATGTCGACGCTGGACGTGCTCGCCCAGCAGACCGCCGACACGGTGCGCCAGTTCAAGCAGGCCGCCGATGCCGCCGCCGCGGCCGACACCATCGCCCGCACCGCCGCCGAGGCCGCGCATGCCGCGACCACCGCCGCCGATGCGGTGCGCGCCGACGTCGAACGCAAACGCCAGGATCTCGCAGCCTCCACCACCTCCGTGGTCGAGGCGTGGAGCCAGCTCTCGGCCCGCGACAAGTCGACGCTGGCCGGTTCACCGTTCCCGCCCGGCTTCGACCGCGATTCGCTACTGGCGGGACTGGTTCCCGGCAGCGGCACCAGCGCGCTGGCCGCCGCCCTCACCCGCGTCGGCGATCCGTATGTCTGGGGCGCCACCGGACCCGATCAGTTCGACTGCTCCGGCCTGGTCCAGTGGGCGTTCAAGCAGGTCGGCAAGAACGTGCCGCGCACCAGTTCCCAGCAGGCGGGCTACGGCACACCGGTGGCCAAGGACGAACTGCTGCCCGGCGACGTGATCCTGTTCTATCCCGACATCACCCATGTCGGCATCTACGCGGGCAACGGAATGATGGTGCACGCCTCCACCTTCGGTGTGCCCGTCGCCGTCGCGCCGATCAACACCACCCCGTACCACTCGGCCCGGCGATACTGAGCCAGACCGGTGACCGATCCGTTCCCCCGCTCGGGCCTGCGTTCGTGGTTCTCGTCGAACGGCCGCCTGGAATTCTGTATCACCCTCGCCTCGGTCACGCTGTTGACCGGCGCGTGCGTCGCACTCATCCTGGTGCCGCGCAACGTGGGTCCGTTGCAGCTGGCCACCGACGAAGCCGAGGTGCTCGACACCTCCGAGGGCATCGACAATCCGCGCCTGAGTCCGGTGCGCCGCGAGCTACAGCCCTACGGACCGATCCTGGTGCGTGAAGTCAGCGACGGCGCCGCGTCCGAGGCGCTGCTGGTGGCCCATCCCAGCCATCGCGCCGACCTCGACGTCCTCGAACATCAACTGGGCCAGGCCATTTCGGATGTGAGCGCGGTGTGGGGCACCGAGTGGAATCGCAGCCCCGTCGTGGTCGTGGCGAGTACACCGGCCGAATTCACCGCGCTGACCAGGTCCGCGGGCGGCACCGGCACCGACGTGGCCGCCGTGTCGCTCACCGGGTCCTACGCCCCGGGTACGCAGCCCACCGACCAGCGCATCGTGTTCAACCCCGACGCGCGCCGACGAGTCGGCAACGAGGGCTTGGCCACCCTGCTGCGCCACGAGCTCACCCATATCGCCACCAGAGCCGACACCACCGACGGCGCACCGCTGTGGATGCTGGAGGGCTTCGCCGAGTACGTCGCCCAGCGCGATCAGGCCACCACCTTCTCCCAGATCGCCCCCACGCTGACCACCCGGTTGCGCGCGGGCACCATGCCCACCGAACTCGTCGGCGACGCCGACTTCACCGGTGTCGACGCGGCCTACGCCTACGAAAGCGCGTGGAGCACCTGCGCGTTCCTCGCCGACCGCTACGGCACCACCGCCCTCACCACGTTGTACAAGCGGCTGGCGACCGGCCCCCAGTCCCCCGCCGCCCAGGATGCCGCCTTCGCCACCGTGCTCGGAGCTTCGCGCGGCGAGTTGCTCGACGGCTGGCGGGCCTGGTTGCGCGGTCACGCTGCATGATGGGCGCAGGCACGCGGCGCCCCTCGCACACGCACGGCCGCAGCGACGGCGCGGGTACGCCCGACCACGTCTGCCCACCTGTCAGCCGACCGATTAGGTTGTTCTCCTATGGCCCGAACTCTGCTGGTTACCAACGATTTCCCGCCTCGGCCGGGCGGAATCCAGTCGTATCTGCAGGCACTGTCGAATCAGCTGCCGCCCGAGGACCTGGTGGTGTACGCGCCGCGCTGGCGGGGTGACAGCCACGAGAAGTTCGACGCCGCGCAGAAGTTCCAGGTGGTGCGTCATCCGACGACACTGATGCTGCCGACCCCCGCGGTCATCAAGCGTGCCGGCGCGCTGCTGCGCGAACGCGAATGCGACACCGTGTGGTTCGGCGCCGCCGCTCCGCTGGCGGTGATGGCACCGATGCTGCGGCGCGCGGGCGCCGAGCGCATCCTGGCCAGCACTCACGGTCACGAAGTCGGCTGGTCGATGCTGCCCGGTTCGCGCCAGGTGCTGCGTTCGATCGGCGAGCACACCGATGTGGTGACCTATGTCAGCAAGTACACCCGTGGCCGCTTCGCCTCGGCGTTCGGTCCGCACGCGGCACTGGAACACCTGCCGCCGGGGGTCGACCCCACCGAGTTCCGGCCCGACCCGGCCGCCAGGGCTGAGCTGCGCGCCCGCTACGGCCTGGGCGAGCGCCCGACCGTGCTGTGCCTGTCGCGACTGGTCCCCCGCAAAGGCCAGGACATGCTGATCGTGGCGATGAGCGAGATCCGCGAGCGTGTCGACGGCGCGGTGCTGGTGATCGCCGGCGGCGGTCCCTACGAGGCGCGACTGCGGGCGTTGTCCGAGGCCTTGGGCGTGCAGGACAGTGTCGTGTTCACCGGGCGGGTGCCCTCCGGCGAGCTCGCCGCTCATCACACGATCGCCGACGTGTTCGCGATGCCGTGTCGCACCCGCGGGGCCGGTCTGGACGTGGAGGGCCTCGGGATCGTGTTCCTCGAGGCGTCGGCGACCGGGGTACCGGTGGTGGCGGGTGATTCCGGCGGCGCCCCGGAGACCGTGCGCGAGGGCGAGACCGGCACGGTGGTACACGGCCGGTCGGTACCGCACATCCGCGACGCCATCGTCGAACTGCTCACCGACCGGGACAAAGCGGCCGAGATGGGCGCCGCGGGGCGGGCGTGGGTGGAACAGAACTGGCTTTGGGACCGTCAGGGCAGCCGGTTGCGGGAACTGCTGCGGTGACACCCCGGCCGGGTCCGGTGTGGCGTCCACTACGCTCAGGCTGGTGAGCAGTATCCAGGTCGCTGATCAGACCTTCCTCGCCGCACCGGGCGCCGCGATCGCCGAGGTGCTGAGCGCCCCGAACAACTGGCGCCGCTGGTGGCCCGATCTGCGCCTGGACGTGCGCGAGGATCGCGGCGACAAGGGCATCCGCTGGACGGTGGCAGGCGCGCTGACCGGCACCATGGAGGTGTGGCTCGAGTCCGTGCCCGACGGGGCGATCCTGCACTACTTCCTGCACGCCGAACCCGCCGCGGCCGCGTCGAAGTCGGCGCGCGCGCTGGCCGCGGCCAATCGGGCCCGCCGAGTCGCGGGCCGCAAGATGGCGTTCGAGCTCAAGGCACGACTCGAGGCCGGCCGGCCCGCGGGCGTCGCACCCGCGGTCGCCGCCGCCCCCTGACGCACGTTCTCGGCGCTGCCGGACCGTTGTCATCGCGACAAAGGGGTACTCCCAGGGTGGGAAGAGGCGGAGTCGAGCGCCGAGCACCGCGGCACCAGCCGCGAACAAACACAGAGAGAGGGCTTGTCTGCCATGGCCGACCGGACTCAGAGATCGATCCTCATCGACGCACCGTCGCAGCAGGTGATGGCCGTCATCGCTGATCTGGAGTCCTACCCGGAATGGGTGGCCGCCGCGAAGTCGGTGGAGGTCATCGATCGCGACGCCGAAGGACGGGCTGCCACTGCCCGATTCGTCCTCGACGCCGGCGTCGTCAAGGACACCTACGTGCTGTCGTACTCCTGGCGCGAGGACGGCAGGGCGGTGAACTGGCGGCTGCTCAGCGGCGACCTGCAGAAGGCCCAGGACGGCAGCTACGAACTGCTCGACCGGCCCGGCGGCGGCACCGAGGTGGTCTACGAGCTCACCGTCGATCTCAACATCCCGATGATCGGCATGTTCAAACGCAAAGCCGAGAAGGTCATCACCGACACGGCACTCAACGAGCTGAAGAAACGGGTCGAAGGCTGAGCGCCCCGGGCGGTACCCGCGTCGAACTGTTCGTCGGCAAGGGCGGTGTCGGGAAGACGACCCTGGCCTGCGCGACGAGCATGACCTATGCCCGCTCGGGTCAGCGTGTGCTGATCGCCTCGCTGGACCAGGCGCATTCACTCGGCGACGCGCTCGGTTTCCGCTTCCCGCACGATCCGGGCACCGTCGCCGGAGTGGCCAGGGTGGCACCCGGTATCGAGGTGATCGAGATCGACTCCCTCGCCCTGCTCGAGGACCGATTCCGCGATGTGGCGGCGATGCTGGCCAAGGGGGGCGGCCACGATCACGGATTCGACCTGGCCGCGCTGGATCCCGCGGAGCTCACCGGGCTGCCCGGCGTGCAGGAACTGCTGATGCTGGTCGAGATCACCCAGTACGCCGAAGAGAACGACTGGGACGTCATCGTCGTCGACTGCCCGCCCTCGGCCGACATGCTGCGCATCGTCACCGCCCCCGACACGATGCTCAACTACCTCGAACGCCTCTGGCCCCAGCATGCCCGCACGATGAGCGCGATCGGCCTCGACCTGCGCAAGGCGGTGCTCGCGGCCGCGGTCGAACGGATCGTGGTCGCGGTGACCCAGGTCCGTGATCTGCTCGCCGACCCCACCCGAACCAGCGCCCGGCTGGTGACCGGCCCCGAACAGGTCGCCGTCGCCGAGGCCCGGCGGGTACGTTCGGCGGCCGCGCTGCTCGGCCTGCGGATGGACGCGGTGGTGGTGAACAAGGTGCTGGCCCCGGTGCCGCCGCCCGGCGACAACGCCCATCCGGCCGTGTACTGGTACCTCAACCGCCGCGCCGAGCAACTCGAGGTGGTGGCCCGGTTACACGAACAACTCACCGATGTCCCGATCCTGATCGCCCAGCACGCCGGGGCCGAACCGGTGGGGGTGCACGCGCTGTCGGCGTTCTCGCATTCGGTCGACACGCTGACCGCCCCGCACGCTCAGGGCGCAGAATCGGGTGAACCGGTGGTTCGATGGGAGTCCGGCTCCGGTGTCGACTCCGTGTACGCGATGCGGATGCGGCTACCGGTGGTCGATCCCGGCACCTTGCGGCTGGGCCGAGTGGAGGACGATCTGATCGTGGGAGCCGACGGGGTACGCACTCGCGTACGTCTCGCGCCGGTGCTGCGCCGTTGCACGGTGTCGGGCGCCGAACTCGACACCGGTCACCTCGTGGTCCGCTTCCGGCCCGATCCACGGGTGTGGCCCGCCGATCCGAACTACACGAAGGCCACCGCAGATGAGCACTGACACCCAGTCCGAGCGCCACGGCCACGACGGCTTCGCCGAGTTCACCGAGGAGCTACGCCTACTCGCCGAAGTGCTGCTCGCCCGTGTCGAACCGGTGCTGCGCCGTACCGCCGCCGACGGCCAGGCCGATCTCGGGGGTTGCGCCTGGTGCCCGGTCTGCGCGGCCGCGGCCCTGGTGCGCGGCGACCACCACGACGTCGTCGCCGCCCTCGCCGAACACGGCACCTCGATGGTGACGGTCCTGCGCGAAGCCCTCGCCGGCATCCCCGTGGAACCGGTGCTCCCCCCGGAATGGGCCGATCACGCCGAGGGCCACCCGGAGGCGACCGAACAGCGCACCGCGCCGCACGCGTCCACGGGCACCTCCGATGCCACCGGTAGCGCGAGCTGGGACACGGCTCGCCGGCGCCAGCCGGGCACACCGCGCCCCCGCAGAGTCGACGAATTCACCGAGACGCAGCAGCAGAGCACGACGCCGCGGACGACCCCTCCCGCTGTCACGCCCGAACCGGGCCACGGCACAGACAGCTTCGCGACCACCCGCGCGCCACGCTCGCAATATGTCGACATCCCGGTGACGATCCGGGGATGACCAGGCGGATCGACCCTCAACACCTGCTCACCGTCGGCATCGACGTGGGTGGCACGAACATTCGCGCTTCGGTGGTCGACGCCGAGGGTGAGGTGCTCGACACCGTGCAGGCACCGACGCCGCATTCGGCGCGCGCGCTCGAGGACGCGATCGACCGCTCGGTGCGCGAGCTGGCCCGACGCCATCCGATCGCGGCGGTGGGGTTGGCCGTCGCCGGTTTCATCTCGACCGATCAGTCGACGGTCCTGTTCGCCCCGCACCTGCCGTGGCAGAACGCCCCCGTCGCCCAACGGCTCACCGCCCGCCTCGGACTGCCCGTGATCCTGGAACACGACGCCAACGCCGCGGGCTGGGCCGAGTACCGCTTCGGTGCGGCGGCGGGCGGGCAGACGGTGGTGCTCGTCGCGATCGGTACCGGCATCGGCGCCGCTCTGCTCATCGACGGTCAGCTCTATCGCGGCAGCCACGGCATCGCTCCCGAGCTCGGCCACCTCCAGGTGGTCCCCGAGGGTCGCGCCTGCCCGTGCGGCAAACACGGCTGCTGGGAGCGCTACTGCAGCGGAACGGCACTGGCCGACACCGCCATCGAAATGCTGGCCACCGATCCCGTGCGGTCGGTGCTGGCCCGCGATGTGCGCCGCGACCCCGGCTCGCTCACCGGTCGCCGGGTCGCGGGCGCGGCCCAGGACGGCGATCCGCTCGCGGTGCGGGTGATGGCCGACTTCGCCCGCTGGCTCGGTCTCGGTCTGGCCTTCGTCAGCGACCTGTTCGATCCCGATCTGGTGGTGATCGCCGGTGGGGTGAGCAGTTCGGCGCCGCTGTTCCTCGACGAGGCCCGCGAGCACTACGCCGCCGCGGTCACCGGCGCCGGACATCGACCGCTGGCCCGCCTGCGCACCACCCAGCTCGGAGAAGCCGCCGGCATGATCGGCGCCGCGGAATTGGCCAGGGCGGCGGTCGACGCGCCCGTGGCCGGTCGCGCGGCGAGATAAGGGTCACAGCCATGTGCTCCAGCTACCATCCTGGGTTGGTTGTGACCTGCGACCAGCGGTAAAGTCGTTGTCCGACGAGGCACTACACAATTATCCCGGTCCCTGGGGAAAGGACGCCATGTTCTACTGGCTGCTCAAGTTCGTTCTCGTGGGACCGTTCATGCACATGTACAACCGGCCCGAGGTCGAAGGGGTGGAGAACATCCCGACCGACGGCCCGGCCATCATGGCGGGTAATCACCTCTCCTTCTCCGACTGGCTGTTCGCTCCCCTGCTGAGCCCGCGCCGGATCAACTACCTGGCCAAGGCCGAGTACTTCACCACCCCCGGTTTCAAGGGCCGCCTGCAGAAGTTCTTCTTCAGCGGCACCGGCCAGTACCCGATCGACCGCAGCGGCGCCTCGGCCGCCGAGGACGCGCTCAACGCGGCCACCAAGCTCCTCGACGAGGGTCGGCTCGTCGGCCTGTACCCCGAGGGCACCCGCTCCCCCGACGGCCGCCTCTACAAGGGCAAGACCGGCATGGCGCGTCTCGCGCTCGAGACCGGCGTCCCGGTGATCCCGGTCGCGGTGATCGGCACCGACAAGGTGAGCCCGCCCGGACCGTTCAAGTGGCGCCGCCACAAGGTCACCCTCAAGTTCGGCGCGCCCCTTGATTTCTCGCGCTACGAGGGCATGAGCGGCAACCGCTTCGTCGAACGCGCCGTCACCGACGAGGTGATGTACGAACTGATGCGCCTCACCGGCCAGGAATACGTCGACGTGTACGCCCACAGCCTCAAGAAGGGCGTCGCCGCGACCGACAACCAGCTCGACGCCACCCGCATCCCCGAGACCAAGGCGAGCTGAGTCGAAACCTGTTGCGCCGCACGATGAGCTGACTCCCTTGGTCGGCGCGCGCATCGCCGGCACGCTCGACCCGACGTCATCGACTGTCGTTGCCCGGACACCCGCTCGCCCGATTGGTAGCCTTTTCCGGGCACAGGCCGACGGGCGGGTGGACCACCGCGGGTGGCGGCGTCGGCGGACAGCGAGGTGAACATGGCCGCAGGCGAGTCCGACGAGGGTCGCGTCATGCCGTTCGCCCGGCGCACTGCCCCGCGCGACGGCAACCCACCCACCGGCCGGGTAGCACGCAGCGCCCGGCTGGCGGCGGTGCCGGTCGCCTACGCGGGCCGCCGCATCGCGGGCTTCGGCAAGCGCGCCGCGGGTCGCGACCCCGCCGACGTCGACCGCGACATCCGCGTCCGCACCGCCGAACACCTCTTCCAGGTACTCGGCGAGCTCAAGGGCTGCGTCGCGAAACTGGGCCAGCTCCTCG
Source organism: Nocardia sp. NPDC058633 (assembly GCF_042717045.1). NCBI lineage: Bacteria > Bacillati > Actinomycetota > Actinomycetes > Mycobacteriales > Nocardiaceae > Nocardia > Nocardia sp. NPDC058633. The sequence goes on from NZ_JBHXRA010000019.1 coordinate 130,674, forward strand.
GCCTGCTCGAGCTCGGCCTGGCTCCCGATCTGGCCGAGCCGTACCGTCAAGCCCTTGCCCGACTGCACGATTCGGCGCCCGCGATGCTTCCCGGCGCGGTGCACGCCGAACTCGCCACCCATCTCGGCCCACACTGGCGCTCGCTGTTCCTGGAATTCGACGACCGCGCCTCGGCGGCCGCCTCGGTCGGCCAGGTCCATCGCGCGCGCTGGCACGACGGCACCCAGGTCGCGGTCAAGGTGATGTACCCCGGTTCCCGCCGCGCGGTGCTGGCCGACCTGCAAGCCCTGCGCCGCGCGACCCCCCTGTTCACCGCGCTGCTACCCGGCGCCGACACCCGCCCGGTGGTCGAGGCGCTGTGCGACGAGATCCGCGACGAACTCGACTACGCCCGGGAAGCGGTCAACCAGCGCGCTTTCGCCACCGCCTTCGCCGAGGACCCCGACGTGGTGGTGAGCCGGGTGATCGCCCAGCGCGGCGACGTGTTGGTCACCGAATGGCTCGACGGTGTTCCCCTGTCCCGGTTGATCGTTCGCGGCGACGCCGACGAACTCGACCGCCTCGGCGTGCTGATCATGCGCTTCCTGTTCTCCGCCCCCGCGCGCGCCGCCCTCGTCTACGGCGACGCCCACCCCGGCAACTTCCTGCGCATGCCCGACGGCCGCCTCGGTGTCGTCGACTTCGGCGCCTGCACCCCCTGGCCCGCCGCCTTCCTCGACGTCGCGAGCGACGTGGGCGCCGCCGTCATCGCCGACTCACCCGCCGATCTCGAAGCCGCCATCCGCCGCCACGGCTTCGTGGCCCCCGACCGCGATCTCGACATCACCACCATCGCCGCCCGCCTCCAACCGGTCCGCGACGCCCTCCTCGCCCCCACCTACCCGCTCTCGGCCGCCTGGCTGCGCGAACAAGTCCGCCTGGCCACCGATCTCCGCCTCACCAACATCCTGCGTCAACTGACCATGCCTCCCGTCCACACTCCCCTCCTCCGTTCCTTCCTCGGCGGCGTAGCGATCCTGTGCCAACTCCACACCGCCGTCCCCCTGCGCGCCGAGTGCACCCGCTGGTACCCCGAAACGGCGGCCGCCGCGGGTCTCTAGGGTCCGTCCACCGAGTTCGGCCCGCCGTACGGCATCGTTCATGCTCTGTTGCCTTGCCGACGACCGCGTGTTCCCACCGGTGGCGCACGGTAGGCCCATGGCTGTCTCGGATTTCGCGATGTCTCGGCGCACGCTGCTGCGCGCAACCGCACTCGGGGTGGTGACCGCTCCCGCCCTGGTGGCCTGCGGTGACGACGGGCCCGCCCTGGTGCGGGCCAGGCCCTCGCTCACGCACGGGATCGCTGTCGGTGATCCGCGCAGCGATGGTGCGCTGATCTGGGCACGGTCGGACACACCCGCGACGCTGGTGGTGGAGACGTCGGCGACCGAGAAGTTCACCGACGTCAAGCGATTCACCGGGCCGCTGCTCACCCCGGCTTCCGATGGCACCGGGCGCGTGCGGGTGAACGGCCTGCCCGCCGGGCAATTCGTGCACTACCGGGTGCGCCTCGACGGCGAAGACGGTGCGAGCTCGGAGACCCTCACAGGTGTCTTTCGCACGGCGCCGACCGCACCCGCCGACATCTCGCTGCTGTGGTCCGGTGACGTCGCGGGCCAGGGCTTCGGCATCAACCCCGACCTCGGCGGCATGAAGGTGTTCTCCACCATGGCCGCCCGCGACCCACACCTGTTCCTGCACTCCGGCGACTGCATCTACGCCGACAACGCCCTCACCGAGTCGGTGACGCTGCCCGACGGCCGGATCTGGCGCAACATCACCGCCGAGGCGAAGAACGCCCCGGCCGAGACCCTCGACCAGTTCCGCGGCAACTACGCCTACAACCTCACCGACGACCACTACCGCAGGTTCAACGCCGCCGTCGCCCAGATCGTGCAGTGGGACGACCACGAGACCACCAACAACTGGTCCCCCGGCGGCACGGTCGCCGCCGACAAGGGTTACACCGAGCGCAGCATGGACACCCTCGCCGTACGTTCGTGGCAGGCCTTCCACGAGTGGATGCCGTTGGAGCCCGAGGAAGCCGTCGACGGTCGCCTCTACCGCAAGATCCCCTACGGCCCCCTGCTCGACGTGTTCGTCCTGGACATGCGCGCCTACAAGGACGCCAACTCCACCAACACCGCAGCCGAGGGCCAGATCCTCGGCGCCGCACAGATCAAATGGCTCACCGACGGCCTGAAGGATTCCAAGGCCACCTGGAAGATCGTCGCCGCGGACCTACCCCTCGGCGTCGTGGTCCCCGACGGCAAGACCGCCTTCGAAGGCCCCGCCAACGCCGCCCCCGGCGCACCCTCCGGCCGCGAAACCGAGATCGCCCAGGTGCTCTCGGCGATCAAGGCGAACAAGGTCAGCGACGTCGTCTGGCTCACCGCCGATGTGCACTACACCGCCGCGCACCACTACTCCCCGGCCCGCGCCGCGTTCACCGATTTCGACGAGTTCTGGGAGTTCGTGTCGGGTCCGCTCAACGCCGGCGCGTTCGGTCCCAACCCGCTCGATCCCACCTTCGGACCCGAGGCGGTCTACGTCCACGCGCCGCCCACCCCCAACACCTCCCCGATGGACCCGGAGTACCAGCACTTCGGCGAGGTCGAAATCGACGGCCGCACCGGAGAAATGACGGTCAACTTGTGCGACGCGACCGGAAAAGTCCTGTTCACCAAGCAACTCGCGCCTACGCGAAAATAGGTGCGAAGTACCCTGCGCAAGAACCGCGCACCTGTGGTTAGCTATGCGGTCATGGGCACGCCGCATACCGTCATCTCCGAAGAATATCTCCCCACCGACACGGCGGATGTCGTTCGTACTGTGCGTGATTCACGCGGCCGGTCGGAACGGTTGACGGTGCGCGGCGGTGAACAGACCGAAGAGTCCTACGGTCTGACCGATCAGCGCGGGGTGCTCTCGCTGCGCAAGATGAACTCGGTGCTCGACATCAACCTGGGTCGGCGCACCGTGCGCGTGCAGGCGGGCGCGAAACTGTCCGAGATCGACCGCCGCCTCGGCGCGCACAGCCTCGGACTTCCGGTCGTCGGCGATCACCGTGACATCACCGCGGGCGGCTTCGCCTCCGTCGGCGGGGTGAGCACCGCCTCGCACCGCTACGGCATGTTCATCGACCAGATCGTCGACCTCGAGTACGTCGACCCCGACGGCCGCATCGGCACCTGCGGACGCGGTCACCACACCGAGCGGTTCCACCGCATCCTCGGCGCGGGCGGGCGCGCGGGCATCATCACCGCCCTCACCCTGGATGTGGTCGAGGTCGACAAAGACCACACCATGCTCACCACCGACGCCGACCGGTTCCTCGACTTCGACTCCTTCGTCGAGCACGCCACCAACGAGATCACCAACCCCGGCAGCGCGGCGCTGCAGGTCGGCCGCTGGGTCGACACCGCCCCGCTGAAGATGGCACGCCCCGTCGGCACCGGCCAGGTGACCCTCGGCGCCGTCCGCTTCGGCCAGTGGTCGAGCCTGTACCCCACGGCCCCCACCCGCGGCCTGCGCGCCCGGCGAGAGGTCGGCACGCGCACCCGGAAGTCGTTGGGCGCCATCGCCTCCGCCGCGGGCGGCCGCGCGGGCATGCCGGTCCGCAACGCGGCGGCGGGCGCGCTGATGTTCGCGCCGAAGGTGCTCACCATGCGCGACGCCGAGTACCTGGCCGACACCGTGATCAACTCCTCCGAGCGCGGCCCCGCCTACCGCGTCGGCGTGTTCGCCCCCCTGTCCAACTACGGTTCGGTCTTCTACGGCCTGCACGACCTGTTCTCGGCCCACCGCGAACGCTCGGGCTGCTTCACCGTCATCTCCGCGATGACCTACGGCGTGCGCTCGGAATACCTGCGCGCCGAAGCCGCCGCCCGCGGCCTCACCCCCGCCGACTACGGCCTGATCACCTTCACCTGCCGCCTGCGCCCCTCGGCCCTGCCCTCGGAGCAGCTGCGCGAGATCGTCTCCGGCATCGACGACATCTGCCGCTCGGAACAAGCCCTGCGCTACAGCGTCTGAGCCACCGAACGGCGAAGGCCCCCACCCAAGGATTCGGTGGGGGCCTTCCCTTTCGGCATAACGCAACCCCGTGGGGCCGACCTCGAGGAGGCATCGCGAGCGCAGCGAGCGTCGCGGCCGCCCCGACGAAAAACGACCCGAGACAATGCACCGCAGGTGCGAGTATCGGGTCGTTTTTCGTCGGGGCCCTCAGGGCCGCGACTCGAGCGCGCCAGCGCTCCAAGAACTCAGTGCTTTTCGGCACCCAGGTAGTACTCGAAGACCAGGCCGGCGGAGGCGGCGAGCACGAGCACCACGCCGAGACCGATCAGCCAGAACTGGAAGAACGCCAAGCCCAGCGCGGTGACCGAACCAGCGGCCGCCAGCAGGATGGGCCAGAAGCTACCGGGCGAGAAGAAGCCCAGGTCACCGGCGCCGTCGACGATCTCGGCCTCTTCGTAGTCCTCGGGCCGCAGGTCGATGCGACGCGCGACGAACCGGAAGTAGGTGCCGATGATCAGCGACAGGCCCGCGGTCAGCACGATCGCGGTGGTGCCCGCCCATTCGATGCCGGTGCGCGACTGAGCGGTGAAGAACCCGTAGACGATGCCCACCAGGACGAAGAACGCCGTGAGCAGTTCGAAGATCCGCGCTTCGATCCTCATATCAGAATCCTCACTTGCTCTCGTTCACCGAAGCGCTCTTGGCATCGCGCTTGGTGTTGAAGGGGTACGTGGAGGTGGCCACCGGCGACTCGCCGATCGACGCCAGCGCCTCAGCGTTGGTCGAGCCGTCGATGCGCGCCTGCATGTACTTGGCGTACTTCTCCGGCGAGACCGCACGGACCTCGAAGTTCATCATCGAGTGGTAGGTGCCGCACATCTCGGCGCAGCGGCCGACGAACGCGCCTTCCTTCTCGATCTCCGAGATCTGGAAGACGTTGTCGGACTGGTTTTCCTTCGGGTTCGGCATCACGTCGCGCTTGAACATGAACTCCGGCACCCAGAAGGCGTGGATCACGTCCGCGGCGGCGAGCTGGAACTCGATGCGCTTGCCGGTCGGCAGCACCAGCACCGGGATCTCTTCGCTGGAGCCGAAGGTCTCGACCTTGTCGTAGTGCAGGTACGAGAGGATGTCGTTGGCCGGCTTGCCGTGCAACGGACCCGGCTGCGGGTGACCCTTGTCGTTCTTCAGCTCACGGTATTCGGCGAGCTGCTCTTCGTTCAGCAGCTCTTTCTCGGTGTCGATGCCGTTCCAGGTGAGACCGCCGACATTGTTGATGTTGCGGTAGCCGAACTTCCAGTTCCACTGGAAAGCGGTCACGTCGACGGTCACATCGGGGTTGTCGACCTTCTCGTGCACGTAGTTCTGCACGACCACGGTGAAGTAGAACAGCACCGCGATGATCACGAACGGGATCGCCGTGTAGGTCAGCTCCAGCGAGACGTTGTACCCGGTCTGGCGCGGGAACTCCGGGGAGTTCTTGCGCTTGCGGTGGAAGATGACCGTCCAGAAGGTCAGACCCCAGACCAGCACGCCCATGGCCAGCGCGGCCAGCACCGACCAGGTCCACAGCTCACGCATGCGGGTGGCCTGCGGGGTGATACCCGACGGCCAGCCGAATCGGAGCCAAACATTGTCGATCGAGCAGCCCGAGACGAGCATCGCGGTAATCCCCAGGGACACCGCCAGCCCGGCCCGCCGAAGGATCCGGCCCTGCCGACCCTTGACGGGTCGTGCCCCGATCTCTTCGCTCGCCTTGTGCGCCACGCTCACGCCTTCCTGGTCGCCACACATTCCGACACATTGCGTCGTCCGGGCGGCGATTCGCCCGTACCGACACCTCTTCACAGATTTTCAGGCCGTCCCGAAGTATTGCCGCTGTGACGCCTGCACACCTGAGAAGGACCTGAGTACTACGCAGCGTAGACCAAAGCGGGCACTGTCTTGTCGCGGGGTCACTTTCGACACTCCGCAGTGACCGCCCCGATCACCGCGACCTGCGGTTTGGCTCTCGTCCGATCGTCGCGCACCTCGGGTGAGCGGGCGAGCGCGGCGTGTCGGGCACGGGTGCGGCATACTCGGACACAGCGTTTCGGCCCGTTCGTGGCCACCATCATCGATCGAGAGAAGGTTGGGCGACACCGTGTGCGGACTGCTCGGATTCCTGACAGCTGATACCGCGACGACCGCGGTGGTCGATCAGGTGTACGACGCGCTGCACTGCCAGCGGCATCGTGGCCCGGACGAGAAGGGCACCTGGCACGACGATCACATGATCTTCGGCTTCAACCGCCTGTCCATCATCGACATCGAGCACTCGCACCAGCCGCTGCGCTGGGGCCCCGCGGACAACCCGCAGCGCTACGCGATGACCTTCAACGGTGAGATCTACAACTACCTCGAGCTGCGCGAGCAGTTGGCCGCCGAGCACGCCGCCGAGTTCCCGGACGGCAAGATCTTCGCCACCGACGGTGACGGCGAGTCCATCGTGGCCGCTTTCCACTTCTGGGGCCCCGAGGCCGTGCGCAAGCTGCGCGGCATGTTCGCCTTCGCGATCTGGGACACCGAGACCGAGGAGCTGTTCCTCGCGCGCGATCCGTTCGGCATCAAGCCGCTGTTCATCGCGACCGGCCCCGGCGGCACCGCCTTCGCCAGCGAGAAGAAGAGCCTGCTCGAACTGCTGAGCCCGCTCGGAGTGTCCGACGAGCTCGACCCGCGCGCGCTCGAGCACTACACGGTGCTGCAGTACGTGCCCGAGCCCGAATCGCTGCACCGCAACATCCGCCGCCTCGAATCCGGCAACTACGCCACGGTGAAGCTCGGTCAGGAGCCCGTCGCCACCCGCTACTTCCGCCCCGACTTCCGGGTTCGCCCGTTCGCCGAGGGATCGGAGAACGCCCGCTACGCCGAGATCGCCGCCGCGCTGGAGGACTCGGTCGCCAAGCACATGCGCGCCGATGTCACCGTCGGTTCGTTCCTGTCCGGCGGCATCGACTCCACCGCCATCGCGGCGCTGGCCATGCGCCACAACCCGAAGCTGATCACGTTCACCACCGGGTTCGAGCGCGAGGGCTACTCCGAGGTCGACGTGGCCGCCGAGAGCGCCGAGCTGATCGGCGCCCGCCACATCGTGAAGGTGGTCTCGCCCGCCGAGTTCGCCGCCGCGATCCCCGAGATCGTCTGGTACCTCGACGACCCGGTCGCCGACCCGGCCCTTGTCCCGCTGTACTTCGTGGCCAAGGAAGCCCGCAAGCACGTCAAGGTGGTGCTCTCCGGCGAGGGCGCCGACGAGCTGTTCGGCGGCTACACGATCTACAAGGAACCGTTGTCGCTCAAGCCTTTCGAGTACCTGCCCGCCGGTGCGCGCAAGCTGCTCGGCAAGCTCGGCGACAAGATGCCCGACGGCAAGCGCGGCAAGTCCCTGCTGCAGCGCGGCTCGCTCAGCCTCGAGGACCGCTACTACGGCAATGCCCGCAGCTTCAACGACGCCCAGCTGCGCGCGGTCCTGCGTGACTTCCGCCCCGAGTGGACCCACCAGGACGTCACCGCCCCCATCTACGCCCAGTCCGCGGGCTGGGACCCGGTCGCGCGCATGCAGCACCTGGACCTGTTCACCTGGCTGCGCGGCGACATCCTGGTCAAGGCCGACAAGATGACGATGGCCAACTCGTTGGAACTGCGTGTGCCGTTCCTGGACAACGAGGTGATGCGGGTGGCCGAAGGCATCCCCTTCGATCAGAAGATCACCAAGGAAACCTCGAAGTACGCGCTGCGCCGGGCGCTGGACGGCATCGTCCCCGACCATGTCCTGCACCGCGCCAAGCTCGGCTTCCCGGTCCCCCTGCGCCACTGGCTGCGCGGCACCGAGCTCTACGACTGGGCCGAGACCCAGATCTCCGAGTCCCAGACCGACCACCTGCTGAACAAGCCGGCCGTCCTCCAGATGCTCCGCGATCACAAAGCGGGGGTGTCCGACCACAGCCGCCGCCTCTGGACGGTCCTGGTCTTCATGGTCTGGCACGGCATCTTCGTCGAAGACCGCATCAAGCCCGACATCCAGGAACCGGCCTACCCGGTCTCGCTGTAGAGCACACACCAACGCCCCCCGGTTCGAAAGAGCCGGGGGGCGTTGGTGTTGCGTAGGTCAGAGCAGCACGGCCAGTTCGTCGGCGGCGTCGGAGCCGTAGGCCTTGGTGAGGCGCTCGAGGGCGTCTTCGGTGTTGAGCGTCCACTCCTGGGTGCCGGTGGTCTCCAGGATGAGCACCGCGATCAGGGAGCCGAGCTGGGCGGCGCGCTCCAGGCTCAGGCCCGCGCGGTGGGCGGTGAGGAAGCCTGCACGGAAACCGTCACCGACGCCGGTCGGGTCGACCTTGGCCACCTCGGGTACCACGCCGACGCGGACCTCGGTGCCGTCGGCGTCGACGACGAGCACACCTTCGGAGCCGAGCGTGGTGACCCGGATGCCGACCTTGGCGGTGATGTCGGCTTCGCTCAGGCCGGTCTTCTGCTGTAGAAGGGCCCATTCGTACTTGTTGGTGAACAGGTAGGCCGCGCCGTCGACCAGTTCGGCCGCCTGCTCGCCGTCGAGGCGGGCCAGCTGCTGGGACGGGTCGGCGGCGTAGGCGATGCCCTGCGCCTTGGCCTGGCGGGTATGGGCGACCATCGCGTCGGGATCGTTCGCCCCGACCAGCACCAGGTCGACATCGTGCGCGGCGGCGATCGCGGCGATGTCGATATCGCGCGCCTCGCTCATCGCCCCCGGGTAGAAGGACGCGATCTGAGCCATCGTCTCATCGGTGGTGCACACGAACCGCGCGGTGTGCGAGGTCGTGGAGACGTGCACCGCCGAGCAATCGACGCCGCTGGCCTCGAGCCATTGGCGGTACTCCGCGAAATCGGCGCCGACGGCACCGACGAGCACCGGACGCTGCTTCAGCAGCCCCATCGCGTAGGCGATGTTGCCCGCCACGCCGCCGCGGCGGATCTGCAGATCGTCGACGAGAAAGCTCAGGGACACATGATCGAGTTGATCGGCGAGCAGCGCATCGGCGAACCGGCCGGGAAAGCGCATGAGGTGGTCGGTGGCGATGGATGCGGACACGGCAACAGGCACGAGGCAGGGCCCCTTCGACGCTAGAGGTGGGAAACAGAAAAGCCCGGGACCACCAGATCCCGGACTTCAACGGTAGCAAGTGCCACACCCCTGCGGTTCACCTCAGCGCAACCGCGTCGAAAGCGAAAACCGGCGCGAGTCGATCGCTACTCGTCCGCAACACACCCACGACTCGATGACCACCCTCGCGAGTGAATCACCGCACCCTCGGCAACCACCTACGGGCTCCCAACCCAACCACCAAGTTTTCGGCCGCCCCGAATCCGAGGGGCGAGACGGAACGCCGAAGGCGCAGTATCGCCCCTCGGATTCGGGGTTACGAGGCCGAAAACCCGCGGCGCCAGCCGCCAAAAAACACAGCGGCCGAAAACCCGCGGCGCCGGCCGCTAATTGAAACTGTCGCCGCAGGCGCAGGAACCGGTGGCGTTCGGGTTGTCGATGGTGAAGCCCTGCTTCTCGATGGTGTCGACGAAGTCGATCGAGGCGCCGTCGATGTACGGGGCGCTCATGCGGTCGACGGCCAGCTTCACGCCGGAGAACTCGACGACGATGTCACCGTCGAGGATGCGATCGTCGAAGAACAGCTGGTAGCGCAGGCCGGCGCAGCCACCGGGCTGCACGGCGATCCGCAGGGCCAGGTCGTCGCGACCCTCCTGGTCGAGCAGCGCCTTCGCCTTGATGGCGGCAGCGTCGGTCAGCGTCGCACCGTGGGTCTCGGTGGCGGTCTCGTTCTGCACAGTCATGGACACTCCTAGTTCGACTCAGCCCGTCAACGGACCTCAGGTGCACAGCGCACGACTGATTTCAACGCTGTCGCAGCAACTGCTATTCCTATTTTGCCACCCTCGGCGCAGCCAGTAGACCCGACCTGGGTGCTCGTGCCCACACTACGCCCTGTGACGGCGTGATCCGTGTCGCAGCCCGTCACCGATGAGACCGGGCCCACCGTTGAACGGACCGCATTTCCCGATGCTCGACGTCATCGAATAGCCTGGTGAACGTGAAATTGTTTCGTCGCGACGAGTCCAGCACCATCGACGAGTCCGTCGACCCGTCGGTGTCGGGCTCCGAACAGGCCGCCGCCACCACTTCGTCCACCCCCGGTAAGGGCAGGCCGACGCCGAAAAGGCGTGAGGCGGAAGGCAGGCGGCGCGGCCCGGTCGCACCCGCTCCGCTCACCGCCAAGGAAGCTCGCGCGCGTCGCAAGGCCGTCAAGGGCACCAAACAGGACCGCAAGGCCGCCGCTGCCGACCGCCGCGCCGCCGTGCAGGAGCGTCGCGCCCGCATGCTCGCCGGCGAGGACAAATATCTGCTGCCGCGCGATCAGGGCCCGGTCCGCGCGTACGTGCGTGATCTGGTGGACGCCCGTCGCAATCTGGTCGGCCTGTTCATGCCGATGGCGCTGGTGCTGATCATGTCGATGTTCGTGGCCCCCGGGCTGCAGACCATCGTCACCCTGGCGATGCTGGTGATGATGGTCTTCATGATCATCGAGGGCTTCGTCCTCGGCAAGATCGTCAACAACCGCGTGATCGAACGTTTCCCCGACACCACCGATACCGGCTTCAAGCTCGGCTGGTACGCCTTCGTCCGCGCGTCCCAGATCCGCAAGATGCGGGCCCCGAAGCCGCGAGTCGGCCCCGGCGACGCCGTGTAATTTGCGGTATTTTTGGCGGCTGGCGCCGCGGGTTTTCGGCCTCGTAACCCCGGATCCGAGGGGCGATACTGCGCCTTCGGCGTTACGTCTCGCCCCTCGGATCCGGGGCGGCCGAAAACGTGGTGGTTGGGTTGGGAGCCCGTAGGTGGTGTGCACGCCTGGCGCGGTGACTCACTCGCCGCGGTGATTCACTCGCGAGGGTGGTTGCTGTGAGCGCGGCTGAGCATTCGTGTTCTCAGTGATGGTTGGGGCGGATGTAGTTCGAGTAGCCCGCGATGGCCTTCAGTTCGGTGTCCATGCGCTGGGCGTCGCGGTCGATGATTCCGGTGGAGCCCGCGGTGCCGCGACCGATCAGTACGGCGAGTCCGATGATGACGGCGAGGACGATCAGAGAAGTAAGCATGGCAGTAATTTTGCGCTCGACGATTTTCAGCCGAAAGTGGCAGTTATGTCATTGTGCGCAAAGATCCAGCCAGTTACGATGAGTCATGCTCTCGAAGGTCGCCGTGGTACTCAACGACCGGCTCGCCATGTTCGAATTCGGTGTCGTCTGTGAGGTTTTCGGTCTCGACCGCACCGCCGACGGCCTGCCCGGTTTCGATTTCCGGGTCTGCGGCGCCGAGCCGGGCAAGCCACTGCGCTCCACCACCCCCGGTATCTCGGTGACCCCCGACTACGGCCTCGACCAGCTCGTCGACGCCGACCTGGTCGCCATCCCGGCCTCCCCGATCGGCCGGTACGACGATCGAGTGCTCGAGGCGGTGCGCGAGGCCGCCGATGCGGGCGCCACCGTGCTCACCGTCTGTTCGGGCGCTTTCCTGGCCGGCGCGGCAGGCCTGCTCGACAACCGCAAGTGCACCACCCACTGGCGCTATGTCGACCAGCTCGCCACGATGTTCCCCGAGGCAACCGTGGACCCCGACGTCCTGTTCGTCGACGAGGGCAACCTGATCACCAGCGCGGGCACCGCCGCGGGCATCGACGCGTGCCTACACCTGGTCCGCCGCGAGATCGGCACCGCCGCCGCCAACGGCATCGCGCGCCGCATGGTCGTGCCCCCACAACGTGACGGCGGTCAGCGCCAGTTCATCGAGCAGCCGGTCCCGGAGTGCAGTTCCGCCGGCTTGTCGACCACCCTCGCGTGGCTCGCCGAGAACCTCGCCCACCCGCACACCGTCGACGAACTCGCGGCCCGTTCCAGCATGTCCACCCGCACCTTCGCCCGCCGCTTCGCCGCCGAGACCGGCACCACCCCGGTCAAGTGGCTCACCACCCAGCGCGTCCTGTTCGCCAAGCACCTGCTCGAAACCACCGACACAGCCTTGGAGCGGATCGCCGACGAGTCCGGCTTCGGATCGGGTGCCCTGTTGCGCCACCACTTCCAGCGCCAGGTCGGCATCGCCCCCACCGAATACCGCCGCCGCTTCGGCGCCAAGGGCTGAGCGAGCGTTCACACCCGAACTCGTCACAGTCGGCGAGCACCGCCGGCGTGAAGCCCCACAGATCGCTTGACCCGACCCGGCGGAAACTGGTCGGCTAGCACCGTGTTTCCTGTTGGGTGGGGTATTTTCCGTCGGTTGAGCAGAGCTCTCACGATCGCCTCGGCGGCCGTGATCGTGTCGTCGGTCGGCACATCGGCGGTGGTGGCCGTACCGATCGCGGCGCCGGTGACGCGAACGCCCGCAGGCGGTTTCGAGGAACTGGTCGTGCCGTCGAGCATGGGCCCGATCAAGGTGCAGGTGCAGTGGGCGGCACGCGGTGGCAGCTCCGCGCTGTACCTTCTCGACGGACTGCGCGCCCCCGCCGACCACAGCCAGTGGACCACCGACACCGACGCCCTACGCCAATTCGCCGGTGACGACGTCACGTTGGTGTTCCCGGTCGGCGGTCACTCCAGTTTCTACACCGACTGGTACCGGCCGAGCAGCACCAACGGTCAATCGGCGACCTACCGGTGGGAAACGTTCCTCACCCGTGAGCTGCCCGATTTCCTGGCCGGATACGGCGTCTCCCGCACGAACAACGGCATCGTCGGCGTCTCGATGGGGGGCAATGCCGCACTGACGCTGGCCGCCCACCACCGCGATCAGTTCCGGTTCGCCGGATCGTTCTCCGGCTTCATCAACCCGTCCTATCCGATGTGGAACCAGGTCATGCGCGCGGCCATGTTCGACGAGGGCCGGTTCAACATCGACGACATGTGGGGCGCCCTCGGCGATCCCGCGTGGACCCGCAACGACGCCACCGTCCAGGTCGAACGGCTGCGCGGCCTGCCGCTGTACGTGACGAGCGGCAACGGTGTCCCCGGTGCGCTCGACCTCCCTGGCGGCGTCGCCAATACGATCAACGCGGCCGGGATCGAGGCGTTCGCGGTGATCGCGGCCAGCGTCTTCCGTGACCGCGCCGCCGCCCTCGGCATCCCCGCTCGCGTCGACTTCACCCACGGCACCCACACCTGGCCGTACTGGCAACAGTCCCTCACCACCGCCCGCCCGATGATCCTGGACGCGCTCGGAGCCCACTGAGCTACCGTGCTCGAATGGCTCGAATCCTCGTCCTCGGCGGCGCTCGCTCCGGCAAGTCCGCCTTCGCGGAGAACCTGCTGGCCGACGCGCCGTCGGTGCGCTACCTGGCTACCGCCGTTCTCGACGTCACCGATCACGACTTCGCCGACCGGATCGCCGTCCACCGTGATCGTCGACCCGCGCACTGGACAACCGTCGAGAACACCGAGCCCGCAACGGTTCTCACCGCTGAGGCGCCCGCGACACTGCTCGACGACATCGGCACCTGGCTCACCGCCCGCCTCGATGCCCGCGCGGCCTGGGACGCACCGCGCGGCACCGTCGCTCCCGAGTGCGATGCGCTCGTCGCGGCCGTCGCCGCGTATCGGCAGCGGCTGGTGATCGTATCGCCCGAGGTCGGGATGGGCGTCATCCCGGCGACACGTTCCGGACGGCTGTTCCGCGACGAGATCGGCACGCTGAACCAGCGTCTCGCGCAGGCGTGCGAGGAGGCATACCTCATCGTCGCCGGGCTGCCGATTCGATTGAAATGAGCCGGGTCGGTCGGCGCCGCGCACCGTGATCCGGGCAAGATGAGCGTCGAACACCTCGCACCACTTCCGAAAGGCTTGCCAGTGACGCACGGATTCGACGCGGTCGTGGCCCCGGACGCGCAGGCGCGCGCGGCGGCCGAGCAGCGCCAGACGCAGCTCACCAAACCGGCCGGATCGCTGGGACGGCTCGAGGAACTCGGCAACTGGGTCGCCGCCTGCCAGGGTGTGTGCCCGCCCGAGCAGTTCGAACGGGCCCGCGTGGTGCTGTTCGCGGGCGATCACGGCGTGGCGAAGCACGGTGTCTCGGCGTATCCGAGCGAGGTCACCGCGCAGATGGTGGCCAATTTCCTGGCCGGCGGCGCGGCCGTGAACGCGCTCGCCGCCGTGGCCGGCGCGACCGTGCGGGTCGTCGACATCGCCGTCGACGCTGACACCGACCCCACGGTGTCCCAGCACAAGGTGCGCCGTTCGTGCGGTTCCATCGACCGCGAGGACGCCCTCACCGAGGCCGAGGTCGCCGCCGCGCTGGCCGCGGGCCGCGCGATCGCCGACGAGGAGATCGACGCGGGTGCCGACCTGCTCATCGCCGGTGACATGGGCATCGGCAACACCACCCCCGCCACCGTCCTCATCGCCATCCTCACCGGCACCGAACCCGTCGCCGCCGTCGGCCGCGGCACCGGCGTCGACGATCAGGGCTGGATTCGCAAGGTCGCCGCGATCCGCGACGGCATGCGCCGCGCGCGCCCCGTCGCCACCGACCCCGTCGACCTGCTCCGCGTCGCCGCGGGCGCCGACTTCGCGGCCATGACCGGATTCCTCGCCCAGGCCGCCGTCCGCCGCACCCCCGTCCTGCTCGACGGCGTCGTGGTCACCGCCGCGGCCCTGGTCGCCGAAGACATCGCCGCGGGCGCGAAGGCCTGGTGGCTCCCGGCGCACCGCTCCACCGAACCCGCCCACGACCTGGCCTTGAAGCACCTGCGCCTGACCCCGCTGATCGACCTCGAGATGCGCCTGGGCGAAGGCTCCGGCGCCCTCACCGCTCTGCCGATCCTGCGCGCCGCCGTGGCCACCCTCGCCGAGATGTCGACCTTCGCCGACGCGGGCGTCAGCACATCGGCCGGGGAATCGGACACCGTCGACCTGGCCAAGTGAGCGATTCGAACGCGGCCGGATCGAGCCGACAGCGCCGCATCGCGGTCCGAGGACGGGTCGACGCCGTACTTCTCGCCGTCGACCGCCGGGTTCGCTCGTGAACGCACTGCGGCTGGCGATCTCCTGGCTCACGGTCATCCCGATTCCCGGCCCGGTAGCGGTCGACCGGCGAATCGCGGGCCGTGCGATCACTCTCGCCCCGCTGGTCGGCGCGGCCCTCGGAGTTCTCGCGGCGGCGGCGCTGTACCTCCTGGTCACCGCAGGCCTGACCGCGCTGCTGGCCGGTTTTCTCACCGTCGGCCTGCTGGCTCTGATCACCCGGGGCATGCACCTCGACGGCCTGGCCGACACCGTCGACGGGCTCGGTAGCTACGGTCCGCCCGAGCGTGCCCGCCAGATCATGAAGTCCGGCGGGGCTGGCCCGTTCGGCGTCGCCGCCCTCATCTTCGCCGTCGCCGTCCAATCGGTCGCCTTCGCAACCCTGGCCGAACAGCACCGCTGGCTCGCGATCGTCCTCGCCGTCGCCGTCGGCCGCGTGGCGGTCGTCGCGGTCTGTCGCGTCGGCATCCCCGCCGCCCCCGACGCGGGTTTCGGCGCGTTGGTCGCGGGCACTCAGCCGCGCGCCGTCGTCGTGGGCTGGCCCGTGCTCGCGGTGATCATCGCGGCGGCGGCGGTGCCGGGCAACCTCTGGCTCGGCCCCGTTACCGTGATCGCCGCCCTCGCGGCCGCCGTCGCCGTCGCCCGCCATTGCGTGCGCCGTTTCGAAGGACTCTCCGGCGACATTCTCGGCGCTGTCGTGGAGATCACGGTTTCGATTGCAGCAGTGGGATTCTCGTCGGCGTTGTAGCTGATCACGCGGTTACGCCGAACTCGTACTGGTCACAAGTCCAATACATTGGCGTTGTGTGGTCCCACAGACCGTCCGGTCAACGGTACTCGGGTACATCGCCAGCACACCGGTGGCAATACAGTGGAGCGCATGTCACCCGAGCGCCTCTATTTCCGCCAACTGCTGTCCGGCCGGGACTACGCCGTCGGCGATCCGATCGCTACGCAGATGCGCAATTTCGCGTATCTGATCGGCGACCGGGAGACCGGCGAGACCCTCCTGGTCGACCCCGCCTATCAGGCGGCCGACCTGGTCGACGTCGCTGGGGCCGACGGCATGCGGGTGTCCGGAGTGCTCGCCACCCACCACCATCCCGACCATGTCGGCGGCACCATGCTCGGTTTCACCCTGGGCGGCGTGGCCGAACTGCTCGAGAAGACCAGCGTGGCGGTGCACGTCAACAAGAACGAACTCGACTGGGTCGCCCAGACCACCGGCATCGCCCCCAGCGAACTGACCGGCCACGACCACGGCGACAAGGTGAAGGTCGGCGCCTTCGACATCGAGTTACTACACACGCCCGGCCACACCCCCGGCAGCCAGTGCTTCCTGTTCGACGGTCGCCTCATCTCCGGCGACACCCTGTTCGTCGACGGCTGCGGCCGCACCGACTTCCCCGGCGGCGACTCCGACGAGATGTTCCGCAGCCTGCGCAAACTCGCCGCACTCGACGGCAACCCGATCGTCTACCCCGGCCACTGGTACTCCGAAGCCCCCAGCGCCGCACTGTCTTCCGTGCGCGAAGGCAACTACGTGCTGCGCCCGCAATCCCTGGGCGAGTGGCAAGCCCTGATGCCCGGATAACCGCATCCCGCTCGCCACCGGTTGCGAAAGCCCGCAGCCCTTCACACGGCACAACTGTCTCCCCGGCAGGCCGCACCCCAACGTCTTCCCAACACGCGTCACCCCAACGCCTCCCCGGCACGCGTCACCCTGCCAAATTCGCCATGCTCCGCCGTCCCAGTGCACACGCCAAACCCGAAGTCCGCCATGACCGCCCCACCCAGCCCCGCACGACCCGACCTCGAGGAGGGTCCCGCCGCGCAGC
>NZ_JBHXRA010000020.1:0-133118 GCF_042717045.1 Nocardia sp. NPDC058633
GACACACTATTGAGTTCTCAAAGAACACACGCACACACTTCTACCCACAACTTCTCGTAGGGGTTTCGGTGAGGCAAGGGTTCAAACTTTAGCTCGAGGCCATCCCCGGAAGCAAGTTCCGAAGCATGTAACCCTGAACACATGATCAGTCAGGCGCTCAACGTCCTACCTTGTGTCCCAGCCAGTGGCCGAGTCGGTGTCCGTGTCGCTCTGACTCGAATAAAGTTACGTGCCGACCTGCGGGAAGTCAAATCGGCTGGTCAGGGCCCTATTTGGGCGTATCGACCCGTTCGACCTGTCCTCCGAGCGCTTGCATCTGCTCGACGAACCGGGGGTACCCGCGGTCGATGTGATAGACGTCGTGCACTTCGGTGACACCATCGGCGACCAGGCCGGCCAGGACCAGGCCCGCTCCCGCACGGATGTCCGAAGACCAGACCGGCGCACTCGACAACCGCGGGATCCCGCGAACTACCGCATGGTGACCGTCGGTCCGGGCGTCGGAGCCGAGCCGGATCATCTCCTCCACGAAGCGGAACCGCGCCTCGAAGACGTTCTCGGTGATCATCGAGGTGCCGTCGGCGATGGCGGCCAGGCCGATGGCCATCGGCTGCAGATCGGTCGGGAACCCGGGGAACGGCAGGGTCGCGAAGTTCACCGCACGCGGACGCTCGGCCTGAACAACCCGGAAACCATTGGGCTCGTAGGAGATTCGTGCTCCGGCCGAGCGCAACTTGTCCAGCACCAACGCCAGGTGCTTGGGGTTGACGCCGGTGACCCGGACATCGCCGGTGGTCATCGCGGCAGCGATGCCCCAGGTGGCGGCGACGATCCGGTCGCCGATCACCCGGTGGGTGGTGGGCGAGAGGCTCTTCACGCCCTGCACGGTGAGCACCGAGGAACCGGCACCCTCGATCCGCGCACCCATCTGGATGAGCATGGTGCACAGGTCGACGATGTCGGGCTCGCGCGCCGCGTTGTCGATGACCGTCTCCCCCTCGGCCAAGACCGCGGCCATCAGGATGTTCTCGGTCGCGCCCACCGACGGGAAGTCGAGGCGGATCCGCGCGCCCTGCAGCTGTTCGGCGGAAGCCACCACGCAACCGTGCTCGATCGCGCTGGTCGCACCGAGCAACCGCAGACCGGCCTGGTGCATGTCCAGCGGTCGCGAACCGATCGCGTCACCACCGGGCAGCGCGACGACCGCACGTTTGCAGCGCGCCATCAGCGGACCGAGCACACACACCGACGCGCGGAACTGCGTCACCGCGGGAAAATCCGCGTGGTACTTGGGTTCGGCGGGGGTATCGATCGTCACCACCGAGTTGTCGCCACTGACATCGTCGGAGATCGTCACGTCGCAGCCGAGGCCGCGCAGCACCTCCGCCATCAGGGGGACATCGAGGATGTCCGGGCAGTTGGTGATGATGGTCGTGCCCTCGGCCAGCAACGAGGCAGCCATCAGCTTCAGCACGCTGTTCTTCGCGCCGCCGACCGCGACCTCGCCGACGAGTCGATTGCCGCCGGACACCAGAAACCGTTCGCTCACCACGCCAGCTTATCGACCGTCACGCGACGACACGCCCCCCTGTCACGAAACAACAAGAAACCGGCCGATTCTCCGCGTCGGAGAGTCGCTTTCAGCGCGGCAGACCGCCGCCGGGTTGCCACAACACGTCACCGGAGGGATTGGTGGCCCGGCTGAGGATGAACAGCAGGTCCGAGAGACGATTCAGATATTTCGCGGGCAGCACACCGGTGTCGTCGGGGTGGGCTTCGACGGCCGCCCACGCGGATCGCTCGGCGCGGCGAACCACGGTACGGGCTGTGTGCAACAACGCAGCCAACGGCGTGCCGCCGGGCAGAATGAACGAATTCAACGGTGCGAGACCGTCGTTGAACTCATCGCACCATGCCTCGAGCCGGTCGATATAGGGCTGGGTGATCCGCAACGGCGGATACTTGGGTTCGGCGACAACCGGGGTGGACAGGTCGGCGCCCGCGTCGAACAGATCGTTCTGGATCTGGCGCAGCACCGCGAGCACTGTGGGTTCGGGCGCACCGAGAGCAACAGCGACACCGAGAGCGGAGTTGGCCTCGTCGCAGTCGGCGTAGGCGATCAGGCGCGGATCGTTCTTGGCGACACGAGAGAAATCGCTGAGGCCGGTCGTACCGTCATCACC
This sequence comes from Nocardia sp. NPDC058633, assembly GCF_042717045.1. Taxonomy (NCBI): domain Bacteria; kingdom Bacillati; phylum Actinomycetota; class Actinomycetes; order Mycobacteriales; family Nocardiaceae; genus Nocardia; species Nocardia sp. NPDC058633. The sequence continues at coordinate 2,184 of NZ_JBHXRA010000020.1, forward strand.
GGTGCGGGTATAGATCCGGGTCAAATGCACGCTCACGGCTGGCCTCCACGGGTACGGCGGGCTCGATCGGACGGTCGCGACTCCACCCAGGACAGAAAGGCCGCCATCGAACCGCGGTCGAGCGCCAGCTCGAAATTGCTCTGCGGATCGGTGACGGCTACCACCACGATGTCATCGCTCATGATGTCGAACTCGTCGCCCTGCGGCGCTCGACGCTCGACGATCTCGAGACCCTGCCGATGCACCGTGGAGTCGGGCCCGAATTTCAGGCTGGTCAGTTTGAAGAAGACGAGGCGATCCTCGTCGTAGCGAATGAGCCCGTGGCGCCATCCGTGACCGCCGCGCGCGGGCAGCGCGCGTAGCAGCGCGGCCGTGCCCCCGCGGCGCAACATCACCAGGCGGTAGGTCGACGCACCGGCTACGAACACGAGCGTCAGCACCAGAATGATCAGGAGAACCATCCCGGTTTGCAATGCCGTACGCCCTTTCGCTCTTGCCGGTGTCCAAGACACCCCCGCCCTCATATTCAATCACGCCCGTGACAGGGCGCTCCGGGCGGATCGTCCATCCTCGGCAAGAGGCCGGATGAACAACTCTGCCGGCGAGGAACCGAAGTTCCTCGCCGGCAGAGGCGTTGTTCTACTGCGATCAGTCGGTCACGGTCGCTTCGACCGCGCGCACCTTGCCCTGTGCCGCACGCAGCTCCACTTCGGAGGCGCTCGCGTCGGACAACACCTTGCGCGCCGCGTCGACGTCGACCTCGCCCGCGAGATCCGCGGACTCGGCCAGCACACGCACGGTGTCGGCGGTGACCGAGAAGAAACCGCCGTGGACCGCGGCGACGATCCGCTCGCCGTCGGTCGACACGATCGAAACCGTGCCGCCCTCGACGAGCTGACCGAGCAGCGGCTCGTGGCCTGCCATGATGCCGATCTGACCCTCGGTGGTCTGCGCGCTGACGAACGAAGCCTGGCCGGACCAGATCTTGCGCTCGACAGCTACGAGATCAACTGTCATCTCCGCCATAGTGGACTACTTCCCGAGGATCTTCTTCGCGGCTGCCTCGACGTCGTCGAGACCACCGCAGGAGTTGAACGCCTGCTCCGGGAAGTGGTCGAACTCGCCCTTGCAGACACGGTCGAAGTCGTCGATGGTCTGTTCCAGCGGAACGACCGAGCCGACCTGGCCGGTGAACTTCTCGGCGACGATGAAGTTCTGACCCAGGAACTTCTCCAGGCGACGGGCGCGACCGACGAGAACCTTGTCCTCTTCGGAGAGCTCGTCCATGCCGAGGATGGCGATGATGTCCTGCAGTTCCTTGTACTTCTGCAGGATCCGCTTGACCTCGTTGGCGACCCGGAAGTGGCGCTCGCCGACGATCGAAGCCTCGAGGATACGAGAAGTCGAGGTCAGCGGGTCGACGGCCGGGTAGATGCCCTTCTGCGAGATCGGGCGCGAAAGCTCGGTCGTCGCATCCAGGTGGGCGAAGGTGGTCGCCGGCGCCGGGTCGGTGTAGTCGTCGGCGGGGACGTAGATCGCCTGCAGCGAGGTGATCGAGCGACCCTTGGTCGAGGTGATGCGCTCCTGGAGCTGACCCATCTCGTCCGCCAGCGTCGGCTGGTAACCCACGGCCGAAGGCATGCGACCCAGCAGGGTCGAGACCTCGGAACCGGCCTGGGTGAAACGGAAGATGTTGTCGATAAAGAGCAGCACGTCCTGGTGCTGGACATCGCGGAAGTACTCCGCCATGGTCAGCGCCGACAGGGCCACGCGCATACGCGTGCCCGGCGGCTCGTCCATCTGGCCGAAGACGAGGGCGGTGTCCGGAAGGACGCCCATCTCTTCCATTTCCAGACGGAGGTCGGTGCCCTCACGAGTACGCTCACCGACGCCCGCGAACACCGAGGTGCCCGAGAACTCGCGAGCGATACGGGTGATCATCTCCTGGATCAGCACGGTCTTGCCGACACCGGCACCACCGAACAGACCGATCTTGCCGCCCTTGACGTACGGGGTCAGCAGGTCGATGACCTTGACGCCGGTCTCGAGGATCTCGGTCTTGCCCTCGAGCTGGTCGAAGCTCGGCGGCTGACGGTGGATGCCCCACTGCTCGCCGTCACGGCCGAGGCCGGGAGTGTCGAGGCAGTCACCGAGGGCGTTGAACACGTGGCCCTTGACGATGTCACCGACGGGCACCGAGATCGGCTTGCCGGTATCGGTGACAGTCGCGCCACGGACCAGGCCGTCGGTCGGCTGCATCGAGATGGTGCGCACGATGTTGTCGCCGAGGTGCTGAGCGACCTCGAGGGTGAGGGTCTTGGCTACCGACGGGAGTTCGATGTCGGAGTTCAGAGCATTGAAGAGCTCGGGGATGGCGCCACGCGGGAACTCGACGTCCACGACGGGGCCGATGACACGGACGACGCGACCAGCGGTTTCGCCCGCCTTCTTCGCGTTGTCCTGAGTGACAGCTGCGGTCATTAGATTGGTTCTCTTCCTGCGCTTCTTAGTCGCGGTCCGAGCTCGACGCCAGCGCGTTGACGCCGCCGACGATTTCGCTGATTTCCTGCGTGATCTGGGCCTGACGCACCGAGTTCGCCTCGCGCTGGAGCACATTGGCCAGCTCGTTGGCGTTATCGGTCGCCGCCTTCATTGCGGTGCGCCGAGCCGCGGACTCGGATGCCGCTGCCTCGAGCAACGATGCGTAGATACGCGTGTTGATGTACTTGGGCAGCAGAGCCCCGAGTAGCACGTCGGCATCCGGCTCGAACTCGTACTGTGCCGTGGCCACCACGTTCGGCGAGTCCGACATGATGTCGTCGCCGAGCTCGTAGCTCTCGTCGACGTAGCTGACCTGGATCGGCGCCAGGCGGCGCACCTCCGGGTTCTGGGTCAGCATCGACACGAACTTGGTGTACACGATGTGCAGCTCGTCGACACCCTCGATGGTTCCGGTGCCGTCGAGCGAGGGGACCTCGCCGTCGGAGCCGGCCATGAAGGCCTCGACCAGGTGCCCGCACGCGGCCGACGCGTCGGTGTACTTGGGCTGCTGGGAGAACCCGAACCACGACGCCTGGTACGGACGGTTGCGGAACTTGTAGTACGTGATGCCCTTACTGCCCATCACGTACAGAACGGGTTCCTTGCCGTCGCCACGCAGCGTGGTCATGAGCTCTTCGGCACGCTTGAGCACGTTCGAGTTGTAGCCACCGCACATACCGCTGTCACTGGTGATCACCAGGACGGCGGCCCGACGAGCGTTGGGACGCTCGGTCAGCAGCGGGTGCGACAGGTTCTTCGAAGCGCTCGCCAGTTCGCCGAGGACCTTGGTGATCTCCTCGGCGTACGGCTTGGCAGCCGCAACCCTGGCCTGGGCCTTGGAAATTCGCGAGGTCGCGATCAGTTCCTGAGCCTTGGTGATCTTCTTGATCGAATTCACACCACGAATGCGGGAGCGCAATTCGCGCAAACTAGCCACTAGCGGTTCACACTCCCCTCATTCGTCAGATCGGAAATTGCCGACATCATGGACCCGGCTTACTTGTCGACGTGCTTGCGAGTGACCGACAGCGATTCGACCTCTTCGTGATCCAGATCGCCGGCAGCGGCCTCGTTCACGATGCGAGAGCCGTCCGAAGCGAGGAAGCCCTGCTTGAACTTCTCGGTCTCGGCCTTGATCGCGTCGGCGGCCTCGCCGGCGAGCGGCTTCTTGCCGCCCTCGAGCGCGTCGAACGAGCTCTGGGTCGCGCCGTGCAGGTACTCGAGCAGCTCGGCGGTGAAGCGACGCACGTCTTCGACGGGCACCGACTCGTAGTAACCGGCGTCGACCAGGAAGATCGAGACGACCTGATCCTCGACCGAGACCGGGGAGTACTGGTCCTGCTTGAGCAGCTCGACCCAGCGGGCACCGCGCTCGAGCTGCGCCAGCGACGCGGCATCGAGGTCGGAGGCGAAGGCGGAGAACGCCTCCAGCTCGCGGTACTGCGCCATTTCCAGACGCAGCGAACCGGCGACCTTCTTCATGGCCTTGGTCTGGGCGGCGCCACCGACACGGGAGACCGAGGTACCGACGTTGATCGCCGGGCGGACGCCCTTGTTGAACAGGTCGGACTCGAGGAAGACCTGGCCGTCGGTGATGGAGATGACGTTGGTCGGGATGAACGCCGAGACGTCGTTGGCCTTGGTCTCGATGATCGGCAGACCGGTCATCGAGCCCGCGCCCATTTCGTCGGACAGCTTCGCGCAACGCTCCAGCAGACGGGAGTGCAGGTAGAAGACGTCACCGGGGTACGCCTCGCGGCCCGGCGGACGACGCAGCAGCAGCGAGATGGCGCGGTACGCCTCGGCCTGCTTGGTCAGGTCGTCGAACACGATGAGGACGTGCTTGCCCTGGTACATCCAGTGCTGGCCGATGGCCGAACCGGTGTACGGAGCCAGCCACTTGAAGCCGGCGGAGTCGGAGGCCGGGGCCGCGACGATGGTGGTGTACTCCATCGCGCCGTGCTCCTCGAGCGCGGTCTTGACGCCCGCGATGGTGGAACCCTTCTGGCCGATCGCGACATAGATGCAGCGAACCTGCTTGTCGGCGTCGCCGGTCTCCCAGTTCGCCTTCTGGTTCAGGATCGCGTCGATCGCGACGGCGGTCTTGCCCGTCTTACGGTCGCCGATGATCAGCTGACGCTGGCCGCGGCCGATGGCGGTCAGCGCGTCGATCGCGGTGATACCGGTGGCGAGGGGCTCTTCGACCGGCTGACGTTCCAGCACGGACGCGGCCTGCAGCTCCAGCACGCGGCGCTCGTCGGTCTCGATCTCGCCCAGGCCGTCGATCGGCTGGCCGAGCGGGTTGACGACGCGACCGAGGAACTTGTCACCCACGGGAACGGAGAGCACGTCGCCGGTGCGACGGACCTGCTGGCCCTCTTCCAGCGAGGCGTACTCGCCGAGGATGACGGCACCGATGTTGGTGTCCTCGAGGTTCAGCGCGACGCCGAGAACCCCGCCGGGGAACTCGAGCAGCTCGTTGGCCATCGCCGAAGGCAGACCGCTGACGTGCGCGATGCCGTCGCCGGTATCGGTCACGAGGCCGACTTCTTCGATGGAGGTTTCCGGGGTGTAGCTCTGGGTGTAGCTCTCGATCGCGCTACGGATCTCGTCGGAGGAGATCGTCAGCTCCGCCATGTTGTTCCTGCTCTCGCTGTGGTCTCGAATTCGGGGGTTGGAGTCTGCGTGGTGTCCGTCAGGACAGGGCCCGACGCAGCTTCTCCAGTCGGCCGGTGGCGCTGCCGTCGATCACGTCGTCTCCGACGCGGACGACGACGCCGCTCAGCAGCGTCGGGTCGACCTGCACGTGCACGGTGACCGCTTTGCCGTAGATCCGCTGCAGGGAAGCCGACAGCTTCTCCTTCTGCGAACCGGTCAGCTCGACCGCCGAGTGCGCGTGGGCGACGATCTGGTCACGACGGGCCGCCGCCAGATCGGACAGGGCGTCGAAGGTGACGCCGATGTTGTTGGCCCGCAGTCGGGTCACCGCCTGCTCGGCCAGGGCCAGTGTGACCGGCTCGGCCTTGCCGGTGAGCAGCCGCTCGATCAGTTCGCGCCGCGCCGAAGCGGGCTTGCCGTGATCGGAGAGTGCCTGCTCCAGCTGCGGGTTGTCGGCGACGATGCGTCCGAGCCGGAACAGCTCGTCCTCCACCGCGTCCTGACGGCCACCGACGGCGGCCGACTCCAGCAGAGCTTCCTGCCCGAGCAGCACCAGGGTGTCGACCAGATCGCGGGTGCGTGACCAGTTCTGTGCCACCGCGGTGGTCAGCACTGCCTGCGTGGCAGCGCTGACCTTGCCGCCGAAGACCCGCTCACTGAGTTCAGCGCGCGCCGAACCCGGCACCGAGGCGTCCGCGAGCGCCACACGCAGCGAACGCTGGTCGTCCAGCACGGCGACAACGGCGAACAGTTCCGACCCCGTTGTGGCCGCAACAGTTTCGCTTCCGGTCAGAGCGACCCGAAGCGCCTCGCGAGACCGGGTACTGGCCTCGCGGCTCGCTGCGTACATGCTTCTCACTTTCGCGTCGCTACCTTCCGACCCCGATGGCGTCGGTGTCGTCGAGTTCACTGAGGAACTTGTCGATCGACGCCGCCTGCTTGGCTTCGTCCGAAACAGACTGACCGATGATCTTCTCGGCCAGGTCGACGGCCGTACGGCCGACCTCGGAACGCAGCTCCGTCAGGATCTGCTGGCGCTGGGCTTCCAGCTGGGAGTGACCGGCGGCGACGATACGGTCGCTTTCGGCCTGGGCATCCGTGCGCATCTGCGCGAGGATCTGCTGACCCTGGGTGCGTGCTTCCTCACGGATGCGCGCGGCCTCGAGCCGGGCGTCGGCCAGCTGCTGCTGATACTGCTCCAGCGTTTGCTGTGCTTCGGCCTGGGCTGCTTCAGCCCTGGCGATACCGCCTTCGATCTTGTCCGTGCGCTCTTCGAGTGTCTTGGTCACACGTGGGATCACGTATTTCCAGAAGAGCACGCCGATGATGACGACACAGACGATCGACCAGACGATGTCGTACGTTGCGGGGAGGAGGGGATTCACATCCTCTCCCTCTGCGGCGAGCGTGATGAGTTCGCGCATCGGAATCAGAAGATGAAGCCGGCGACGAGGCCGATCAGTGCCAGCGCCTCGGTGAACGCGATACCGAGGAACATGGTGGTACGGATCTGGCCGGACAGCTCGGGCTGACGAGCGATGCCCTCGATGGCCTTACCGACGACGATACCCACGCCGATGCCGGGGCCGATCGCGGCCAGACCGTAGCCGATGGCGCCGAAGCCCTTGAAGGTGCTCTCGGTGGTCGCGGCTTCCTGGGCCAGGTAAGCGAGGCTCATGAATCTTTCCCTTTCTGTTGCTCACCCGCCGGTCGGCGTGTGTAGCAGGTTTCCGGTCGTTGGTTCAGTCGGGTCAGTGGTCGGCAGCGTGCTGCGACTGGCCGATGTACACGGCAGTCAGCAGCGCGAAAACGTAGGCCTGCAGGAAGATCACCAGCAGCTCGAAGAGCGTGAAGCCGATGCCGGCCAGCAGCGAGAACGGCGAGAAGACCTTCATCCACGCGGCGGCGTCGAACAGGAAGAACCAGGTCGCGCTGAAGAACAGCACCAGCATGATGTGGCCGGCCAGCATGTTGGCCAGAAGACGCACGGTCAGCGTGAACGGGCGCAGGATGAAGGTCGAGATGAACTCGATCGGGATCAGCAGCACGTGCAGCGCGATCGGCACGTCGGGAACGACGATGCTGTGGCGGATGTAGGAGAAGAACCCGTACTTCCGGATGCCGACGTAGTTGTACGCGATATAGACGATCGCGGCCAGAACCAGCGGCATGCCGATGCGCGCATTGGACGAGATGTTCAATCCCGGAATCACACCGGAGAAGTTCAGGAAGAGAACCGTGAAGAAGATCGTCGCGATCAGCGGGAGGAACTTCTTGCCGGTTTCCTTGCCGAGTACCTCGTCGGCGATCTGCTCCTTGACGAAAACCACACCGGCTTCCATCACGTTCTGCAGGCCGCGCGGCACGATCTTCGGCGAGCGGAATGCCAGCACGAAGACGGCCACCAAAACAGCGGTCATCAGCAGCCGGACCAGCATCAGGCGATCGAGTTCGAACGGCGTCCCCGCGAACAGCACTGCTGGAGGGTAGAAGTCGGACAGCGATGGCGCGTGAAACTCGCCCGCCGCCAAAGTGATGACGCTCAGCGTTCTCTCCCGTGTTCGGGCCGCAGGTACGACTGTCATTCCCGCGGTTCGATCGGACATTGACGATCAATGGGGTCGACTCTGGTCGGCTCGAAATTCGACAGCCGCTCGTACGGTGTAACCCGTATCGGCTTCTGTTCGGGCGTCGGCGACATCGTCGACATGCTTCAACCGGGCACTATCCACCCGGATCGGCAGTAAGCATAGCGGCACCGGGTGGGATCGTTATGATCCCCCCTGGTAACTCGAGACATTGCCCCGAGTTTGTCGGGCCGAGTCTCTAGCTTGGGTGCTTGCTTACCAACACTTTACCAAGCTATCTACGACAGTGCGTAGCTGGGTGGGATTATTCCTGCTCGGAAGCCGTTTCGCCGTCTCCCGCGCGTGTCGTGACGTACGGAACCTTCTGGCTCACAACGCCGTACGTCTCGGCGCCGAGGACGATCAGCAGGGCTCCTACCACCGTAAAGAACAGCGCGGGCCTGCTGTAGAAGTCGAACTGGTTGAGCACGACGATCACCAGCAGCGCCACCAGCATCTTGCCGACCCAGCTGACCAGCATGACCGCGCCGGCCATGGTCGGCGGCAGCTTGGCGCCGAACAGCACCGCCACGACCGTGGTGAGGATGAATCCGCCCCCGATCGCGGCACCGAGCAGCGCACCCCACAGCCCGGGCATCCCGGCCACGGCCGAAGCGATCGCCACGGAGACGACCACGAGCACGCCGAGGCCGATCAGGCCGTAGCGCAGCGCGGCGCGCAGGGGGGCGTCAGGGCCTGGCACGGTTTCCGGTGTAGAGCTCACGGCCCGAACTTTACCTTGCGGGGCGAACTCAGTGCTGCGCCGACTCCGACCTGCGCACCGACGGGATCGCGGTCACTACCAGCGCGAACACCAATCCGCCCGCCACCAGCAGGACAACGAGGCGTCTATCCATCAATGACGTTCCCACCGCACCGAACGCGAGTACGCCGACCCATAAATAGATCAGCAGTACGACGCGGCGGTGCGAATGCCCGATCTGGAGCAATCGGTGGTGCAGATGCATTTTGTCCGGTGTGGAGAAACTCACGCCGGCGCGCACCCGGCGCACGATCGCCAGCAACAGGTCGAGTACCGGAATGAACATCACCGCGCCGACCAGCAACAGCGGCGACAGCAAACCGACAATGTCGCGCGGGCCGTAACCCTGCAGCGGAATTCGGCCGGAAGCGCCGGTGGATACCGCGGCCAGGATCAAACCGATCATCATGGAGCCGGTATCGCCCATGAATATTCGGGCCGGGGAGAAATTGTGCGGCAGAAATCCCAGGCACGCGCCCGCCAGCGCGGCGGCCAACAGCGCGGGCGGATAGGTGTCGACCGAACCGCCCTGGTCATAGAGCAGACCGATGGAGAACACGAAAACCGCGGTCGCGCAGATCAAACCGAGGCCCGCGGCCAGGCCGTCCAAACCGTCGACGAAGTTCATCGCGTTCACCAGGGTGACGGTGATGCCGACGGTGACCAGACCGCCCTGCAACGCGTCGAGCACCACGGTGGTGTCGTTGAACGGGTTGTAGATCACGTACCAGCTCAGACCCATCACGGCCATCACGCCCGCCGCGGTGATCTGACCGACGAATTTGGTGAGCGCGTCCAGTCCCCATCGGTCGTCGACGATGCCGACCAGCACGATGATCGTCGCGGCGACCAGCACCGCAGGAATGTCCGGGGCGTAGTCGAAACCTCTTCGCAGCGCGGGCAATTGGTGTGCGAACAACACCGCGGCGACGACGCCGACATACATGCCGACACCGCCCATTCGCGGTACCGGCTTCACGTGCACATCGCGCTCGCGCGGCACCGCCACCGCACCGAACCCGATGGCGAGCACTCGCACACCACCGGTGGCGAGGAAGGTCACGGTGGCGGAGACGAGCAGCACGAGCAACAGCTCGCGCAGGGGGACGACTGAACTCATCAGCTGCGTGCGATCACCGCTGCGCGGAGCTGATCAGGGCTTCCGGCACCATCCCGAGCACCTCCGCGATATCGGCCACCGACACAGCACCCTCCCGCAACACCCGCGGCTGATCCGCGGTGAGATCGACAATCGTCGAGGCCACGGCGTGTTCGGCCGGGCCACCGTCGAGATACACACTCGCCAGCGACCCCAGCTGCTCACGCGCCTGCGCGGCGGTGGTCGCCGGCGGCTGGCCCGACACATTGGCGCTCGACACCGCCAGCGGCCCGACCTCACGCAACAGTTCGAGTGCCACCGGATGCAACGGCATCCGCAGCATCACCGTGCCACGGGTATCGCCGAGATCCCACGCGAGCGAGGGCGCCGCCTGCACGACAAGACTCAGCGCACCGGGCCAGAACGCGCGAATCAAGTCGCGTGCCTGCGGCCGCACCGAGAACACCAGCCCATCGATCGTGTGCCACGACCCGACGAGCACCGGAACGGGCATATCGCGCCCGCGCCGTTTAGCAGCCAGTAGATCGCTCACGGCGGCGGAATCGAATGCGTCGGCGGCGAGGCCATAGAGCGTATCCGTCGGCATGACGACCAGCCGCCCGGACTTCAACGCGCTGGTCGCGGCGGTGATGCCGGCCGCCCGCGAATCGGCTTCAGCACAGTCATAGACGGTACTCACCCTGTTCCGCCTCTCTAGTCCGCCTCCCCGCGACTCCTAGCCGGTCTCGGGTGCGGCAAGAGTCTAGTCCCCGGGCCCGCGGTCAGGTGACGGGGGACTTTTGGGCGTCGTCGGGGAGTTGCCCTGTGCGCGCGAGATCAGCCGATGCGTCAGATGCTCGGAGTGTGCTGCACCGCACGGGTGCTCGCTCGACCATGCGATTCGCCTATGACGGGTGTTTGCCGGGTACGGCAGCAGCCGCACGTCGTCGCCGCGGGGCTCGGTCGCGGTCAGCGGTCGGCGGGGCGGCGGGCGACGACGAAGCGAGGCTTGTCGGTGAGGTCGGTGTGTTCGACGACGTCGATGAAATCGGCGTCCGCGAGCAGCGCGGCCACTCCCCCGCCGTTGGTGTCGTCGTGCTCGATGGCGGTGGCGCCGCCGGGACGCAGCAGACGGCCGATGGTGGGAACCATCGCTCGGATGATGTCGAGGCCGTCCGGGCCGCCGAAGAGGGCTCGATGAGGGTCGTGGTCGGCCACCTCGGGATCGAGGATCGCCGCGTCGGGAATATAGGGCGGGTTGGTCACGACCAGGTCGACGCGGGCCGTCAGCAGGGCGAGCAGGGCCGGGTCGGTGACATCGTCGGGATGCAGGATGATCGGTGTGTCGCCCTCGGCCGCGCGGGTCTCGGCGTTGCGGCGCGCCCAGATGAGCGCATCGGGGTCGAGTTCGACGGCGTGGACCTCGGCGTCGGGACGGGCGTGCGCGATGGCCAGTGCCAGTGCGCCCGACCCTGTACACAGGTCGACGACGGTCGGCGCGTGATCGTGCGGGAGGGTCGCGAGGTGGGCCAGTGCCCAGGCGAACAGCAGTTCGGTTTCCGGGCGCGGCACGAAGACGCCGGGGCCGACAGCGAGGTCGATCTCGCCCATCGCCGCCGTTCCGGTCAGGTGCTGCAACGGAATTCGCGCTGCGCGCTGTTCGATCAGCGCCCGGTATCGGTCGGCGGTCTCGATCTCGATCATCGGGATCAGCGCCAGCCGCATGCGCTCGGTGTCGAGTACATGGGCGGCCAGGCTCTCCGCGTCGGGCATGGGCGAACCGACACCCGCCTCGGCCAGCCGCGCGGCGGCCTCGACGATCAGCGGACGCAATCGGAGCCGCTCGGTCACGGCGTCGTCCCTCGGGTGCCTCGCGTGGCTACGTGAGCCGGTTGCCCCAGGCGCTGACGGCTCATCCCTTTACTCGGCAGCCATGCGAGCGTCGCGGTCCGCCTTGCCGAGCGCGTCGAGCAACGGGTCGAGATCGCCGTCGAGGACGGCGTCGAGATTGTGCGACTTGAAACCGATGCGATGGTCGGCGATCCGGTTCTCCGGGAAGTTGTAGGTGCGGATGCGTTCGGAACGGTCGACCGTGCGGATCTGGCTCGCGCGACCGGCCGCGGCTTCCTGATCGGCCTGCTCCTCGGCCAGCGCCTGCAGTCGCGCGGCGAGCACCTGCATCGCGCGCGCCTTGTTCTGCAGCTGGGAACGTTCGTTCTGGCAGGTCACCACGATGCCCGACGGCAAATGGGTGAGGCGGACCGCGGAGTCGGTGGTGTTGACGCCCTGGCCGCCCTTGCCGGAGGAGCGGTAGACGTCGACGCGCAGATCGGTCTCGTCGATCTGCACCTGCTCGACCTCGTCGGGTTCGGGGTAGATCAACACGCCCGCGGCCGAAGTATGGATGCGGCCCTGCGATTCGGTCACCGGCACGCGCTGCACCCGGTGCACCCCGCCCTCGAACTTGAAGCGCGACCACACCCCGTCGCGTGCCGCGTCCTTGCTCTTGATCGACAGTGTCGCGTCCTTGTACCCGCCCAGGTCGGAGTAGGTGACGTCGAGCGTCTCCACCTTCCACCCGTGCCGCTCGGCGTAGCGGATGTACATGCGCGCCAGATCAGCGGCGAACAGCGCCGATTCCTCACCGCCCTCGCCGGACTTCACCTCGAGCACCACGTCGTCACCGTCGTGCGGGTCGCGCGGGGCGAGCAAGTCGGCGAGAGCCTGTTCCAGCTCCACCAGTTGGGTCTGTAGCCCCGGCACCTCCGCGGCGAACGACGCGTCGTCGGAGGCCAGCTCACGAGCGGCCTCCAGATCGTCGCGCACGGACTCGAGCTTGCGATAGGTGCTCATCACCGGTGCCAACTCGGCGAACCGCTTCCCCACCCGCCGCGCCGCACCCGTGTCGTTGTGCAACGCCGGATCGGCGAGCTGCATCTCCAGACCGGCATATTCGGCCAGAATGTCGTCGATTGCGGACGGCTGCGTCACGTGAAGTTCCTTATGTGGTGTGCGAAAGCGATGACCTCGGGTACAGAAACCACCAACGCCCGGCCTGCGAAAAGCAGTCCGGGCGTCGGGAGAGGTAACTAGGAGGCGTCTTCGGCCTGCTTGGCACCCGCGCGCTTGCCGTAGCGAGCCTCGAAGCGGGCCACGCGGCCGCCGGTGTCGAGGATCTTCTGCTTGCCCGTGTAGAACGGGTGGCACTGCGAGCAGACCTCGACGGAGATCTGACCGGACTCCTTGGTGGAGCGAGTCTGGAAGGTGTTGCCGCAACCACACACGACGGTGGTGTCGACATACGTGGGGTGGATTCCTGCCTTCATGGGCGTCCTCTCGATAATGGTCGCCGGGTCGTAGCTCCATGGAGTGGAGTACGTGAACCGGAACCGACTAGGCGGGATGTCTGCGAACTCGCAAGACACACAGTTGTCCAGTATGCCAGAGCAGACCGCACGCCTACAGAACACCCCCCACCACGAGTTTGTTCCCGGATATATGGCGGCTGGTGCCGCGGTTCTCGGCGCTGAACTCCACCTCTTCCCTCCCTACGGGTACTCCTTCGTCGCACCCTTCGGTCAGTCCATCGGCGGAGGCGCGCCGAGAACAAAGCAAGGGCCCCACCGAAGCGGGGCCCTTGTCGGTAGTTCTAGACGATCACTCGTCGAGAGCGCTCGGTGCGGTCTTGGAGACCGTCATCAAGAACTCGAGGTTGTTCTTCGACTTGCGCAGGCGATCCATCAGCAGATCGATCGCCTGGTGCGAGTCCAGACCCGACAGCACGCGACGCAACTTGTGCACCACGGCCATCTCGTCGGGCGAGAGCAGCAGCTCGTCGTGCCTGGTGCTCGACGGGTTGATGTCCACCGCGGGGAACACGCGCCGCTCGGCGATCTTGCGGTCGAGCTTGAGCTCGGCGTTGCCGGTGCCCTTGAACTCTTCGAAGATCACCGTGTCGCCGGTGGAACCGGTCTCCACCATCGCCGTGGCGATGATGGTGAGCGAGCCACCGTTCTCGATGTTGCGGGCCGCGCCGAGGAACCGCTTGGGCGGGTACAGCGCGGTCGAGTCGACACCACCGGAGAGGATGCGGCCCGAGGCGGGCGAGGAGTTGTTGTACGCACGGCCCAATCGGGTGATCGAGTCGAGCAGCACCACAACGTCTTTGCCCATTTCCACCAGGCGCTTCGCGCGCTCGATGGCGAGCTCGGCGACGGAGGTGTGGTCACCCGGCGGGCGGTCGAAGGTGGAGGCGATGACCTCACCCTTCACCGAACGCTGCATGTCGGTGACCTCTTCGGGACGTTCGTCGACCAGGACAACCATGAGGTAGCACTCGGGGTTGTTGATCGCGATCGCGTTGGCGATGTCCTGCATGATCGTGGTCTTACCCGCCTTGGGCGGGGACACGATCAGCGCACGCTGACCCTTACCGATCGGCATGATCAGGTCGATCACGCGCGTGGTGAGCTTGTTCTGCGCGGTTTCCAGGCGCAGCCGCTCGTTCGGGTACAGCGGGGTGAGCTTCTGGAAGTCCGGACGACGACGCGCCGCTTCCAGCTCGCCACCGTTGACGGTGTCCAGGCGAACCAGCGGGTCGAACTTCTGCCGCTGGTTGTTCTGCTCGCCGTCGCGCGGGGCACGCACCGCACCGGTGATCGCGTCACCGCGGCGCAGGCCGTTCTTGCGGACCAGGTTCATCGACACGTACACGTCGTTGGGGCCGGCGAGGTAGCCGGAGGTCCGCACGAACGCGTAGTTGTCGAGGACATCGAGAATGCCGGCGACCGGCTGCAGGACGTCGTCCTCGCGAATGTCGTAATCGCGGGCCTCGGTCGGGCCGTTGCCCACGGGGCCGCCGTCGCGGTCGCGACCACGACGACGCTCACGGAATCGACGACCCCGGCGACCGCGGCCGCCTTCCTCGTCGTCACCGCCGCGGTCGTCGCGGGGACCGCGATTGCCGCCGCTGTTGCCGTTGGAGCCCTGATTCTGGTTGCGCTCGTTCTGATTACGGTCGCCACCGGCGCGCTCACCACGGTCGTTGCCGTTGCGGTCGTTGCGCTCGGCGCCGTTGCGATCGCCACGCTCGCGGCGACGTTCGTTCTGATCGCCGCCCTCGGCCTTGTCGGCCTGCTTGGTCTCCTCGGCGCGATTCTCGGCGGGAGCGCGGTTCTCGGCGGGAGCGTTGTCGCCACCACCGGAACGGGCCTGGTCACGCCCACGACGCTGCCTGCCACGACCACGCTGACCACCGTCACGACCGGAATCCTCGCCTGCGTCGGCGGGGGCATCGGTCTTGACCTGCTCGGTCGCGACCTGCTCGGCCGGAGCCTCGACGGTCTTGGCCTCAGCGGCCTTGACCTCGGCGGGAGCCTTCTTCTCGGCGGGCGCGGCCTGCTTGTCGGCCTTGGCGGACCGATCCGCCTTCGCCGGCGCTTCGTTCTTGGCAGGCGCTTCGTTCTTGGCGGGCGCTTCGTTCTTCGCAGGCGCTTCGTTCTTGGCAGGCGCCTCGTTCGCGACAGGCGCGGCGGCCGTCACGGCGGCGGCGGGCTTGTCACCCTTGGCAGGCGCTCCGGATTGATTTTCCTTGATAGCGGCGATGAGATCGCCCTTACGCATTCCGGAGGTACCTCGGATACCGAGCTCCCCCGCCAGTGCGCGCAACTGCGGCAACAGCATTCCAGTCAGCCCCGATCGTGCGACGTCGGTGTGTTCGCTCATTTTCGAAATCTGTCCGGATTCACTTTCGCGGCTGCCCGAGTTCGTAGGGTTGGAATCCACCCCGGGTGTCGCGAGCAGGTCCGTTTCTGTCACGGAAGTCCTTTCCTTCCCTCGAATGCCGTGTGCTGATTCGAGGGTTCCGTTCCGTAGACCGGCACCATATGCCGAGCTCGGATTATGCGTCCATGTTCGACGCCTGTGCCGTACTACCCGCCGCGGAAGGACCGGAGGCTTCGCCACCAGAAGACAGTGGTGAGGGGAGCGATTGCCCTGATGAAGCACCGGCGTCTGATGCGCACGATGTACGGACCTGCCCAGAATAGCTGCCCATTGCGAACAACGGCAAGGCAGGCACGCCGTCAGTCGATCGCCACCCCGTCGGCGATACCGGGCTCGATCACGCGCAAACCGTCCGATTCGGCCTGTTTGCGCAGGTCATCGGGGAATTCTTCGGTGGTCAACGCGAGAATTGTCGGCCCGGCACCCGAGACCGTCGCCGCGATTCCCGCCGCGCGCAACAGCTCGATCCACTTCGTGGTGAGCGGTAGCGCGGGTGCACGCTGGGTCTGGTGCAGCCGGTCGGCGGTGGCCGACATCAGCAGATCGGGGCGTTCGGAGAGCGCGACGACGGCCAGCGCCGCCCGGCTCACGTTGAACGCCGCGTCGCCGTGGGGCACCTGCTCGGGCAACAACCCGCGGGTGTGCGCCGTGGAGGAGCGTTCCTGCGGGATCAGCACCACCGGGCGCAGTGCGGGCGAGGGCGTCAGCCGCACGGCCCGGTAGGCGCGGTTCTGCTCGGCATCGGTTTCGGTCCACGACACCACGATTGCGCCGAGCACACTGGCCGCGGCATTGTCGGGGTGACCCTCGAACTCCGAGGCGAGCTGCACCAGACGGTCACCGTCCATGCGCAGCGCGGGGTCGAACTTCGCGGCCAGCCCGGCACCGGCGGCGAGCCCGCCGACCACGGCCGAGGCACTGGAACCCAGTCCGCGCGAGTGCGGGATCACGTTGCGGCACACCACATCGAGGCCGTCGGCCCACACACCCAGCGATTCCAGTCCACGCTCGATCGCGCGAACCACCAGATGCGTTGGACCCCAAGGCACGTCGTCGGCGCCTTCACCCTCGACTCGGATGTCGAGCCCCGACTCGGTGGTGCGCACCACGATCTCGTCGTAGATGCCCAATGCCATTCCTAGACAATCGAATCCGGGACCGAGATTGGCGGTGGAGGCGGGGACACGCACGGTCACTTCGAGACCGGCGGGCAGCGTCGCTGTCATCAGGGTGGGCTCGCGGCTCAACTCAGGCCAGCTCGAGTTCGCGGGCGATGGCGATCGGGTCGACGGCGATCGGCTTGACCTCGGGCATTCCGGCCAGCGCGTTGTCGGGGTCCTTGAGACCGTTACCGGTCACGGTGCACACTACGGTCAGACCCGAATCCAGCCAACCTTCCGCGCGCGCGGCCAGCAGGCCGGCCACGCTCGCGGCCGACGCGGGCTCCACGAAGACACCCTCCTTCGCGGCGACGAGACGGTAGGCGGCCAGGATCTCGTCGTCGGTGGCCGCGCGGAACGCGCCACCGGACTGCTCCTTGGCCTCCATCGCACCGTTCCACGACGCCGGGGCACCGATCCGGATGGCCGTCGCGATGGTCTCGGGGTCCTTCACCGGGGCACCGTTGACCAGCGGCGCGGCACCGGCGGCCTGCACACCGAGCATGCGCGGGAGCACCGAGGTGATGCCGTCGGCGTGGTATTCGCGGTATCCGCGCCAGTAGGCGGTGATGTTGCCCGCGTTGCCGACCGGGAGCACGTGCACATCGGGCGCCTTGCCGAGCACGTCGCAGATCTCGAACGAGGCGGTCTTCTGCCCCTCGATCCGGGCCGGGTTCACCGAGTTCACCAGGCCGACCTGCGGGAATTCCGCGGTCACCTTGCGCGCGAGCTCGAGGCAGTCGTCGAAGTTGCCCTCGACCTGGATGATCTTGGCGCCGAGCATCACGGCCTGGGCCAGCTTGCCCATCGCGATCTTGCCCTGCGGGATCAGCACCGCGCATTCCATGCCGGCGCGGGTGGCGTACGCCGCGGCCGAGGCCGAGGTGTTACCGGTCGACGCGCACAGCACAGCCTTCTGACCGCGGTACTTGGCGTCGGTCATCGCCATGGTCATACCGCGGTCCTTGAACGACCCGGTGGGGTTGGCGCCCTCGACCTTGAGATACACCTCGCATCCGGTGAGCGCGGACAGGTGCGGTGCGGGGACCAGCGGGGTACCACCCTCGAACAGGGTCACCGGCTCCCAGTCGGCCGCACCGGCCAAGCGGTCACGGTAGGCAGCGATCAGACCGGGCCAGCGCGAGTGCACGCCCAACTGCGGTGCGATTCCAGTCGTGCTCATGCCAACGCTCCCTGCGTCGCGGCGCAATCATGCGCGCACGTGTCTTCTGCGTACGATGCGGTGCGAATGTCGGCGACGCCGCGCACATTCCGCCTCATTCTTCTGTGCCTTCCAGTCTGAGAACGCTGGTCACAGCGGTGACGGATTCCATGTCCGCCAATACGGCGACAGTATCCGCCAGCGACGACTCCACCGCATGGTGGGTGACGACCACGAGTCGGGCGCCGTCGCCGTGGCCCTGCTGACGCACGGTGGAGATGCTCACCCCGTGCTGGGCGAAGGTGTCGGCGACCGCGGCGAGCACGCCGGGACGGTCCTCCACCTGCAGGTTCACGTGGTAGCGGGTGGGGGTGTCACCGATCGGCGCGATCGGCAGCTCAGCATAGACCGATTCACCGGGTGCGCGACCACCGTAGAACTTGTTGCGCGCGGCCATCACCAGGTCGCCGAGCACGGCCGACGCGGTGGGGGCGCCACCGGCACCCTGCCCGTAGAACATCAGGCGACCGGCGTTGTCGGCTTCGACGACAACGGCGTTGAACGCGCCGTTGACCGAGGCCAGCGGGTGCTTGCGCGGGATGAGCGCCGGGTAGACGCGCACCGAGACGCGATCCTTGCCGCCCTCTTCCAGGGTCGGCTCGCCCGGACCGGCCGAGACGCGCTCGCAGATGGCGAGCAGCTTGACCGTGCAGCCGACGGCCGACGCGGTCTCGAGGTCTTCGGCGGTGATCTTGGAGATGCCCTCGCGGTAGACATCGGCCGCGGTCACACGCGTGTGGAAGGCCAGCGAGGCCAGGATCGCGGCCTTGGCGGCGGCGTCGTAGCCCTCGACATCGGCGGTGGGGTCGGCCTCGGCGTAGCCGAGTTCGGTGGCTTCGGCGAGCACGTCGTCGTAGGCGGCGCCGGTCTCGTCCATCGCGGAGAGGATGAAGTTGGTGGTGCCGTTGACGATGCCGACGACCTTGTTCACCCGGTCACCCGACAGCGACTGGATCAGCGGCCGGACCACCGGGATCGCACCGGCGACGGCGGCCTCGAAGTACAGGTCGGCGCGGCTGCCCTCGGCGGCGGCGGCGAGCTCACCGGTGTAGTCGGCCAGCAGCGCCTTATTGGCGGTCACCACGGACTTGCCCGCGATGAGCGCGTCGCCGATCAGCTTGCGGGCGGGATCGATACCGCCCATGACCTCCACCACCAGATCGACGTCGTCGCGGGCGACGAGCGCGGCGGCATCGGTGGTGAGCAACTCGGCGGGCAGACCGCGGTCCTTGCTGACGTCGCGCACCGCGACACCGCGCAGCACGAGTGGCGCTCCGACGCGCGAACGCAGGTCATCGGCGTGATCGCGCAGCACGCGAACCACCTCGGTACCGACAGTGCCCATCCCGAGCACGGCTACGCCGAGCGGACGACCCGCATCTTTGGTGCCGTTCATTCTTCTACCTCCAGGCTGAGCAGGTCCGCCACCGTTTCCCGGCGCAGAATCAGTCGGGCCGCACCGTCACGCACCGCGACCACAGCGGGCCGGGTGAGCAGGTTGTAGCGACTCGACATCGAATAGCAGTACGCACCGGTCGCCGCCACGGCCACCAGGTCACCGGGGCCGGCGTCGGCGGGAATCCAGGTGTCACGAATGACGATATCGCCACTCTCGCAATGCTTTCCGACCACGCGCGCGACGACCGCATGGGCGTCCGACGAGCGCGAGACCAGACGGCAATCGTAGTCGGCCTGGTACAGCGCGGGGCGGATATTGTCGCTCATCCCACCGTCCACGCTGACGTAGCGACGGCGCGCGCCACCGTCGAGTTCGACATCCTTGATGGTGCCGACCTCGTACAGGGTCACCGTGCCGGGGCCCGCGATGGCGCGACCCGGTTCGACGGCGATGGTCGGCTCGGGCAGCCCGGCGCGGGCGGCCTCGGCGGCGACCAGGGCGCGCAGGTTGGCGGCGAACTCGCCCAGCGGCGGCGGGCTGTCGCTCGGCAGATACGAAATACCGAGGCCGCCGCCGAGATCCAGGGTCGAGATCTGCGCGGTGCGGTCGATGCCGAACTTGTCGATGGCCTCGCGCAGCAGGCCGAGCATGCGTCGCGCGGCGATCTCGAAGCCGTCGAGTTCGAAGATCTGCGAGCCGATATGGCTGTGCAGGCCGACCAGACGCAGGTTGTCGGCCTCGAAAACGCGGGCGAGGGCTTCCATCGCGTCGCCACCGGCGATCGAGAAACCGAACTTCTGGTCCTCGTGCGCGGTGGAGATGTACTCGTGGGTGTGCGCCTCGACACCGACGGTGACACGGACCAGCACGTCCTGCACCACACCCGCCGCGGCGGCTACGGCTTCGAGCCGCTCGATCTCGTAGAGCGAGTCGACGACCACGTGCCCGACACCGGCCGCCACGGCCGCTTCGAGCTCGGGCACCGATTTGTTGTTGCCGTGCAACGCGATCCGCTCGGCGGGGAAACCGGCGTTGAGCGCCACCGCCAGCTCGCCGCCGGAGCACACGTCCAGGGAAAGGCCCTCGTCACGGATCCAGCGCGCGATCTCGCCGCACAGGAACGCCTTGGACGCGTAGTGCACGCGGGCGTTCGACCCGAACGCGGCCACCATGTCGCGGCAGCGCGAGCGGAAGTCGTCCTCGTCGATCACGAACAGCGGCGTGCCGTACTGCTCGGCGAGCCCGGTGACGGGCACACCGGCGAGCCGGACCACTCCGTCGTCACCGCGCAGGGCGTTGCGCGGCCACACGTTCGCGGGGAGGTCGATCATCTCCTGCGGGTCGGTCGGGCGCTCGGCCAGACTCGGCGCGTGCGGGATCTCTGCGTGCCGGGGACCGGCGGGGTGTGCGCCACTCATCGTTGTGCGTCCTTCCTGAAAAGTCTGTGGGAGCTCACATGCGCTCCGGTGCGCTCACGCCGAGCAGGGCCAGACCGTTGGCCAGCACCTGACGGGTCGCCTTGACCAGTTCCAACCGGGCGGCGTTGAGCGGGGTGACGGCGTCGTCGCCCTTGGGGAGCACGCGCATGTCGTCGTCGGACTGGAACGGGTGGTAGACCCCGGCCAGTTCCTCGAGATAACGGGCGATGCGGTGCGGTTCGCGGGTATCGGCCGCGGTGGCGACGACACGGGGGAAATCGCCGAGGGTGCGGATCAGATCACCCTCACGACCGGAGGTCATCAGCGCGAAATCCGGTTCGACAGAAGCAAATTCGGGATACTTCGCCGCGTTGCCGATAATGCTGTTGGTCCGCGAGTGCGCGTACTGGACGTAGTAGACCGGGTTCTCGCTGCTCGCCTTGGTCCACAGGTCCAGGTCGATGTCGATGCTCGAGTTCACCGAGGAACGCACCAGCGAATAACGCGAGGCGTCGACACCGATCTGCTCGACCAGATCGTTGAGGGTCACCACGGTGCCCGCGCGCTTGCTCATCTTCACGGCCACACCGTCGCGCACCAGGTTCACCATCTGCCCGATCAACACCTCGACGGTGTCGGGGTTGTCGCCGAACGCGGCGGCGGCGGCCTTGAGCCGGCCGATGTAGCCGTGGTGGTCGGCGCCGAGCATGTAGATGGCCAGGTCGAAGCCACGGCCACGCTTGTTCTGGAAGTAGGCGATGTCACCGGCGATGTAGGCGGCGTTGCCGTCACTCTTGAGGACCACGCGGTCCTTGTCGTCGCCGTACTCGGTGCTGGCGATCCACCACGCACCGTCCTTCTCGTACAGGTTGCCCGAGTTCTTGAGCTGCTCGACGGCCTGCTCGACGGCGCCGGAGGCGAACAGTTCGCTCTCGTTGAAGTACACGTCGAAATCGGTGCCGAACTCGTGCAGGTCGGCCCGGATCTGGGCGAACATCTGCTGCACGCCCGCACTGCGGAACACCTCGTGCCGCTCGTCGGCGGGCAGGGTGAGCACCTCGGGATGCGCGGCGACGATGCCCGAGCTGATCTCGGCGATGTACTCGCCCGCGTACCCGTCCTCGGGGGTCGGCTCGCCCAGCGCGGACGCCACCAGGGACTTCGCGAAGCGGTCGATCTGCGCGCCGTGGTCGTTGAAGTAGTACTCCCGGGTCACGTCGGCGCCCTGAGCGGCCAGGATGCGACCCAGCGCGTCACCGACGGCGGCCCACCGGGTGCCACCGAGGTGCACCGGGCCGGTCGGGTTCGCGGAGACGAACTCGAGATTGATCTTGGTGCCCGCCAGTGCGAACCCGGTGCCGTAGATCTCCCCCGCGGCCAGGATCTGGCTGACGATCGCGCCCTGCGCCGACGCGGCGAGGCGGATGTTCAGGAAGCCGGGGCCCGCGATCTCGGCCACATCGATCCCCTCGGAGGCCGACAGCGCCTCGGCCAGCCAGCCGGCCAGCTCCCGAGGGTTGGTTCCGACCCGCTTGGCCACCTGCATGGCCACATTCGTGGCATAGTCGCCGTGTTCGGGGTTACGCGGACGCTCCACTGTGACCTGCTCGGGCAGGACCGACGAGTCCAGTCCGCGTTCGACAAGCACCTTCGCCGCGGTGGTACGAAGGAGATCTGCAAGGTCAGCTGGAGTCACGAGTCTCTATCCTATTGGCTGGGCCCCTCGCAACCACGACCGCCCGCCACGAACCCACCGATCCACACGTCGAAAGAGCACAAGCAGCGATGCCGAGTAGGACCAGCGCCACATCAGCCAAGGCCGTGCGGGCCGCGGGGAAGTCGTCTCCGTCCCGCAAGACCCGCAAGGGCAACCTTCCGGGTAAGAAGCGCGACACCCCATGGGCCCTGATCGGCGCCGGCGTTGCCATCGTCGCGCTGGTCGGCCTGCTCGCCTACAGCCTGGTGCCCAAGTACATGGACCAGGCCGCCATCCGCGAGGCCCAGACCGACCTCAAGGAATGGGTGCCCTCCAAGGAGAACCAGGACCCGTCGACGAAGATCGACGGCGTGGTGAAGGCGGAGTACCCGGCCGGCCTGCACGTGACCAGCAGCCAGCGCGTGGCCTACGACAAGGCCCCTGCCTTCGGTGGCCCGCACGACGGCGCGTGGGCGAACTGCACAGGCACCGTCTACGCCAAGCCGATCCGCATGGAGAACGCGGTGCACTCGCTCGAGCACGGCGCGGTCTGGATCACCTACAACCCGGACAAGGTCGACGCGGCCGGTGTCGAGAAGCTGTCGAACTTCGTCAAGGGCCGTCAGTTCTCGCTGATGTCGCCGTACCCGGGTCTGGACTCGGCGATCTCGCTGCAGTCGTGGGGCCACCAGCTCAAGCTGGACAATGCCGACGACGCGCGGATCAAGCAGTTCATCTCCGCCCTGCGCGAGAACCCCTACGCCTACCCCGAGGTCGGCGCGAGCTGCTCGAACCCGATCTTCGACGCGAACAACCCGCCGCCGTTCGACTCCTCGCCCTACGGTCCGGAAGCGGTGCCGATGGACGGTAAGGGCCTGACCCCGGACGCGACCGAACTCGGCGGCGGCGGCATCGGCTCGGGGATTCCCGGCCTGCCGAACATCCCGATGCCGGGCGGCCTGCCCTCGGGCCAGTAGTGAGCACGGTCGAACCCGGCGACGCCGCCCTCGACTCGGACACCGCTCCCGACTCGGGCGCGCGGCGCCCGACCGGGGCGGTCCTCGTTCTCGGCGCGATCGGTCTGCTGCTGCTCGGCGCGGTGGCCGGGGTGCTGTTGCGGATGCCGTTGGAGAAGAACTCCGAACCCGAACCGAGCGCTGTCGACATCGGTTTCAGTCAGGACATGTCGGCCCATCACGCCCAGGCCGTCGATATGGCCGGGGTGGCGCTGATCGCCTCGACCGACAACGACGTGCGCAGGCTCGCCTACGACATCCTGACCACCCAGCAGAACCAGATCGGCCGCATGCAGGCGTGGTTGCAGCTGTGGGGCGAGTCCAATCAGAACGTCGACGGCTACATGGGCTGGATGACCGACGACCACGGCAGCAGCGGCCACCACGGTGACACCACGGCCGGACCCGCGATGTCGGGCCCGATGCAGCAGATGCCGGGCATGGCGAGCCAGGAGGAGATGACCGCGCTGCGCCGGTCCACCGGCCCCGCCCTGGACACGATGTTCCTGCAGCTGATGCTGCGCCACCACCAGGGTGGCGTCCCGATGCTCGACTACGCCGCCGAGCACGCCGACACCACTGCCGTCCGCACCCTGGCCGCCACCATGTCGAAAACCCAGGAAAGCGAGTCCCAGCTGATGACCAGCATGCTCGCCACCCGCAACGCCACCCCCCTGCCATTCAACTGACCACCGCGCCGGACCGGGCAACCCCCGGTCCGGCTTGGTTTTTGGCGCACCGCACTCCATGCGATACGCTGTCGCTGCCCGATCGCCTCACCGCGACCGGCATCTATCCCGCCCTCGTAGCTCAGGGGATAGAGCGTCTGCCTCCGGAGCAGAAGGCCGCAGGTTCGATTCCTGCCGAGGGCACAAAACGAGGTCCCGTCCGTTCGGTCGGGGCCTCGTTTTTTCGATATCAGGTTTGATCTCGCACGGTTCCACACGTTTTGGGGGCCGACGCCCCCGATGACATCAGGAGCGTTGCCATGACGAATCCGCCAGAGGGCCAGCAACCGCCCTTCGGTCAGCAGCCGCCGGTCCCTCAGGGAACCCCTTCGCAGGGAGTTCCGCCGCAGGGGCCGCCGGGATATCCGCAGGCGGGTGGACCGCAGGGGGCGGGGTATCCGGGTGGGGCCCAAGGGCTGGCGCCACAGCCGCCGAAGAAGAAGCGGACCGGGTTGTTCGTCGGGCTCGGGATTGTGGCGCTGGTGGTGGCCGGGGTGCTGATCGCGGGGATCGTGCTGACCCTGCAGGGGCGCACGCCGCTGTCGTCGGACGAGAAGCAGATCGATGTGGCCGTGCGCGATTTCTACGACACCCTCGATTCCGACGGGTTCATCGCCGCCGCCGCCTTGGCGTGCCAGGCCGACCGGACCGAGATCGACAATCTCACCCCCGAGCAGCGTTCGCAGTTCGAGAAGGCGACCGTGCAGGTGACGATCGACGATGTCACCGACATCGTCATCACCGGTGACGACGCGAAGGCGACGGTGGTCGGTCAGTTGACGCTGTCGGTGGAGGGCGAGCAGCCCGATACCGAGTCCAGCACCGAGGAGCACCTCACCAAAGAAGACGGCACCTGGAAGATCTGCTCGGCACCGGCCAACAAACACTGACCGAACACCCGGTGACGCCTCTCGTTGTCGCCCACGACCGCCGTTACCCTCGGTGTCATGGGCTGCTGCGGAGCGTCACGCCGGACAGTGCTCGCCGCCGCGGCGGGTGCGATGCTCGCCGCGGCGGTACCGGGCTCTGCCGCAGCACAATCCGAGCCACTGATCGCGCTCGAT
The DNA here is from genome assembly GCF_042717045.1 of Nocardia sp. NPDC058633. NCBI lineage: Bacteria > Bacillati > Actinomycetota > Actinomycetes > Mycobacteriales > Nocardiaceae > Nocardia > Nocardia sp. NPDC058633. The sequence goes on from NZ_JBHXRA010000020.1 coordinate 27,359, forward strand.
CTGGAAATCGTCACCGTGACCGAACGTGGCGTGGTACTCACCTGGACCACGTTCGGTCTCGACCCGGCGGGCCTGCCGGTTCCGGTCCCCGCCGATACCGAAGTGCGTCTGGCGCCGGCGGATTCACCTCGCGAGCCGGTCGCGGTCTACCACGACGACGCCCGAACCCCGTACCACTACGCCGAGATCGACGGCCTCGAACCCGGCCGCGCCTACCGATTCCTGGCTCTGTCCAACGGAATTCGCGCGCTGCCCGGCCCGACCCTCACCACCGCGGCACCGGGCTCCCCCGAGGCTTGCGGCGAATTCACCACGCTCACAACGCCTCCCGGGCGCCTGCTGCACACCATCGCCCTGGCCAACGACGTGCACTACGGCGAAACGGTCAGCGGCATCGTGATCGCCGGATTCCCGCCCGGATACCGCAGTGACCCACCGTATCCGCAGTTCATGCTCGATGCCCTCCTCGATGACGCCCGCGCCCGCGACGCCTCGCTCCTGCTGGTGGCAGGCGATCTGACCAACGAGGCGACTGCCGACGAGTCCCGTTCCGTCCGAGCGCATCTCGACACCTGGGGCGCCCTCGGCACCGACTACCTGGTGGCCCGTGGCAACCACGATCGCCCCCACCCCGGCTACCCGAACTGCGCACCGACCGACGGCCGCGCCGACTGCTGGGGCGACAGCTTCTTGCCCCGCCAGCACATGACCGAACACCACCTCGGCGACCTGCGCATCCTCGGCCTCGACACCAGCGCCCCGGACGCGTCGGGCGGCGTCATGGACCGCCCTCAACTCGACGCCCTCGCCGATACCCTGCGCGCCGATCCGGACCGTCCCACCCTCGTCTTCGGCCACCACCCCGTCACCACGGAAGCCGGCTTCACCAATATCGGCGGTCCCGGCTTCGTCCTCGACCGCGCGACCGCGATCGAACTACAGACGCTCTACCAGCGAGCACCCGGCGTCTTCCTGCACCACAGCGGCCACACCCACCGGACCCGTCGCACGCGACCGGACCTGCCGTGCGAGGTGGAATTCCTGGAAGTCGGTGCGGTGAAGGAGTATCCGGGCGGTTACTGCCTGCTCCGCATCTACGACGGTGGCTACCGGGTCAACTTCTACAAGACCCGCACCGACCAGGCCCGCCGGTGGAGCAGCCTGACCCGCGGCCAGTATTTCGGCACCGCACCGGACTATCTGCTCGGCACGATCGAGGACCGCAACCATGTCGTCGCGCGGGATTTCTCCGGGCTCTGATTCTCGGTCGCGGGCATCGCCCGCACGCCTGGCGGGGGTGACCGCGCCCGACTCGGTGTCCCACGGATCCGCGGTCGCCTACCGACATTGCGATCACGGTGATCGCAACCCTCGCCGCGAGCGCGAGTACCCGGCACTATCAATGGCGAGGCGGGCGTGGCTGAGAGGTTGAGGCAACGGTCTGCAAAGCCGTCGACGCGGGTTCGATTCCCGCCGCTCGCTCTGTGTGCAGCGGCTGGGTCGTGGAATGATCGTTTTCATGTCACGGCCCAGACCGCTCTCCCAGGACCCCATCGCCGAGGCGTACCGGCAGTGGATCGCGCATGGCTGGGAGTCGGTTGCCGACGGCATGGCGCTGGTGACCTCGCTTGTTCGGGCACAGCAGATCGTGATGGCGCGCGTGGACGAGGCGCTCAAACCGTCCGGCCTGACGTTCTCGCGCTACGAACTGCTGCAACTGCTCGGTTTCAGCCGCACCGGCGCCCTGCCGATGGCCAAGGCGAGCGCGCGGCTGCAGGTACATCCGACCAGCGTGACCAATACCGTCGATCGACTCGAAGCCGCCGGGTTGGTGGTCCGGGTCCCCCACCCCAGCGACCGTCGGGCAACACTGATCGAAATTACGAGCGCGGGAAGAAAATCCGTAGCCGAGGCCACGGCGGCGCTCAACGCCCAGGTGTTCGCCGAACCCGGTCTTCCTCCCGAACAGGGCCGCGACCTGTTGCGACTGCTCGCACAGTTCCGCCACGACGCGGGTGATTTCGACGCCGACGACGCGCAAAACCTCGCATTCCACGCGACCTGGCAACCGTCTGGGAAATCTTCGACCGATCCCCTTGGCAGCTAGCGCGAAAAGGTCCACGATGTAGCCCATGGTGCTGATCCTCGGGGTGTCGGCGGGCGCGGGTGGTGCCCGCGCCGTACTGACCCATTCCGATCAGCCACACATGCCGCCCATCGACCGCATCCGGGTGCCGCGCCGAGCGGGCGGCTCGGTGGAGGAGGCGGTCCTCACCGCGATCCACCGCATGCGCGCGGCGGCAGCCGACCGCGACGAATATGTCTCCGGCACCGCCGTCACCTGCCGCAGCGAACTACAGGCCGACGCGATCAGAGCCGCCGCGGGCCGGGCCGATTTCGCGATCGTCGACGAACCGCTGGCCCAGCTGCGCTACCTCCGCTTCACCGGCCTATTGCCCGCCACCGACTCGGTCATGCTCTACGACCTCGGCAGCTCGGGTTTGACCATCACCCACGCCGACTGCCGCACCGAAACGATCCTCGGCTGCCAACGCAGCACGGTGATCAGCGGCAACGGCTACGACGCGCTCCTGCGCCGGCAACTCGCGCGCAGCGGCGTCAGCGCCGACGAGCAATCCAGCCGAGAGCACCGGGAATCGTTGAGCCGCACCAGAGTTGTCACCGCCACCGACGCCGACACCGGCGGCCGCGCGGTACTCACGCGCAGCGATCTGGCGGAATTGTGCGAAGCGGGACTGCACCATTCGGCCTCGTTCGTGCGCCAACTGATCGAGGAGACCGGGGTACGACCGGGCGCCATGGCGCTGCTCGGCGGCTGCGCCCGCAACCCGAGCCTGCGCGCCGACCTGGCGCGGCTGATCGGCCTGCCGATCGTGTACGACCCCGAGCCGGAGTATGTTTCGGCGCGCGGGGCGGTGCTGATGTGCGCCCGCCGTCCCTCGGCGCGCCTGCGCATGCCGCGTCGACGCGCCGGGGCCGTCCTGGTCTCACCGCCCGAGGGCCGACGAAAACTTCTCGCCGCGGTCGCGGTGACGGCCACCCTCGGTGGCACGGTCGTCGGACTGCTCGGTAACGACAATTCCTCGGCGCGGTCCCCCGAACAGGGCACCGCGCCGACGACCGCGCAGTTCATCGACGGCGCGCCGCGCGGGAAACCGAACTAGCGGTTGTTGAAGTTCGGCGGACGCTTCTCCACGAAGGCGGCCATGCCTTCCTTCTGGTCCTCGGTCGCGAACAGCGAATGGAACACCCGGCGTTCGAACAGCAGCCCCTCGGCCAGGGTGGTCTCGAACGAGCGGTTCACCGCCTCCTTGGCGATCATCGCGACCGGCAGCGACATCGACGCGATGGTCTGCGCGGCCTCGAGCGCGGTGTCGAGCAGTTCGTCGGCGGGCACGACGCGGGAGACGAGCCCGGAACGCTCGGCCTCCTCGGCGCCGATCGTGCGGCCGGTCAGGATCAGGTCCATCGCCTTGGCCTTGCCGATCGCGCGGGTGAGACGCTGTGAGCCGCCGATGCCGGGGATCACGCCGAGGGTGATCTCGGGCTGACCGAACTTGGCGTTGTCGGCGGCGATCAGGATGTCGCACAGCATCGCCAGCTCACAGCCGCCACCGAGCGCGTAACCCGCGACGGCGGCGATGGTGGGCTTGCGGAAGTCGGCCAGACGGTCCCACCGAGCGAAGAAGTCGGCCATGAACATGTCCATATACGACTTCGGTGCCATTTCCTTGATATCGGCGCCTGCCGCGAAGGCCTTCGCCGAGCCGGTGATCACGACGGCGCCGATGGAGTCGTCGCGGTCGAGTTCGTCGAGCGCGGCGATGACGTCGTCGAGGACCTGTGCGTTGAGAGCGTTGAGTGCCTTGGGGCGGTTCAGGGTGATCCAGCCGACCCCACCTTTACCGTCGGCGCCGCCCTTGCGCTCCAGCAGAATCGTCTCGAATTCGGTCACGGCCACCCTCTTGTCGATCAACGGTCACGGATGACGCTGACGATACCGAGCCCCGCCGCAGTCTGGGTTCCGCCTACCGCTGCCGGGCCCCGTACCTCCACCGTCGTCGGGCCTGTCGGCGAGCCGCTGCCGATCGGCCGCACCCGTCGTCCCTGCTCGCCGCGCAGATCGGGGTCGGCGAGCTGAAACCGTGGCTCGCCGTCTGTGACGCATTCCACCACCGCCGATGTGCGGCACAATCAGGCCCATGGGCAGCGACCATTTCGTGCGGATCACCCGCCTGCGCGCACTGATCGACCACGAGAACACCGGCGCGGGCGAGCGCGCCACCGCGGAACGAATGCTGGAGCGCCTGCTACGGAAATCCGTGGGCCACAATCCTTCCGGCGCCGCCCCCGACCGTGTCTACGGTTCACGTCACCACCGGGCGGGCAGGCACGCAAGCACGGCGTCGATCGTCGAATCGGTCCGCGAGGACATCGCCTTCGCCCGTACCTTCGCCACCGCGGGCGCCCCCGGCGAGGTCACTGTCCACAGCCCCCTCGCCGCGGCCCCCGCCGAGCTCACGATCGTTGTCACCACTCCGTTCGCCGACCAGATCGTGGTCACCATCACCGACATACCGCCCACCTGGGGGTGGGAATCGGACGAGTTCGACCGCATCACCGCCACCGTCGACCTGCGCCGACTCGCCGACGAGCTCGCCGAGGTGATCGACAGCTACAACCACGACGGCGCCGATGTCGGCCCGCGCTTCTTCCGCACGATCCGCGCACAGGAAACCACCCTGATCCGCTGATCCACCCCGGTTGCCGACGCCGACGCGAGCCGCACCGCAACCGAGTCGACGCGCCCGACGCACCCCGAATTCAGCGAGCCGTTTTCCCGGCGAAGTGACGCTGTTCACACTAGAATTAGTTTGATGTCCGAGTATCGGGCGATCTACCACACGGCGGAGGCGGCCATGAGCCTGCATGTTCCTGTGAATCCGGTGCGGTTCGTGACGTCGGCGGCCCTGTTCGACGGACACGACGCGGCGATCAACATCATGCGGCGCATCCTGCAAGCCCAGGGCGCCGAGGTGATCCATCTCGGGCACAACCGGTCGGTGCGCGAGATCGTCGACGCGGTGATCGAGGAGGACGTCCAGGGGGTCGCGGTCAGCTCGTATCAGGGCGGACACATCGAGTTCTTCGAATATCTGGCCGAGGCACTGCGCGAGGCGGGGGCAGGTGAGGTGCGGATCTTCGGCGGGGGCGGCGGGGTGATCGTCGCCGAGGAGATCGAACGGCTCGCGGCGAGCGGCGTGCGGATCTTCTCGCCCGAGGACGGCCAGCGGCTCGGACTACCCGGGATGATCAACGAACTGATCCAGCTGTGCGATGTCGACCCCGCGCGAACCGCACCGGACCTCGACGCTCTCTACACCGGCGATCGACACGCCCTGGCGCGCACCATCACCTGCTTGCAGCAGGGTGCGCTGACCGCGGCGGATCGAAGCGCGATCGTGGCGGCGGCAGACCAGCGGCGCGTGCCGGTTCTCGGCATCACCGGCACCGGCGGCTCCGGCAAGTCCTCGCTCACCGACGAATTGGTGCGCCGCCTGCGCACCGACCAGCAGGACAAACTGCGCATCGCCGTGCTCGCGGTGGACCCGACCCGCAGACGAGCGGGCGGCGCCCTGCTCGGTGACCGCATCCGGATGAACGCCCTCGACGGCGACCATGTCTATTTCCGTTCCCTGGCCACCCGGGGCAATCACGAGCTGCCCGACGATATCGACACCATGATCGCGGCGTGCCGAGCCGCCGGTCACGACCTGGTCGTCCTCGAGACCCCCGGTATCGGCCAGGGCGACGCGGGCATCGTCGACCACGTCGATGTGGCGCTGTATGTGATGACGCCGGAATTCGGCGCCGCCTCCCAGCTCGAGAAGATCGACATGCTCGACTACGCCGATGTGGTCGCGATCAACAAGTACGAGCGCCGTGGCGCGGCCGACGCTGTCCGCGATGTGGCACGCCAATTGATCCGCAACCGTTCGGAATTCGGCGCGAGTCCCGCTGATATGCCCGTCTTCGGTACCAGTGCGGCGACTTTCGACGACGACGGTGTCACGGCGCTGTACCAGCACCTCACCGGCCTGCTCACCGAGCACGGTCTGACTCTCGAACCCGGCGCGCTACCCCGCGTCGACACCTCGGTCTCCACGCGCTTCGCCCAGCTCGTGCCCCCGTCACGGGTCAGGTACCTGGCCGACATCGCCGAGACGGTCCGCGGGTACCACGCCGATACCCAGCGTGAATCCGATGCGGCGCAACGGATTCAGCGCCTGACGATGGTCCACGCCGAGCTCCCCGACGACACGGCGGTAGCCGATCTGCTCGCTCAGGCCCGGCCCGCGCTCGGCGCGGCGTCGACCGCGGCGCTGGCCGAATGGCCCACCGTCGCAGAGAGCTATCGCGGTGACGAACAGGTGGTCCGGATCCGCGACCGTGAATCGCGCACGCCCCTGCGCCGAGAATCCCTGTCCGGCACCAGCATTCCTCGCGTCGCGCTCCCCCGTTTCACCGATCACGGCGAACTCCTTCGCTTTCTGCGGGCGGAGAACCTGCCCGGCCGATTCCCCTTCACCGCAGGCGTTTTCCCGTTCAAACGAGACAACGAGGACCCCGCCAGAATGTTCGCGGGCGAGGGCGATCCGGCTCGGACCAATCGTCGGTTCAAAGTCCTCAGCGCCCACGCCGAAGCAACCCGCCTGTCCACCGCCTTCGACTCGGTCACCCTCTACGGCCACGATCCGGCGCCGCGTCCCGACATCTACGGCAAGGTGGGCACCTCGGGTGTCTCGGTGGCCACGATCGAGGACATGCGCACCCTGTTCGACGGTTTCGACCTCGGCGCCCCGACCACCTCGGTCTCGATGACCATCAACGGCCCCGCCCCGACCATTCTCGCCTTCTTCCTCAACACCGCGATCGACCAAGCGCTGCACCGCTTCTCCGTCGCGCAGGGCCGTGAACCGACGGCCGGGGAAGCCGCTGACCTTCGCGCGCGCACCTTGTCGACGGTGCGTGGCACGGTGCAGGCCGACATCCTCAAGGAGGACCAGGGCCAGAACACCTGCCTGTTCTCCACCGAGTTCAGTCTGCGCATGATGGCCGATGTGCAGGAGTGGTTCGTGCGCAACGACGTCCGCAATTTCTACTCGGTCTCGATTTCGGGATATCACATCGCCGAAGCGGGCGCGAACCCCATCAGCCAGCTCGCCTTCACCCTCGCCAACGGATTCACCTATGTGGAGACCTATCTCGCGCGCGGGCTGGCGATCGACGACTTCGCCCCCAATCTGTCGTTCTTCTTCTCCAATGGCATGGACCCCGAATACACGGTGATCGGCCGGGTGGCCCGACGTATCTGGGCGATCGCGATGCGCGATCGCTACGGCGCGGGCGAACGCGCCCAGAAACTCAAGTACCACGTGCAGACCTCGGGGCGTTCGCTGCACGCACAGGAAATGCAGTTCAACGACATTCGCACCACCCTGCAGGCATTGATCGCCGTCTACGACAATTGCAACAGCCTGCACACCAATGCCTTCGACGAGGCGGTGACCACCCCCACCGAGGATTCGGTGCGCCGCGCACTGGCGATTCAGCTCATCATCGCCAAGGAATGGGGGCCGGCCGTCAACGAGAATCCACTCCAGGGCAGCTTCGTCGTCGAGGAACTCACCGATCTCGTCGAGGAAGCGGTGCTCGTCGAATTCGAGCGGATCAGCGAACGCGGCGGGGTGCTCGGCGCCATGGAGACGGGGTACCAGCGCGGGCGCATCCAGGACGAGTCCATGCGCTACGAACAGCGCAAACACGACGGATCACTGCCGATCGTCGGGGTGAACACCTTCCGCGGCCGCGACCACGACACCGCGCACGCACCGCTGGAACTGGCCCGTGGCACCGAAACCGAACGCCGCTCCCAACTCGACCGGTTGCGCGGTTTCCAGGCCGAGCACGCCGAGCAGTCACATCGCGCGCTGGCCCGGCTGACCGAGGTCGCCCACACCGACGGAAATATTTTCGATGTGCTCATGGACGCGGCACGGGTGTGCACATTGCAGCAGGTCACCGATGCCTTCTTCGCGGTGGGCGGCCAATATCGGCGCACTGTATGAGCAGCGCAATCCGGCCGGCGCCGCGCTCGCCGTGTGACAATCGCCTGCGAGCAATGCCAGCGGCGGCGATGGGACGCACAGCATGGATCTGACCGATTTCGACATCATCGATGCCCATATTCACCAGTGGGATCCGCATGCCACACCACGCGAGTTCAGCAAGCTCGCCAAGCTGATGCGCCGGCTGCCGGTGCCGGTCGATATCGCGGCGAAGCTGGCCCCGCGCCGTGACCGCCAATTCGTCGGCCACCCGGGTGCCTACCTGCAGCCCTATCTGCCCGCCGACTACCGCGACGACCTGGGCGATACGCCGGTCGCATCGGTGGTGGAAATCGAGGTGCAGTGGACGGGCTGGAAGCCCGACGAGACGCGGTGGGTGGCGAGCCTGCCGTTCGGCGTCGACACACCCGCCTTGGCGACGATCGTCGGCTCGGCCGACCCCGACGCCGAGGGTTTCGGTGCGGTGCTCGACGCGCATCAATCGGCGTCGCCGTTGTTTCGTGGCATCCGGACGATGGTCGCCCATCACCCCGACCCCGACGTGAAGTCGTTCGCCGCCCACGACGGCGTGCTCACCTCCCGTGCCTTCCTGAACGGCTTCGGGCAACTCGCCGAGCGGGGGCTCTCGTTCGACGCGTGGGTGTACTCGGGGCAGCTCCCCGAGGTGACGGCGCTGGCCGAACGGTTTCCCGAGGTGCCGATCGTGCTCGACCATCTGGGGACGCCGGCGGGAATCTTCGGCCCGGTCGGCAAGAACACCGGGCACACCGCCGGACAGCGGGAGGCGCTGTTCGAACGCTGGCGCGAGGATCTCACCGATCTGGCCGCACAGCCGAATGTGGTGGCCAAGCTGAGTGGGCTGATGATGCCGGTGCTCGGGCATCCGGTACCGCCGCGCGGCACCCCGACGCCAGTGCCGACGCTGCTCGCACGGGTCGGTCCGCTGCTGGCGCACGCATGGGCGGTGTTCGGTGCCGACCGGCTGATCTGGGGGTCGAACTTCCCGGTCGACAAGCCGATCACCAGCATCAGCGGGGCGGTCGAGATGGTGTCCACGGGTCTGAGTGACGCAGGCGCGAGCAACGCTGACCTGCGGAAGGTGTTCGGCGGCAACGCTGCCCGGTTCTACCGGGTCGATCAGCCGGGGTGAATCGCCGAGCGCTGTCGGTGGCCGGGTTTACCATCGGCGCATGAAAGCCATCGGCACCTTCGAGATCACCGCGTTCGAGCCCACCGAACTGACGCCACAGCCCCCTGTCGTCACCGGGATGCCGGTCGGCGTCTCGACCATGACGAAGTCCTACGCGGGTGAGATCGAAGGGCTCTCGGCGACGCTGTTCACCGCGGCCTTCGACATGAACACCGGCGCGGGCACCTACCTCGCGATGGAGTCGTTCGAGGGTGCGCTCAACGGTAAGGCCGGCGCGTTCAACTTCGTCCACTCCGCCACCACCGGTGGCACCGACCGCACCGCGGAGTTCTTCCACATCGTCCCCGCCAGTGGCACCGGGGACCTGACCGGCATCAGCGGGACCGGCGCGCTGTATGTGGATGCCGAAGGAGCTCACCACATCTGGTTCGAGTACGAGTTGAGCTGACTCAGCTGTCGAATTCGGCGTAGAGAGAACGTAATTCACGCAGGCCGGATGCCGCCGTCGGTTCGTCCTCGGCGCACATGCGCAGCGCGCGGCGCAGTGGAATCGCGTCGAGGTCCTCGATGACGGCGTGGAACTCCACGCGTGGCAGCTCGGGCAGCACCAAGTCGTCGCCGTAGGGGTCATCGGAATCGGTGGTGCGCGCGGATTTCTCGACCCCGCCGATGAGGGTGTCGAGGTCGAGGCCGCGCAAGGTGAGGATCTCGCTCGGCTGTTCGTCGAGGCGCTCGGCGAGCAGGTAGCAGACCGCGGCGACGTGCTTGCACGGCCAGCCCATGTCCGGGCAGCTGCAGGTGAAGTCCAGTTCCGAGGCTGTGGTCGGCAGCAGGTGTGGGCCGAGCGCGGGCGGGAGCGCGCCCGAGGCGATCTCGGCGAGCATGCCCGGCGCCTCCCTGATCTCGGCCAGCAACAGCTCGACCTCGTCCTCGCGCAGCGGTCGGATCGACAGTACCGAGGTGAACGGGCTCGGCTGGCTGCCCTGCACCTCCGCCGTCACCGCACCGCGTTCGATCCGGTAGTTCACGACCTGCCCGACCCTGGCGTAGGTGCGTCCGCGCGAGAGCCTGCCCGCGTCGGCCACCTTCTCCACCGCGTCGAGCAGCGACTTACCCCACCAGGTCCGGCCGAATCCGCCGCGAGCCCGGGCCCCACCGCGGACCGGCTTACGCGGGCCGAACTGGCTGAAGTCGGCCATCTACTCACCCACCGCCTCGGCGCCGAGGGTGAACAGCTCACGCAGTTCGTCGGTGCTCATCTCGGTGATCCAGTTCTCCCCCGCGCCGACGGCCAGATCGGCCAATTGCTTCTTGCCGTTGATCATCTCGTCGATCCGCTCCTCGATGGTGTCGACGCACACCAGCTTGCGGACCTGCACGGCGCGCTGCTGGCCGATCCGGAACGCGCGGTCGGTGGCCTGGTTCTCGACCGCGGGATTCCACCAGCGGTCCAGGTGGATCACGTGATTGGCGGCGGTGAGGTTGAGGCCGGTACCGCCGGCCTTGAGCGAGAGCAACATCAGCGGTGGCCCGTTCTCGCTCTGGAAGCCGGTGACCATGTCGTCGCGGCGCTGCTTGGCCACACCACCGTGCAGGAACGGGATCGGCGTGCCGAATCGTTCGGTGAGATACGGCAGGATCAAGTCGCCGAATTCGCGGAACTGGGTGAAGAGCAGGGCTTTCTCACCATCGGCGAGTACGGCGTCGAGCACGTCCTCGACCAGCGCCAGCTTGCCGGAGCGGTGGCCGCCGCGGCGCAGGATCGGCGAGCCGTCGCCCAGATAGTGCGCGGGGTGGTTGCAGACCTGTTTGAGCCGGGTCAGCGCACCGAGCACAGCACCCTTGCGCGCCATGCCTTTCGCGTCTTTGAGCTTGTCCAGCATGTCGTCGACCACGGCTTGATAGAGCGCGGCCTGTTCGACGGTGAGGTTGGCCCGCACCGTCATCTCCAGCTTCTCCGGCAGGTCGCTGATCACCGTCGGATCGGTTTTGAGCCTGCGCAGCACGAACGGATCGGTGATCAAGCGCAGCCTGTCGATGGCTTGCTGGTCGCGTTCGCGTTCGATCGGCACGGCGAACCTGGCGCGAAACGACTGCGGACTGCCGAGCAGTTTCGGCATGGCGAAGTCGAACAGGGCGCGCAGTTCCTCCAGGCGGTTCTCCACCGGAGTTCCGGTGAGCGCCAACCGATGTCGAGCGGTGAGCGCTCGTGCCGCCCGCGCCTGCCTGGTCGCGGCGTTCTTGATGTGCTGTGCTTCGTCGAGGGTGATCCGCTCCCACCGCTGTTCGCTCAGCACGGTGACGTCGCGGGCGAGCAGCGCGTAGGTGGTGATGACCAAGTCCGAATCAGCCACCGCCGCAGCGAATTCCGCGCCGGTGAGGCGTCCGGGGCCGTGGTGCACGAGCACGCGCAGGTCGGGCGCGAACCGCTGCGTTTCCCGCTGCCAGTTGCCGACCACCGACATCGGGCACACCAGCAGCGTCGGTCCGACGGCCGACTCGCCCATGGCCGCCGGTCGCACGCCTGCCACGCCGACCTCGCGCTCGTGGACCAGCAGCGCGAGGACCTGCACGGTTTTGCCCAAGCCCATGTCGTCGGCGAGGATCGCGCCGCAGTTCAGTCGGCTCATGGTAGCCAGCCAGCTCAACCCTCGCTCCTGGTACGGGCGCAGCTGAGCCTTCAGGCCGACCGGCACCGGAACCGGCTCCGGTTCGCTTTCCCCGGAGAACAATTCGGCCGCCCACCCGTCGGCGGTGACCTCGGTGACCGGGACGTTGTCGACGCGTTCGGCGGCCAGTTCACCGATCATGTCGGCCAGGGTGATCGGGCTGTCGTCGGCGTGCTGGGCGACGTAGCGGGCGGCGGCGGCCAGCGCTCGGTGATCGGCCTGCACCCACTCACCGCGCAGCTGGACCAGGTCGGATTTGCTGCTGATCAGCCGCTCCATCTCGGCCTGGGTGAGCACGAGATCGCCGAGCGCCAATTCCCAACGGTAGGAGAGCAGTCCGCTGAGGCCGACCGTGGATTCGGCGGCGGCGGGGCTGCTCACCCGCAACCGCATGCTCGGTTCGGCGATGTTCCAGGCGCGCGGCAGGAGTAGTCGAATGCCGGCTTCCTGCAGGGCATGCGCGCCGTGAGCCACCAGATCGGCGACCACCTCGGTCGGGAGCAGCAGGTCGAGACCGCGCGGATCGGTCGGCAGGTCACGCAGGCGCGGGTAGGCCTTGCGGGCCTGGCCGAGTTTCTCCGCCGCGGTTCGCACGAGCACCGGATCGTCGTCGAAGACAACGGGTGCGGGTGCGTCGTCGACCGGGCGCAGGCACACCTGCAGCCGCCACAGCGCCACCGATTCGTCGGCGGTGCCGAACTCGCCGTCGGGTTCGCACAGTCGCAGCACGAGTTCCGGCTCGTCGGCGGCGTAGCCCTCGCGCCACAGCGTCAAGGTTTCCGACAGGCGGTAGGACCCGACGTCGAGCGGGGTATCGGCGATCAGCGCGGCCAGCAGCGGGTGTGTCATGGTGCGATGCCCGAGATATTCGCGGGCGATCGGGTCGGTGAGGTGGGCGCACAGGTCCTCGAGCACCGCGGTAGGTGGACCGGCTACGCGCAGCGCCGGCGGCATCGCGGTGGCCAGCTCGGCCAGCCACGCCCGCTGACGTTGTCCGCCGACCAGCCGCCAGCGCACCCACCACTGACCGTCCGCTCGCTCGATCTGGGGTACCACGCGGCCGGCCCGCACCCATCGTTCGACGCCGCGCGCGACGTGCGCGAGGAACCGCAGATCGCCGGAGATGTTCTCGCGCGGCAGTCGGCTGCGCAGCACGACGGCCGCCGTCGGTGGCGCGAGCGCGTGCGCGCGAACCTCGGCGGTGCCGGACTGCCCCGCGGCATCCACGACGAGCACCTGGGCACGGTGGCGGAATCTGGCGCGGTCCAGGATGTCGCCGAGCACCGACCCCACGGCGACCGGCTCCCCGTCGTGCCACAGCAGCAGGCCCGATTCGGGGGACCACAGACCGTGCAGCATGGACACCATCCAAGCAGGCGGTACCGACACCGATCACGGCCGCCATACCTCTGGATTTCTCGCCGCAACGGGAACATACTTAAATAACCCCTGGTCACGGCCGGAATACCCACCGGCGACAACTCCATACCGACCCAGGCGAACCGGCCTCGATCCGGTTCGGCCGATGACCCCCTTGTAATTCGTGCGGAGGGCAGCGATGACGATTCTGCTCCAGGTTCTCGAGCAGAGCTACACACCCAACACCCCATGGGAACGGCGCAAATTCACCTTCATCGACACCACGAAGATCCTCGGCATGCGACTGGACGGCCAAGCGGGCGTCTGGCTCGATCTGTCGCGGCCCGGCGAATCCCAGCGCCTGGCCCACACCATCGACCCCAGGGAATCCATCACCTTCCTGCTCACCGTCTTCGCCAAGATCGCCGAATGCGAAGACCGTGGCGGCTCCTGGCTGGTCGGCCACGACGGCGCCCATGTCTCCTCGATCGCCGCGACACGCTTCCCGCCCCATCCGGCCGAACTGGCCGCCGACGATCTGCTGGCCCGAGCCTGGTTATAGGCCGCGCCCTCGACTGACGCGACTGTTCCCCTCGCCCCGTGGTTGTTGTCGGTGCCACCGGCTACAACATGCGGGTATGGGGAAACAGGCGTGGTCGCTCGTCACAGTGCTCGCGGTCGCCGGGTGTGGGGTGATCGGACCGGCCGAGCCGGTCGCTCCCGCACCGGGCAGCCCCACGCGAGCCGAGGTCACCGCCCTGCTCGACTCCGTGCGCGTCATCGCCGCGCGCCCTCGACCGGGCGGCTACGAACGTGGCTGCAAGGCGGGCCAGGCGTGCGTCTTCGGCCCGGCCTGGACCGACGACTCCGACGCGCCCGGCGGCCACGACGGCTGCGACACCCGCAACAATGTCCTGGCCGCGCAATTGCGCGAGGTAGTGCATCGCGGTCGCTGCGTCGTCGTGGCAGGCATTCTCACCGACCCCTACACCGCCACCGACATCCCCTTCAGCAAGTCCGACGGGGGCCGCGTCCAGATCGATCACGTCTACCCACTGGCCGCCGCCTGGGACATGGGCGCCGCCCGCTGGACCCCCGACAGGCGACGCCGCTTCGCCAACGACCTCGCGGTGAATCTCCTCGCGACCGGAGCCGCCACCAATCAGTCCAAAGGCGACGACACCCCCGCCGAATGGCTACCGCCCGCCCGCCCCAACCATTGCTTCTACGCCGCCAAATACCTCACGGTGGCAGTCGACTACAACCTGCCCATCACCGCCGCGGACAACGCGACCCTCCACGAAGTCGCCCGGGGCTGCCCGTGAACCCGCGGCCGATACGAGCAGGCGGGTACGGCCGAGGGTCGGCGGCGGACTCCCCGAAAATGCCTACGCCCCGGTGGCCACGGCCCGCTTGGGGTCGTTCGACCACTGCGAGTACGAGCCCGGGTAGAGCGCGGCGTCGATGCCCGCGACGGCGAGCGCCGCGATCTGATGGGCAGCGGTGACGCCGGAGCCGCAATACACCGCGACCGGGCCTTCACCGAATCCCGCGAATCGGGTTCGCAGTTCTTCGACGCTACGGAAATGCGCTGTGTCATCGAGGTTTTCGACGGTCGGCGCGCTGACCGCGCCGGGGATGTGCCCGGGACGCGGGTCGATCGGTTCGACCTCGCCGCGATACCGCTCACCGGCTCGCGCGTCGAGCAGCACGCCCGGCCACTTCGCGGCGGCATCGGCGTCGATCACCGGCAGCCCGCCGGGACGCACCACCAGATAACCACCGATCGGGTCAGGTTCGGCGCCGGTCGCGAGCGCCCCGCCTGCCGCGGTCCAGGCGGGCAATCCACCATCGAGGATGCGCACGTCGTCCACACCTGCCCACCGCAACAGCCACCACGCCCTCGCGGCCGCCGTCGCACCGGTCGCGTCGTACACCACCACCGGCTCGCCGTCGCTCACTCCCCAACTGCGCGCGCATTTCTCGAAGGTGCCGGGGTCGGGCAGCGGGTGCCGGCCGCGGGCGGGTGATGGGGCGGCGGCCAACTCGGTCTCCAGATCGACGAACACCGCGCCCGGAATATGCCCGTCGAGATAGTGCTGCGGACCGTCCGGATCACCCAGCGCCCAGCGCACATCGAGTAGATGGATCACCTTGTCCGCCAGCTCTTCCCGAAGTTCCGCCGCAGAGATCAACACCGTACTCACTACCATTCCTCCCAGCCGCCCCCCGAAACCGTTGCCGATACCCTACGCACCCGCCCGAGTTCCGGCACCGATTGCGCGCGAGGTGGCTGCCGCCGACCCTCGCTCGGCCCGCAGCATCTACCGAGTCGAGAAATACGCAGGCCGGTTACGGAACTGGACCGGCGAACAGCGCGGGTGAATCAGTCCAGTTTCGCGGGACTGGCAGGCGACGACCGCGGATTCGTCGGGCAATATCGGCACAATGTCGCAGGTCTCCACCACTCCCCCTGATATCGCCGACAAACCGACGGGCATCGCGCTGTCTCTCGGCGCGGGCGCGATCACCGCACTGGTCGGGTTCACCAGTTCGTTCGCGGTGGTGCTGAGCGGGTTGCGGGCAGTCGGGGCGAGTCCGGCACAGGCGGCCTCGGGGTTGCTGGTGCTGTGCTTCACCCAGGGCATCGGCATCCTGCTGCTGAGTTTCCGGTACCGGATCCCGATCACCCTCGCCTGGTCGACGCCCGGCGCCGCGCTGCTGGTGAGCACCGGACTGGTCGCGGGCGGCTGGCCCGGCGCGGTCGCGGCCTTCGCGGTGACCGGCGTGCTCATCGTCATCACCGGACTGTGGAAACGACTGGGCTCGCTGGTCGCCGCGATCCCGGTGCCGATCGCCCAGGCGATGCTGGCCGGTGTCCTCGTGCCACTGTGCCTGGCGCCGGTGCAGGCACTGCGCACCTCACCCGCGGTGGTGGTTCCGGTCATCGTGGTGTGGCTGGTGTTGCAACGCTTCGCCCCGAAGTGGGCGGTGCTCGCCGCCTTCGCGACCGCGGCGGTCGGTACCGGCATCGACATCGTCGCCGACCACCGGCACCTGGAAACCTCCGCCATGATCCCGACGGTGGAATGGACCGTCCCCCACTGGCATTGGCAGGCGATCATCGGTATCGCCGTTCCGCTCTACATCGTCACCATGGCCTCCCAGAACATTCCCGGCGTCGCGGTGATGCGCTCGTTCGACTTCCAGGTTCCGTGGCGCCCCGCCATGCTCGTCACCGGCATCGGCACCATCCTCGGCGCGGCGGCGGGCGGCCACGCGATCAACCTCGCCGCCATCAGCGCCGCCCTCGCCGCCGCCCCGTCGGCCGGGCCCGACCCCAAACGCCGGTGGATCGCCGCGGCCACCGCGGGCGCCACCTACCTCGTCCTCGGCCTGGCGTCGGCCGCCCTGGTCACCCTCATCGCCGCCGCCCCCGCGGGCACCATCGAAACCGTCGCGGGTCTGGCCCTGCTCGCGACTCTCGCGGCGGCGCTGACCGGCGCCCTGAGCGATCCCGCCCACCGCATGGCAGCCCTGGTCACTTTCCTCGTCGCCGCCTCCGGCACCACACTCTTCGGCATCGGCGGCGCCTTCTGGGCTGTCCTGGCGGGCCTTGCCGTGCGCCGCTTCCTCCCCACCGGCACCTAACTCGGGTCGGCCAATCGGTCGAGCAACGGGCCGGTGCGGGGGCCGACCAACTCGCGCATGACCAGGGCCATGTTGGTGCGTTCCACGCCGGGGATCTTCAGGATTCGGCCCGCGATGCGGTAGAGGTCGTCGGCGTCACGGGCGACGATGCGGACGATGAGATCGGTCGCCCCCGTCATGCCGCAGACCTCGGTGACCTCGGGAACCTCGGCGAGGTCGTCCACCACGGCGTCGAGACGGTGCTGATCGACCACCACCGCGACGAACGCTGCCAGTGGGTAGCCGAGGGCCCGGGGTTCGACTCGCCGCTCGAAACTGCCGAGCACCCCACCGGAGTCCCATCGGGCCAGCCGCGCCTGCACGGTATTGCGCGACAGGCCGAGGCGCGCGGCGAGTTCCACCCCGGTGGCCCGGGGGTTGGCGATCAACTCGCGCAGCAGTCGCGCATCGGTGGCGTCGAGTGTCACGTCGGGTCCACGACTGGTCATACAACGGAGTATGACAGCGCTGAACCCCGGCGGACCATGCATTCTGCCCAGGTGTGCGTGTACCGCTTGCGCACACCGCATAATCGTGGATGCTGAGTGATACACATCGCACTCAGCGAAAGTGGCGTACCTGCATCGGCCCACAAGGCACGGTGGCGAGGAGGCGATCACGATGTCGCAGAAGCAGACCTACCCGGTCCAGCTGGTCCAGCCCGACGGCCGTCGGGTCTTCGACAGGGAGCACGGCGCGCTGGTCGCCGATATCGATGCCGAGCGGTTGCGGCAGTTGTATCGGGACATGGTGATCACCCGCCGGATCGATGTCGAAGCGACCGCCTTGCAACGCCAAGGTCAGCTCGGATTGTGGCCGCCCCTGTTGGGTCAGGAAGCCGCGCAGGTCGGCTCGGCGCACGCACTGCACCCCGACGACTACGCGTTCTGCTCCTACCGCGAAACCGCCGTCGCCTACTGCCGCGGTGTCGCGCCCGAGCAGCTCACCGCCCTGTGGCGCGGCGTCTCCCACCACTGCTGGGACCCCGACGAGGTCAACATGACCAATGCCAATATCGTCGTCGGTTCCCAGGGCCTGCATGCCACCGGTTACGCCTTCGCCGCCCACCTCGACGGCGCCGACATCGCCACCATCGCCTATTTCGGGGACGGCGCGACGAGCCAGGGCGATATCGCCGAGGCACTCGGATTCGCCGCGGCGTGGAGTGCGCCGGTCGTGTTCTTCTGCCAGAACAATCAGTGGGCGATCAGCGAACCGGTCAGCGTGCAGAGCCACGTGCCACTGGTGCGCCGTGCCGACGGGTACGGCATCCCGGGCGTGCAGGTGGACGGCAACGATGTCCTCGCCGTCCTCGCCGTGACCCGCCGAGCGGTCGAGCGCGCTCGCGGCGGGGGCGGCCCCACCTTCATCGAAGCGATGACCTACCGCATGGGCCCGCACACCACCGCCGACGACCCGACCCGCTACCGAACCGCCGCCGACACCGAGTACTGGGGACAACGCGACCCCATCGAGCGGGTGCGTCTGCTCCTCGAACGGGAAGGCGACCTCTCCCCCGAGTTCACCCAGCAGGTCACCGACGACGCCGACGATGTCACTCGCCGCCTACGCACCGCCACGATCGAGATGCCCGACCCCGATCCCGAGCGGATGTTCGACCACGTCTACGCGACCGAGCACCCATTGATGACCGAAGAGCGCGAACAGTTCTCGGCCCACCTCGCCGAAGGAGCGCAGTCATGATCACCACCTTCGCCGCCGCCCTCAACACCGGCTTGCGCCATGCGATGGAAGACGATGCCAAGGTCGTCTTGCTCGGTGAGGACATCGGCCGACTCGGTGGCGTGTTCCGGGTGACCCAGACCCTGCAGAAGGATTTCGGCGACAACCGCGTCATCGACACACCGTTGGCCGAATCCGGCATCGTCGGAACGGCTTTCGGGATGGCTTTGCGCGGATATCGGCCCGTGGTGGAGATCCAGTTCGACGGGTTCGTCTATCCGGCCTTCGACCAGATCGTTTCTCAGGTCGCCAAGATCCACAACCGCACCGGCGGAAAAGTGAAGGCCCCGTTGACGATCCGCATTCCGTTCGGTGGCGGAATCGGTGCGGTCGAGCACCATTCGGAATCACCCGAGGTGTACTTCGCCCACACCGCGGGCCTTCGCGTTGTATCACCGAGTACGCCCGCCGACGCCTATTCGATGATTCGTCAGGCCATCTCACTGGACGACCCGGTGATCTTCTTCGAACCGAAACGTCGCTATTGGGACAAGGCCGACGTAGATTTCGAAGGCGAACCGGATCTGCCGCTGCACAAGGCCAGGGTTTGTACCCGTGGCGCGGATGCCACCGTCGTCGCCTACGGCGGCACCGTCGCCACCGCGCTGACCGCGGCGAAGATAGCTGCCGAGGAAGGACATTCGCTCGAGGTGATCGACCTGCGCAGTCTCTCGCCGATCGACGTCGACACGATCGCCGAATCGGTGGACAAGACCGGCAGGCTGATCGTCGTGCACGAGGCGCCCGTGTTCGCCGGGCTCGGCGCCGAGATCGCCGCCCGCGTCACCGAACGCTGCTTCTATCACTTGGAGGCGCCGGTGCTGCGCGTCGGTGGCTACGACATCCCCTACCCCCCGGCTAAGCTCGAAAAGCACCATCTGCCCGACCCCGACCGCATTCTGGCGGCGGTCGATCGCTGTCTAGCCGCGTGATGAAAGGTGCCCTCGTGCCGGAACCAGCCGCCACCGACGACGGTCATGTTCTCGAGTTCCGCCTTCCCGACCTGGGTGAAGGCCTGGCCGACGGCGACCTGGTGTCCTGGGCCGTCGCGGTCGGCGACACGGTGGAACTGAACCAGACCATCGCCGAGGTGGAGACCGCGAAGGCGGTGGTCGCGTTGCCGTCACCGTTCTCCGGGATCGTGGTGGAATTGCTGGCCCAGCCGGGCGACACCGTGCCGGTCGGCGCACCGCTGATCCGGGTGCGCAACGATCTGGAGGTGAGCGCGCCACCCGCCGCCGAGCCGCGAACCAACGTGCTCGTCGGCTACGGGCCCGAGGCCGAATCCACTTCGCGTAGAAAGAAATCCACGCCTTCGATGGCGTCGAACACCCCGAGCGCCCATCGCGCGGCGGCGACCCCGGCCGCACGCAGACTGGCCAAGGAACTCGGTATCGATCTGTGGTTCGTCGCGGGCTCGGGACCGGAGGGCGCGGTCACCGTCGAAGACGTGCGCTCGGCCGTGCCGGTGACCCAGCCACGCACTCCCGCGCGCCTCGGTGACATCGCGCCGACGCCGTCGAACGGACATCTCACCGACGCCGACGGCCTCATCGAGCCGACCGCTCGCGAGGAACGCACCCCCGTCACGGGGATCCGCAAACGCACCGCCGCCGCGATGCAGGCCAGTGCGCGCACGATTCCGCAGGCCAGCACCTTCGTCACCGTCGACTGCACCGCGTCGATGGAGTTGCTCGACCACCTGCGCACCACCAAGTCCTTCGAGGGCCTCACCCTCACCCCGCTGGCCCTGGTCGCCAAAGCGGCACTGGCGGCGATCGCGGAGTATCCGGGAATCAATACCTCCTGGGACGAGCAGAACCAGGAAATCGTCACCAAGCACTATGTGAACCTGGGAATCGCGGTCGCCTCGGATCGCGGCCTGATGGTGCCCAATCTCAAAGAGGCGCAGGCACTGAGCCTGCGTGAGCTGTGCCGCGAGATCAGCTGGGCGGCCGAGACAGCCCGCTCCGGCAGCGCCACCCCCGCCGATCTACGCGGAGGTACCTTCACCCTCTCCAATGTCGGGGTGTTCGGCGTCGACACCGGCGTGCCCCTGGTGAATCCGGGCGAGGCGGCGATCCTGTGCATCGGCTCGATTCGCAAGCCCCGTGGGTGTTCCGCGACGAGCTCGCTGTCCGCTGGGTCACCACCCTCGGCCTCAGCTTCGACCACCGCATGGTCGACGGCGAACTCGGCGCCCACTTCCTCGCCACCACCGCAGGCTTCCTCGAGGACCCGTTGACCCTGCTCAGCCGCATCTGAGCGAGTACCGGACCCCGTCCGTACACTTCGGTCGGTGACCACTCGCCGGGGTGCCACGATCGCTCCACCCGCGCGGTCCCGGCAGTCGCATCGGCGGACTCGCCTCGGTGGGTGCCGGGACGAGTCCGCACCGGCTGCGGATTCGGTGCGGGTCGTGGGTGGCGCCGATAGGGTGCGGGGATGGAGATAGCAGGCAAGGTCGCGATCGTCACCGGCGCTGGCGCGGGTATCGGCGCCGCACTCGCTCGTCGTCTCGTCGCCGGCGACGCGCGCGTTGTCGTCGCCGATCTCGACGCGGACAGTGCGGCCGAGGTGGCGGCCGAACTCGGCGACCACGCGGTCGCGGTCGGTGGCGATGTGGCCGACGAGCAGGTCGTCGCGGAACTGATCGCCACAGCACAACGCGAATTCGGGCCGGTGGACCTGTATTTCGCGAACGCGGGCATCGGCGGAGGACCCGGACTCGACAGCACCGAGGCGCAGTGGGCGAGCACCATCGACGTGAATGTGATGGCCCACGTGCGCGCGGCGAAACTGCTCGTCCCCGGTTGGCTGGAGCGCGGCAGCGGCTACTTCATCTCCACCGCGTCGGCGGCGGGCCTGCTCACCCAAATCGGTTCCGCCCCGTACTCGGTGACCAAACACGCGGCTGTCGGGTTCGCGGAATGGCTCTCGGTCACCTACGGCGACCAGGGAATTCGCGTGAGCTGCCTGTGCCCGATGGGCGTGGACACCCAACTGCTCACCGGCGGGCTCATCCCGGACAACCCCGAAGCGGGCGAACTGGCGATCAAGGCGGTGAAGACGGCGGGCGCGGTGCTGTCTCCCGAGGAAGTCGCCGACACCGTCGTCGAGGCGATGGCCGCCGAGCACTTCTTGATCCTGCCGCACCCCGAGGTACTGCAGATGTATCGCAACAAGGGTTCCGACTACGACCGGTGGATTTCCGGTATGCGGCGATTCCAGACCATGCTGCGTGCATGACAACCGGTCGGTGCGCCCGAAAAAATTCGGCGAGGTAGCCGCGAGATCGCTCGATTCCTGCCACGATGGTCGGTAGCCGCCGGTCACGATCCGCTGACCGGCGGAGGTCTAGGCGGAGATCCGGCGATGGCACACCTGATGTATTTCAAGAAGGTTCGCGACGAACTCACCCAGGTCGAGTACCACTGGGGGCCGAGCCGGGAACAGCTCGACTCGTCGCTGGTTATCGACAAAACCACCTTCGCCGCCCTCCCCGGACCACCCGGCTACTCACCGGCGGGCCAGATCATCCTGCGCGCCCGCCGCGGCAGCGAATGGCCCGAGGTAGGGGTAATCGCTTCCTGAGCGGCAACACCACGACGGGGTCCGGAGCAACACATCAGCCCGAGGTAGGCGTCATCGCCTCCTGAGCGGCAACACCACGACGGGCTGGGTTACAGGCGCTACTCGGTGACCAGTTCCGCGGCCGCCGTGCGCACCGCGTCGGGGATCGCCACCGGCTTGCGGGTGTCGGCGTCGACGTAGACGTGGACGAATTCGCCCGTCGCGGCCAGCTCGAGACCGGCCTCGCCCTCGCGAAAGATCGCGAGATCGTAGGTGATGCTCGAGTTGCCGAGTCGGGCGATCCGCAGCCCCACCTGTAGCTGGTCGGGAAAACTGACCGATCCGTGGAAACGGCACGAGGTCTGCGCGACCACGCCGAGCGCGGGCAACGCGGTGATGTCGGTGCCGGTGGCACGCATCAGCCAGGCGTTCACAGCGGTGTCGAAGTAGGAGTAGTAGGTCACGTTGTTCACGTGGCCGTACTGGTCGTTGT
Source organism: Nocardia sp. NPDC058633 (assembly GCF_042717045.1). Classification (NCBI taxonomy): domain Bacteria; kingdom Bacillati; phylum Actinomycetota; class Actinomycetes; order Mycobacteriales; family Nocardiaceae; genus Nocardia; species Nocardia sp. NPDC058633. The sequence goes on from NZ_JBHXRA010000020.1 coordinate 50,186, forward strand.
CGGCCCACCGGGTCGGCATCGGCCACAGGACGGGATAGCTCATCGGGCCATCATGCCGCGCTGCCCTGTCGGTGATCACGCGGGCTCACCCCGAAGTGCCGTTTGAAGGCGGTGCTGAGGGCGAACGCGCTGCCGTATCCCACCTGGTGGGCAATGGATTCCACCGTCGCGTCGGATTCCGCGAGCAGGTCGGCCGCGAGCGAGAGCCGCCATTCGGTCAGGAAGCTCATCGGGGGTTCACCGACCAACTCGGTGAACCGGCGAGCCAACGCGGCGCGGGACATACCCACCGCCTCGGCCAGGGCGACCACCGTCCACGGATGCGCCGGATTGTGCTGGAGCAGGCGCAGGGCCTTGCCTACCAGTGGATCGCTGTAGGCGTGGTACCACGCTGGGGCGTCGTCGCGGGCGAACCAGGCGCGCAGCGCGGCGATGAGCAACAGGTCGAGCAGGCGGTCGAGGACGACGGTTTGGGCGGGCAGGTCCTTGGTCGCCTCGTCGACGAGCAGGTCGAGCAGGCGCGCGTCGAGCTCACCGCGCGGTAGCACCGCGACCCGCGGCAGCGCGCGCAGCAACCGCCGACTCACCGCGCCCGCCGACTCGTAGGTTCCGGTGACCATCAGCGTCTCACCGTCGGGATCGGTGCCCCACTGCCGGACGCCGAGACTCAGTGTCTCGCACAGGATCTCACCTTCCGGGGTGGTTGTGACCTGACCCGGCTGGATGACGACCTGAGGTTCGGTCGCGGGATCGTCGGCCACCGTATACGGCTGGGGCCCACGGAACACCGCGACATCGCCCGCCGAGAGTTGCCGCGGCGGCATCGAATCCGTACTGACCCAAGCCTTTCCGCGGATCATCGCGAGCACCGTGAGCGGGGCTTCATCCTGCACGCGCAGTGACCACGGCGGGTTCAGCAGCGAACACATGAGGAACGCGCCGCGGGCGCGTGGACCTTCGAGCAGACCGGCTAACGCATCCACCCTTCCACAGTAGACGACAACCCGTAGACGACAACGCATGTTCGTGAGCGGTACGACGATGTTGCCGTGAGCCGCGCGGCGGTGTACTTATCTCATGACAAACACCGCTTCTCACCAGCAGCTTTCCCTCATCACCGGCGCTACCGGCAAGACCGGCAGCCGGGTGGCGGCTCTCCTCGAAGCCGCGGGCCGACCGGTTCGCCTCGGCTCGCGCACCGCCGAGATCCCCTTCGACTGGACCGACCGCGAGACCTGGGCACCCGCGCTGGCCGGCGTCGACTCCGTCTACCTCGCCTTCCAGCCCGACCTCGCCGTCCCCGGCGCCCCGGACATCATCCGCGCATTCACCGTCGCCGCCCGGTCCGCCGGTGTGCGCTCGGTGGTGCTGCTGTCCGGGCGTGGCGAGCCCGAAGCGCTGGAATGCGAAGAGATCGTGCAGAATTCGGGTCTGAGCTGGACCATCGTGCGCTGTGCCTTCTTCGCCCACAACTTCAGTGAGGGCGCCTTCGTCGACGACGTGCTCGCCGGTGCGGTGGCGCTGCCCAACGGCGATGTGCCGGAGCCATTCGTGCACGTCGACGACATCGCCGAGGTGGCGGCGGCCGCGCTGACCGACGATCGTCACGCGGGTCAGCTCTACGAGCTCACCGGCCCCCGCGCCCTGACCTTCGCCGACGCGGTCGGTGAGATCGCCGCGGCCACCGGTCGCGAGATCGCCTTCATCCCCGTGTCCCGGCCCGAATTCGTGGCGGCCCTGAGCGAATACCAGGTGCCCGACGACACGATCAGCCTGCTCGACTACCTCTTCGGCACCATCCTCGACGGCCGCAACACCGCCACCGCCGACGGCGTCCGCCGCGCCCTCGGCCGCGAAGCCCGCGATTTCACCGACTACGCCAAGGAGACCGCCGCCACCGGAGCCTGGACACCCCAGCAGTAGCAGTTGGACAATTGATCACCAGGCCATCAGGGAGACATCGCCCGAGAGCGAAAATCCCTGACGGCCTGATGATCTTGAACTGCCAGGGTGCGAGGGTGGCCGGTAGCGTTGGGCGGTGAGTTCTGTGGTGGTCGATCGTCGTCTTCGGCGGGCTCGGGGGGCGGTGTTTGCGGCTTTTTCGCTGAACGGGGTTTTGCTGGCTATGTGGGTTGTCCATATTCCGGCGATCACCGGGCGGACGGGGGTGTCGACGTCGGCGCTCAGCTTGCTCGTGTTGCTGATGGCGGGGGCCGCGCTGGTCGGTATGCGGCTGGCGGGCCCCGCCGCCGACCGGTTCGGTAGCCGCACCCTCGTCATGCTGGCCGCGGCTGCCATTTCGGTGACGGTGCTCGGCCCGGGACTGGCGACCGATCCGATCACCTTGGCGATCGCTCTGGCCTGCTTCGGGATCGGCAACGGCGCGCTCGATGTGTCGATGAATGCCCAGGCGGTGCAGGTCGAACGAGCGTATCGCCGACCGATCATGGCCGCGTTTCATGCGATGTTCTCGGCGGGCGGGTTCGCCGGTTCACTGTTGGGCGCAGCTGCTCAGCACGCTGGATGGTCGCCACAGGTGACGCTGACCTGTGCGTCGGTCTGTGGGTTGCTCGTCACCGCGGTGCTGGTACCGCATCTGGTCGACCACCAACGGGCTGAATCACCCTCGCATGCGGAGCATTACGACAAGGCCGACGCCGCCGTGTCCACTCGGCTCGGCGCCGAGCGCACACGAAAAGTATTCTTGCTCGGGAGCATCGCGTTTGTGCTCCTGCTCGCGGAAGGCGTCGCAGCCGACTGGAGCGCGCTGCAGGTTCGCGAACGCCTCGGCACGTCCGAGGCCGCTGCCGCTCTCGCGTTCGGCGCCTTCTCCGCCACCATGACCCTCGGCCGATTCCTCGCCGACCGGGTGAGCGGCGCCTTCGGCCCGGTAGCCGTCGTCCGCTACGGAAGCCTGCTCGCCGCAGCCGGATTCGCGCTGGTCATCGGCTCCCCTTGGCTCCCGCTCACCCTCCTCGGCTGGGCCCTGTGTGGGCTCGGCCTCGCCGGCGGCGTTCCGCAGATCTTCTCGACCGCGGGCAATCTCGGTGGCACGACAGCCGCCACCGACATGTCGCGCGTCTTCACCATCGGATACCTGGGCCTCCTCGCGGGCCCCGCCATGATCGGCTGGCTCGCCGCCGTCGTCCCCCTCACCGCGGCGCTGCTCATCCCCCTCGTGCTCACCCTCGGCTGTGCCGTCGCCGCGCCGGTCGTGCGCCGCTGAAGTCACTTACTCTGGAACTATGTTCGCCCAAGACAGGCACGAAGCGAAACTCCTGAGGATCGAACGCAAGCTCGATCTGATCATGCGGCACCTGGGAATCAGCGACCCCGCATCGGAGCTGGATCTCCGTGAGGTCGACGACCTCGTGCGCCAGGGGAAGAAGATCCAGGCGATCAGGGCGTATCGACAACTTCGGCCGGACGCCTCGTTGATCGAGGCCAGGGACGTCGTCGAAGCACGCGGTGCCGACGGCTAGAGGTACATGCCGACGTCGGTCGAGTGGTCGATGGTCGACTGGATCTGGATGCCGCCGTCGCGGTGGGCGACCAACTCGGCGAGAGTCGCGCCGTCGGGGAAGCTCGGCGTGGCGGGAACACCGTCGTGGCGGCTGAGCCATTCGTGGGCTTCGGCTGCCGACAACCGACCCACCTCGAGCTGAGCCAGACAGCGCCCCGGTCGAACGACGGCGGGGTGCAGGCGGGAGAGATCTTCGTTGGTGGTGATCGCGATCAACACATTGCGCCCCTGCCCGAGCATCCCGTCGGTCAGGTTGAGCAGACGTGAGAGCTTCTGCCCCGCAGCTTCTTTCGCCTCACCACGAATGAGCTCGTCGCAGTCCTCCAACACCAGCAGTCGCCAGCGCCCGTCCTCGTCGTCGCCGTCGGCACCCGCCGCGACCTCCATCAGGTATCCGGGATTGCTGAACAGTTCTTCCGGATCGACAACACAGTCGACCTGACACCACGGCGACCATGACCGTGCGAGCGCACGCAGCGCGGTGGTCTTGCCGGTGCCGGGCTCGCCGTGCAGCAGCACCAGCCGCCCCTTGATGTCGGCGACACCGAGCCCCATCAACCGCTCCATACTCGAGGCCACCGAGCCGGTGTAATTCCCCCGAATCTCGGCCCACGCGGGCGCCGCGATCTGGCGCCGTCTGCGCGCGGGGCGTCGAACATCCATGTGCCAGAAGCCCATCTCGACCGTCGCCTCACTGTCACGTGACAGTGCCGCGCCCTCGGTGGCCTGCGCCAACACCTCGACAGCGAGTTCGTCGCTCACCGCGGTCACTTCGATCGTGGCCGACCCGCTGGCCCACCGCACGGCGCGCAGCGCCCACCCTTCACCCGCCGCGAGCAAGGCACTGCTGTCGTCATCGGCGACCGAGCGCACGATCCGCGAGTCGACGGGGCGCAGCGTCGCTTCGGGACGCACCCGGTCCAGGTGAGCCTGACGGGCGAAGGGCTGGTCACCGCGCAGGAACGGCGCCAAGGCCAGCGCGTCGATCGCGTCGCGGGTCGAATAGGTGGAGTCGATGGTCGCAGACCACGGAAACGGCTCGCCCTGATCCTGCGGTGCACGCGGCGAATCGACGAGCCTGAGCTGTTCATTACGTGTGGACACCGAGCCCATCATCGTGGCTACCCGCGGGCAATGTCCAATGACTTACCACCAGCACCCGCCGGAAAACTCGCTGGCACCGGAGGCGAATCGGTCGGTACGGTCGTAGGGTGACGTCCACTCAGCACGACCAGTCCCCGCCGGAATCCTTCTCGACGGCAGGGTTGAAGGAGTGGATCGGCCTGGCCGTACTCGCGCTGCCGACGCTGCTCATCTCGATGGACATGAGCGTGCTCTACCTGGCGATCCCCCGTATCAGCGAAGCGCTCGAACCCAGCAGCTCACAGCTGCTGTGGATCCTCGACATCTACGGCTTCCTGGTCGCCGGCTTCCTCATCACCATGGGCACCCTCGGCGACCGCATCGGCCGACGCAAACTGCTGATGATCGGCGCACTCGCCTTCGGCGCCGCCTCGGTGATCGCCGCGTACTCGACCAGTGCGAACATGCTGATCGGCACCCGCGCGCTGCTCGGCATCGCGGGCGCGACGCTGATGCCGTCCACGCTGGCGCTCATCCGCAACATGTTCCACGACGACCGCCAGCGCACCGCCGCGATCAGCGTGTGGATGACCAGTTTCATGGTCGGCATGGTGATCGGACCGCTGGTCGGTGGCGCGATGTTGGAGAACTTCTGGTGGGGCTCGGTGTTCCTGGTCGCGGTGCCGGCGATGGTGTTGCTGCTGGCGACCGGCCCGTTCCTGCTGCCCGAGTACAAGGACCCGAATCCGGGCAAGCTCGACATTCTCAGCGCGTTGCTGTCGTTGCTGTCGGTGATGGCCGTCATCTACGGCATCAAGGAACTCGCCAAGGACGGGTGGTCGGTCGAGGCCGTCGGTGTGCTGGTGGCCGGTCTGGTGCTCGGTACGGTTTTCGTCCTGCGCCAGCAGCGTCTGACCAATCCGCTGATCGACCTGCGACTGTTCGCCAATGTCCGGTTCAGCGGATCGCTGGTGGCGTTGATGGTCGCCATGCTGGCGATGGGTGGGCTGTTCCTGCTGCTCGCCCAGTATCTGCAACTCGTGCTCGGCTTGTCGGCGTTCGAGGCAGGACTGTGGACAGTGCCGCAGGCGGTGGCCATGGTGGTGGCGGCGGGCGTGGTGAGCGCGCTGGCGCCCAGGATCCGGCCCGCGTACCTGATGACAGGCGGTCTGCTGATCGCGATCGCCGGGTTCGCGATCTTCACCCAGCTCTCCGGCGGCGACGACCTCGCCCTGATCGTCACCGGCATGGTGGTGTTCTCGCTCGGTCTGAGCCCGATGTTCGTGCTCGGCCTCGACCTGATCGTCGGCGCGGTCGACCCGGCTCGCGCCGGCGCCGCGTCGGCCATTTCCGAGACCGGGCAGGAGCTTTCGGCCGCGCTGGGTGTCGCGGTGATCGGCAGCATCGGTACCGCTGTGTACCGCGGGCAGATGGCCGACCAGCTGCCCGCCGGACTTCCGCCCGAGGCCGCGGCCGTCGCCGAGGACACCCTCGCCGGTGCGCTGCACGTCGCGGCGGCGCTACCCGAAACACTCGGCGCCGAACTGACCACGGTCGCCCGCCAGGCGTATACCCACGCACTGCAGGTGAATTCGCTGGTCGGCATCGGTTTGACCGCTCTCGCCGCCGGGCTGGTGATGGTTCTGCTCCGCCATATTCCCGCGCCGAACCACGCCGCGACGGAGTCCGCCGACCAGCCCGTGGTGAGCAAAGCGGACTCTCACTGACCGTCACGGGTCAGCGAGAGTCCGCTCTCAGTGCCGGATTCCGATCAGCCGAGGCTGAACGGCTGGCCCCACAGGCGCAGTTCGGAACGGCCGAACTGGGTGGTCACCTCGACGGCGACGAACGCGCGCGCCTGGGCGTAGCCCGCGCAGCCCCCGAGCCCGAGGGTCGAGTCGGACCAGGTCACCGACCCTTCCTGGCCCTTGAACTTGATGGCGGGGACGTAGCTCTCCTCGCCGTAGGCGTCCGCGCCCTCGACCTGGAGCAGCCAGAAGGTCGACGCCTGGCCCGGGCCCAGCGTCAGGTTGCCGCCGGAGGTCACGCCGCCGCTGCCGTTGCCCGAGCTGTTCACCGCACCGTTGGCTCCACCGTTGGCGTTACCGCCGGAGATGTCGACCTGGCAACCGACGACATAGCCGGGGTAGAGCTTGACGCCGTTGTGCTCGCCGTGCACCTGCACCTCGGCGCGGCCGGAGGCCCAGACGTTGCGGTGCAACGGAGTCGAGCCCATGGAGGGGCTGATGTTGACCGATTCGTTGACCAGCCGGATGGTCACCGCGGTGCCGTCGGGCAGCGTCTCGGTGATCTCACCGCCGGGCAGCGGGATGAAGGTGTCGGCGTTCGCGGCGCCGGTGGAGAACAGACCGAGCGCGACAGTCGCGGCCGCGGCCACGCAGGCCAGGCGAGCGGTCGCCTTCGTGAAGATGGTCATGGAGAGGTTCCTATTCGTCGAAAGAGGCGACCAGGTCAGCCGATGCTGAACGGCGCACCGTAGAGGGAGGTCTTGGAGTAGTGGTCGCCGATGATCTCCACGACGGTGTAGGACCGGGCCTGCGCGTAGCCGGCGCACCCCTGGATCTGCAGCTCGACGTCGGAGTAGCTGACGTGGTAGTTGCCCTTCTCGATGATGTCGAAGCCCTCGACGCCAACGAATTTCACCTCGCCCGGGCCGAGCTTGACGCCGATGGAGCCACCCGCGTTCACGCCGCTGGTGGAGATGCCACCGGAGACGCCCGCCGAGATCGCGTCGTCGGCGATGCTCACCTGGCAGCCGACGATGTAGCCGGTGCTGATCCGCGAGGAGCCGTGGGTCGAGGAGTTGTTGGTGCCCGGTGCGTTGTTGCCGCCGACGAACGGCCGGGGGTCACCCTTCGGGGTCTCGGCGACCTCTGCCAGCACGGTTCCACTGACCCACGCCACGCGACCGGCGCCGTTGGCAGCCATCGACGGCGAGATCAGGGCGCTTTCGCCCACCCGCTTGATCGTCACACCGGGACCGGCCTTCTCACCGTCGGGGAGCGGAATGAAGGTGTCCGCATTGGCCGATCCGCCGGCAACGGCCAGCGCGGCCGTGGCCAGCGCAGTGGCCGCAAGCATTTTTCGCATCGTGGTGTCCTCATCAACTGTTGTGACCGATTCGCACCGATCTTGAACAGATGGCACTCTAGACAGGTTAGGCTCACCTATCAAGACCTTGCCTTGCCTAACTTTGAATCAGGCAAGCCTCACCTACATATAGGTTTCTTAGGCTAACCTCTCAAAGGCTTGGTTCGACGTAGGAGAGATTCCCCTGATGAGAAGTCCGCGCTGGTGCGGCTGGTTGCTGACAGTCGTGTTGCTGATCGCGGCCTGTTCGCTGAGCCTGCTGGTCGGCACGAAATCGATTCCGCTGGGCGAGGTCTGGCTGGCGCTGACCGGACCGGCGACCACACCCGACCATGTCACCGTCACCGAATACCGGCTGCCGCGAACAGTCCTCGGCCTGCTCGCCGGACTGGCCCTCGGTGTCGCGGGCTGCCTGATGCAGGGCCTGACCCGTAACCCGCTCGCCGACCCGGGCCTGCTCGGCGTCAACGCGGGCGCGGCCTTCGCCATCACGGTCGCGGTGGCGTTGCTCGGGGTAGACGAGATCACTTCCTATGTCTGGTTCGGCTTCGTCGGCGCCGCGCTGGTCTCGGTGGTCGTTTACCGGCTCGGCACCGCGGGCCACACCGGCACCGATCCGATCCGCCTGACCCTGGCCGGAGTCGCCGCCACCGCGGTGCTGACCGGACTCACCCGGGGTCTGATCCTGCTCGACCCCAAGGCTTTCGACGAGATGCGGCGCTGGGACGCGGGTTCGCTCACCGGCCGCGGATTCGACATCATCGCGGGCGCCGCACCGTTCATCGTGGTCGGGCTGCTGATCGCCGCGGTCTGCGCGCGTTCGCTCAATGCCGTTGCCCTCGGCGACGATCTGGCCCGATCGCTGGGCGTGCACGTCACCCGCACGCGCCTGCTCACCGCACTGGCGCTGGTGCTGCTGTGCGGCACCGCGACCGCGGCCGTCGGCCCGATCGCGTTCGTCGGTCTCGCGGTGCCGCACATCGCCCGCTGGCTGGTCGGTCCCGATCAGCGCTGGATCTTCGGATACTCGCTGGTGCTCGCGCCGCTGCTGGTCCTCACCGCGGACATCCTGGGCCGCATCATCATTCGTCCCGACGAGGTGCCCGCCGGGCTGGTCACGGCGTTCCTCGGCGCGCCGATGCTGATCTGGCTGGCACGCCGTTCGCGAGTGGGAGCCCCGGCATGAGCGGTCAGCACCCGGAGCAGGCAGCCCGCGCCACCGCACGGGGCGCCCGCGCACGCCGAATGGACACCGCATGAGCACGAAAATCGACTTCGGACGCACCATGTTCCTCGTGCGACCGCGACGCCTGGGTCTCACCACCAGGATCGGGGTACGCACCGTCGTGGTGTGCGCGATTCTGCTGGCCATCGCCGTCGCCACCGCCGTACTCGCACTGGGCAGCGGCGATTTCCCGATTCCCGCGCCGCGCGTGCTGCGCGCACTGGTCGTCGGCGACGAACGTTTCGACCGACTGGTGGTGTGGGACTGGCGGTTGCCGCGCATCCTCATGGCGTTGGCCCTCGGCGCGGCACTCGGCGTCAGCGGCGCGATCCTGCAGTCGGTCACCAGGAATCCGCTGGGCAGCCCCGACATCATCGGATTCAGCACCGGCGCCTACACCGGTGCGCTGCTGGTGATCCTGACGCTGGGCGGTGGGAACTTCCAGACCGCGGCGGGAGCCATGATCGGTGGTCTCGGCGCGGCGCTCGTAATCCACCTACTGGCCTTCCGGCACAACGTCACCGGCTTCCGGCTGATCATCGTCGGGATCGGCGTGAGCGCCATGCTCGCCTCGGTGAACACCTGGCTGATCATGCGAGCCGACCTGGACGCGGCGATGTCGGCGGCGGCCTGGGGCGCGGGTTCGCTCAACGGGCTGTCGTGGCCACAGGTCGCGCCGACGATGATCATCTTGGCCGTGCTCGCGGTGGCACTGATCCCGGCCGCGCCCCGCCTGCAGATCCTCGAACTCGGTGACGACACCGCACGCGCGCTCGGGCTCGACGCGAGCAAGGCGACCGGCTGGCTGATCGCGCTCAGCGTCGGATTCACCTCGCTGGCAACGGCCGTCGCCGGGCCGATCGCCTTCGTCGCACTGGCCGCACCGCACCTGGCGCGCCGACTCACCCGCACCCCATCGATCGCGCTGGTCCCCGCCGCGGTGATGGGCGCGACCTTGCTGATCACCTGCGACTGGATCGCCCAGCACGTTTTCGCCCCGACCACCATCCCGGTCGGCATCGTCACCAGCTCGATCGGCGGCCTGTACCTGGCGTATCTGCTCGTCGTCGAAGCGCGACGGAAATAGGGAAAGCGATATGAACGACTCTCACCCCGCGCGGTTGCGCGCCGACCAGGTCCGGCTCGGCTACAAGGGCACCACGATCAGTGACCAACTCTGCGTGGACATCCCGGACGGGAAGTTCACCGTGATCATCGGCCCCAACGCCTGCGGTAAGTCGACGCTGCTGCGCGCGCTGGCCCGGCTGCTCACCCCCGAAGCGGGGACCGTACTGCTCGACGACAAGCCGGTGACCGACTATCCGGCCAAGGAACTGGCCCGCCAGATCGGCCTGCTGCCCCAGACCTCGACCGCGCCGGACGGCATCCATGTGGCCGATCTCGTTGCGCGCGGCCGCTATCCGCATCAGACGCTGCTGCGACAGTGGTCGCGCGCCGACGAGGAGGCGGTGGCGGCGGCGATGGCGGCCACCGGCGTCGCCGATCTGTCGGCGCGCCCGGTCGAGGAACTCTCGGGTGGTCAGCGCCAGCGCGTGTGGATCTCGATGGTGCTCGCCCAGCAGACGCCCATCATCCTGCTCGACGAGCCGACCACCTATCTCGATATCGCCTATCAGATCCAGCTGCTGGATCTGTGCCGCTCGCTCAATCGCGATTCGGGACGCACGGTCGTGGCGGTACTGCACGACCTCAACCACGCCTTCCGCTACGCCGACCACCTGATCGCCATGTGCGACGGGCGGGTCGTCGCGTCCGGGGAGCCCGCCGAGATCGTCACCACGGAGTTGGTGAACGAGGTGTTCTCGCTGCGCTGCCGAATCATCGACGACCCGGAAACCGGTACGCCACTGGTGATTCCGCTGGCGGAGAACGCCGCGCAGGTGCACTGAGGATCTTTCGCACCCGTGCGGCCATCGAAAGAAATGAGGAATTTCGCGTCCATGTTCACCACCAGGTCTTCGGGCGGTCTCCGCGCTGCCCTCACCCTTCTGATTCTCGCGCTCGTCGCGGTGCTCGCCGCGTGCGGTAACTCGTCCTCCGACACCGCCGACGCGGGACCGCGCGAGGTGCCGTCGGCGAAGGGCCCCATCCAGGTGCCCGCCGACCCCCAGCGCATCGTCGTGCTCAACGGCAACCTGGCCGGCTACCTCTACGACCTCGATGCCACCGTCGTCGCGGCGGATCCGCGCCTGCTCGGTGTCCCGAACAAGCCGGGCGAGTTCCCCACCGGCTGGGCCGAGGACGCGAAGACGCAGGGCACCCAGGCTGTTCCGTCCGGCGAGAGCATCAACCTCGAGTTCATCGCCGCCCAGCGCCCCGACCTGATCATCGGCGGCGGCCAGGGTTACCCGGGCCAGCAGTCGGTCAATGCCTACGACCAGCTCAGCGCCATCGCCCCGACGGTGCTGATGCCGACCGAGACCACCTACTGGCAGGACCAGCTGCGGTTCATCGCCGAAACCGTCGACAAGCCCGCCAACGTCGACACCTTGATCTCGAACTACCAGGCCAAGTTGACCGACGCCAAGGCCAAGATCAACGCGCCCGCCGGTGCGACCATGGTGATGCAGTCGATCAAGAGCCAGAAGCCGACCGTCTTCGTGCCCACCGCCGCCCTGCCCGCCCTGCTCGCAGAGGTCGGATTCACGCTGGACACGCAGGTGGAAGCCAAGGCGGGCAACCCCGCCAAGGAGCAGAGCGCCGACTTCATCAGCTTCAGCCCGGAACTGATCAACACCGTGATCAACGCGCCGGTGCTGTTCACCATCCCGCTCAGCGGCGGCCGTTCGCTCGCGGAGCTGCGCGCCGACCCGATGTACGCCACGCTGCCCTCGTTCACGGCGAACACGGTCTTCGAACTGCCCGCCACCAGCTCGCGGCCCGACTACCGCACGGTCATGGCCACCCTCGAGCTGCTCGTGGAACGCTTCAAGTGACCGCTACCGGCGGACTGCTCATCGACCTCAGCCCGCTGCGGGCCTCGCGCCCCTTCCGGTGCGCGTTCGCGGCGCGACTGGTGTCGGTGCTCGGCATCGGGCTGCTCATGGTGGCCCTGCCGCTGCAGGTCTATCAGCTGACCGGGTCGAGTGTGCAGGTCGCCGGGGTCGCCACCACGACCGCGGCGGCCCTGTTCGTCGGCAGTCTCGCGGGCGGTGTGGTCGCCGACAGGTACGACCGCCGCACGGTGATCCAGTGGTCGCGCAGTGCCGCGGGTATCGGATTCCTGCTGCTCGGGGTGAACGCCGTGCTGCCGGATCCGTTCCTGTCCGCGATCTATCTCGCCGCCGTCATCGACGGCCTGGCGGGCGGGGTGAGCGGTTCGGCGCTGATGGCCATGGTTCCGGCGCTGGTCGGCCGCGAGAAGGTGGCGGCCGCGGGCGCACTGGTCTCGCTGACCACCGACCTCGGCACCATGATCACCCCGGCGATCGCCGGTCTGCTCGTCGCGAAAACCGGTGTGGCCTCGGCCTATTTCCTTTGCGCCCTGGCCACCACCGCGACTGTCGGGCTGATCACCGCGATCGGACCCTCGCCGCCACCGAAACGGGATCTGGAGAACCCGGTGCGCGAGCTGGCCGCGGGCATCACCTTCGCGGTGCGTCACGAATCCATCCGGCTCATCCTGGCGACCGGGCTGATCGGCATGCTCGTCAGCGGACCGCTGGTGCTGCTGCCCGCCTTCGCCGATGTCGAACTCGACGCGGGACCGGGCACGCTCGGCCTGCTCTACGCGGCGCCCGGTGCGGGTGCGGTACTCGGCACCCTCACCAGTGGCTGGATGCGTCGCGCCAATACCGGCCTGGCACTGCTGATCTCGCTGGCGCTGATGCCGATCGGCGTGATCGCGGCCGGGCTGTGGTCGCACGCGGCGCTGGTGTTCCTCGGGCTCGCCGGGTTCGGCCTGGCCAGAGCCGTGAACATGGTGCTGCGCTACGCGATGTTGCAGCAGGCGGCGCCCGACCACATGCGCGGGCGCATGTCGGGTCTGCTGATGGTGCAGTCGGTCGCCGGTACCGCGGTCGGCTCCATGGTGGCCGGTGTCGCCGGCCAGATGTTCGCTCCCGGACGCGCGCTCGTGCTCTACGGCACCGCGGTCCTGGTCCTCACCGGCCTGATGGCGCTCGCCGCCGGGCCGCTGCGCAGAAAGGAACAACGATGAAGGATCGCACCGCCTACGCCGAGACCATCGCCGAGGTGCTCGCCGGAGACCACGGCGCCAAGGTGCCGTATCCGATCGGCCTGCAGGAGGTGGAGGTGTTGCGGGTCGTCCCCGTCGGCTCGGCACTGCTGCGGATCACCTTCGGCGGCCCGGATATCGCGCAGTTCCACAGCTATGTGCCGGATGAGCATGTGCGCCTGATTTTCCCGGGCGAAGACGGCGTGCTTCGGCTGCCCAAGCTCGAGGGCACGATGCTCGAGTGGGGTAACCCACGACCGGTCTCGCGCGAGTACACCGTGCGCCGCCACAGCATCGAAGACGGCGAACTCGACATCGATTTCGTCATCCATCCGGGCGGACTCGCCTCCGATTGGGCCGCCTCGGTCACGCCCGGCACCAAGGTGCACATCGCCGGTCCGCCCGGCGGCGTCGTCATCCCGGAGACCTACGACGACTACCTGCTCGCCGGTGACATCACCGCGTTGCCCGCCATCTCCCGCTGGCTCGAGCGGATGCCACGCCACACCACCGGCTGGGCGTTCATCGAGGTGAGCGGGCCGGAGCAGGAGATCGCACTCGACCCGCCCGCCGGAATCCGGGTGCGCTGGCTGCACCGCGGCGATGTCGCGCCGGGCACCAGCGACGTCCTCGAGCAGGCCGTCCGCGAGGTGATAGTTGCCGCCGGGCGGCGCGTCTACGCGTGGGTGGCCGGGGAAGCGAACTGCCTACGCGGAATTCGCAAGTTCATTCGCAACGACCTGGGTATCGGGCCCAAGGACTCGCTCATCGCCGGGTACTGGAAGCGCGGCGTCGCCGACTTCGATCGAGAGGATTGAGACATGACCGACGAACAGGTGATCGGTGATGTGGCCACCGTCTTGGGTATCGACCCGGCAGAGCTGACCGCGCAGACCGATCTGCTCGATGCCGGGCTCGATTCGGTGCGCATCATGTCGCTGGTGGAGAAATGGCGGTCGGCTGGACATGCGGATATCGACTTCCCCACGCTCGCGGGCGATCCCGTGCTCGGAGCCTGGATCGAGCTGCTGGCCTGAGCTCGCCGGATCATCGACCGGCCCGATGACTGCCGGGGGTGACCACGCAACTGTGTCACCCCCGGTCGAACGGTTTCCGTGCTAGGCCGGGCTCGGCGCGCCACCGTGCGCGCCGTCGGCCAGCGCCTGGCGCAGCTCCTTACGGCTGGTCTTGCCTACCCCGGTAGCCGGGAACTCGTCGACCACGACGACCGTGTCGGGCATCTTCCACGCCGCGACACCGCGCTCGCGCACGAACTTGCGCACGCTGATCAGCGTCGGCCGCCGCTGCGGATCGGCGGGCTGAACGAACGCGCAGATGCGCTGGCCGAGAACGGGATCGGGGGTGCCGACGATCACGGCGTCACGGACATCGGGGTGCTCGAGCAGGTGCGCCTCGAGCTCCTCGGCCGACACCTTCTCCCCACCGCGGTTGACCCAGTCACCGGCCCGGCCCGCGACCACCAGGTTGCCGTCGGGCCGCACCGAGACGATGTCGCCGGTGCGGTACCAGCCCGCGGCGGTGAAGCTGCGGGCGTCGGCCTCGGGATTGTCGTAGTAGCCGCGAATCGTGTACGGGCCCTGGGTGATCAGATGGCCCGGCGCGCCCGGCGCCACCTCCACGCCGTTGTCGTCGACCACCGCGATCTGGTCGAACTCCGACATCGGCCGCCCCTGGGTGCTCACCACCACCTCGATCGGATCGTCGAGCCGGGTGTAGCAGACCAGGCCCTCGGCCATCCCGAACACCTGTTGCAGGGTGACACCGAGTGCGGGCCCGATCCGACGGGCCAGTTCGTCCTGGCAGCGGGCGCCTCCGACCTGGAGCACCCGCAGACTGGACAGATCAGGCGTCCGGCCCGCTTCGGCGCGCTCGGTCCACAGCCGAGCCAAGGGCGGCACCAGGCCGGTGATGGTGACGCCGAACCGCTCGATGAGGGGGAAGGCCGTCGCCGGAGTGGGGTCGGGCGTCATCGCCACCGCTCCCCCGGCCCACAGGGCCCCGAGGATCCCCGGCGAGCTCATCGGGAAGTTGTGCGCGACCGGCAGGGTCGCGAGATAGACCGTGTCGCTGTCGAGTTCGCAGATCTCGGCGCTGCGGCGCACGCTGTAGAGGTAGTCGTCATGGGTGCGGGCGATGAGCTTCGGGACGCCGGTGCTGCCGCCCGACAACTGCAGGAAGGCGACATCGGCAGCCGACGGACCCGGCAAGGCGATGGGCTCGTCCCGGAATTCGGCGATGTCGTGCGCGTCGGCGGGCAGTTCCTGTCCCTCGTCGAGCACGAGCAGCACGTGCCGCAGGCTCGACACCTCGGCCCGCACCGTCGCCGCCAGCGCCGCGTAGTCGAAGCGCTGATGGGTTCCACAGGTGATGACGGCGACCGGGGCGGCCGCCTTCGCGATCGGCACCAGCTCGGCGGCGCGGTGCGCGGGCAGGCAGAACACCGGCAGCGCGCCGAGTTCGAACAGCGCGAAGATCACCTCGACGAATTCGGCCCGGTTGGGCAGCTGCACCAGCACTCGGTCGCCCGGCGCGATCCCGAGCCGCGCCAGCCCCGCGGCAAGCGAGCGCGACCGGTGGTGGAGTTCGGCGTAGGACCATCGGCCGACGGTGTCGAGGACGGCGATGTGATCCGGGGCGGCGGTGGCGCGGGCAGCGAGGACGTCGCCGAATGTCTCACCGGCCCACAGGTTCTGACTTCGATAGCGTTGCGCCTGGTCAGCGGGCCACGGGGTGAAGCCGGGGAGTACGGGTTCGGTCAAGTCGAGCACCTCTTTCCAGCGGGCATTGCGGTGTCGCCGCCAGAAGTTATGAGGGAAGCTAACCAACCGACGACAGATTCAGGTTAGGCTAACCTCATGTCTAATGGTGATTCCAGTGGGCGGATCGTCGTCGTCACCGGCGCGGCCGGGGGGATCGGAGCCGCGATCGCCGCACGGTTCGCGGCCGAGGATCGCGTGGTCTCGCTGTGGGACCTCGATCCGACGGTGCACGAGACCGCCGCCGCCCTCGCCGCGACGATGGTGAGCGCGGCCGAGCGCGCGCACGACGACCCGATCGATGATGCCACGCGTCGCCGTGTCGATGGAAGTAGTAGTACCACAACAACATTCAGCTCCGGCGCCGCAGTACACGGCGTGACCGTCGACATCACCGACGCCGATGCCGTGCACGCGGCCTTCGACCGGCTCACCGCCGAGCACGGCACCGTCGAGGTGCTGGCGCACGCCGCGGGCGTCATGGTCGGCGGTACCGCGCTCGGCCTCGGCCCGGCGGACTGGACGCGCTGCCTGTCGGTGAACGCCACCGGAACCATGCTGGTCACCCAGCGCGCCGCCACCGAGATGGCCGCCGCGGGAAGCGGATCGATCGTCGTGGTCTCCTCCAATGCCGCGGCCACACCCCGGGTCGGCATGGCCGCCTACGGCGCCGCCAAAGCCGCCGCTACCGCGTTCACGCGATCGCTCGCCCTGCAGGTGGCCCCGCTGGGCGTGCGGGTGAATCTGGTGTCCCCCGGTTCCACCGATACGGCCATGCTGCGCGACATGTTCGGCGGCACACCGCTCGACGACGCCGCCGAGACCGCGCTGCTCGACGGCGATCCCGCCACCTACCGACTCGGAATCCCGTTGCGCCGCATCGCCGCGCCCGCCGACATCGCCGCGGCCGTCCACTTCCTGGCCTCCGATGGCGCCCGCCACATCACCATGCACGACCTGCGGGTCGACGGTGGCGCAACGCTAGACATGTGACCGAAAGGGTGATCACCATGAGTACCGACAGTTCAGGCCCCGCGTTCGTGCTGTCCCGTCCACAGCGGAGCGTCTCCGCGTCCGCGGGCGGGACGGTCTTCCGTTCGGCGCACGACGCGGTGACCGCGCTGCGCAGCGGGCGGATCAGCCACATCGTCGGCGCGCTGCCCTTCACCCCCGGCGCGCCGACAGCGCTGTGGGCGCCGGACTCGGTGACCGTCACCGACTCACCGCACCTGCCCCGGCCCCATGTCACCGCGCCCCGGTTCGAGCTCGACGAAACGGTGCCAACACCCGAGGAACACCAGCGCCGCGTCGCCACAGCGGTCGAGCTGCTCGGCAATTCGGCGCATCCGGTGCGTAAAGTCGTGCTAGCCAGGGCAATTCGTGCTGTCGCGGCCGATCCCGTGCGGGCACTGGACATCCTGGATCTGATGGTCGCCTCCGACCCGCTGTCGAACGGTTTCCTGGTCGACCTCTCCGCCGCCGGTGGGCGTTATTGCGGTCGCCATCTCGTCGGCTCCAGTCCGGAGATCCTGGTTCGCCGCACCGGCACCGAGGTGCTGAGCCATCCGCTGGCCGGCTCGGCCCGCCGCGTTCTCGACGATGTCGCGGCGGACCGCGTCGCCGCCGACACCCTGCTGACCTCGGCCAAGGACCACGCCGAGCACCGCTATGTCGTCGACCAGGTCGCCGCCGTACTGAGCGACCGGTGCGCCGAAGTCGACACGCCCGCACCGCAGCTCACCGCGACGCCGGCGATGTGGCACCTCGGTACCCCCGTCTCGGCCACCGTCCCGCTGGCCGGCCCGTCGGCACTGGAACTCGCGGTGGCGCTGCACCCCACCCCCGCGATCTGCGGCACGCCGACCGGCGCCGCGGCGCGCCTGATCGCCGAACTCGAAGGTGAACGCGGCTTCTACGCGGGCGCGGTCGGCTGGTGCGATGCCGACGGCAACGGCGAGTGGATGGTGAGCATCCGCTGCGCCGAACTGTCCGCCGAGGGCACCACCCTGCTCGCGCACGCGGGCGGCGGGATCGTCGCCGCGTCCGATCCGGCCGCCGAACTGGCCGAGACCACCGGCAAATTCCAGCGCATCCTCGGTCCGCTCGGTATCGCGGATCTGCCCGTCACCGTCGGCTGACCCCGACTTTCCACCCGAACGAGAGACCGCTATGCCTATCCCCCCGATCGCGCCCTACCCGATGCCGGGTGTCGACGAGTTCACCACCGACAAGGTCGACTGGACCGCAGAACCCGGCCGCTGCGCGTTGCTGATCCACGACATGCAGCAGTACTTCCTCGACGCCTACGACCAGCATCGTGATCCCGCCCGCACGTTGATCGCGAACATCGCCCGGCTGCGCGACCGCTGTCACGAACTCGACATCCCGGTGATCTACACGATGCAGCCCGGCAACCAGCACCCGTCCCGGCGCGGCATCCTCGCCGATTTCTGGGGCAGCGGAATGGCCGAGGGGGCCGACACGCAGGTGATCAACGCCATCGCGCCCGAACCGCAGGACATCCAGGTCACCAAGTGGCGTTACTCGGCGTTCCAGCGCACCGACCTGCGCGAATTGCTCGGCTACTACCAGCGCGATCAACTCCTGGTCACCGGCGTCTACACCCACATGGGCTGCATGCTCAGCGCCGCCGAGGCGTTCATGGGTGACGTGCGCCCGTTCCTGGTCCACGACGCGACCGCGGATTTCAGCCGCGACGAGCATGTGATGGCGCTGAACTACGTGGCCCGGCGCTGCGGTGCGGTCACCGGCACCGAAGATCTGCTGCGCCAATTGGACCCGGCCCGGATCGAAGCGGGCGCCTGAACCGCACCGGCTCGGTGACGCGGGCCACAATCCACTATCGAGATAGAACTTAGGCTAACCTAACCCCCCTCCCTCCTGCTGGGCCTTCGTGAGCCCGGGCCGCGGAAGGGAGGGGGTCGAGAACGTTGATGGAGGAGTTGCTGTGGGATCGGTGGACCGGGACGACGTGAGCGCCGAGAATCCCGGATTGCCGCTCACCGGAGCACAACTGGGCATCTGGAACGCTCAGCGCCTCGACCCCGACTCGCTCAGCTACATGGTCGGCGAGGTGCTCGAGATCTCCGGGACCGAGCCCCTCGATGTGACGTTGCTGGACACCGCGATTCGCCACACCATCGCCGAAACCGGCACCATGCGACTGCGATTCGACGACACCCCCGAGGGACCGCGTCAGCGGATCACCGAGCGGGAACCCGATCTGCGGCCGCTCGTCGATCTGCTCGGCGAGACCGACCCGGTCGCGGCCGCGCATCGGCTCGTCGCTGCCGAACGCGAACGCTCGGCCACGTATTGCCGGGCCATGGTCGACCGGCAGCTCTACACCTACACGCTGCTGCGCCTCACCGACAACGACGTGTGGTGCATCCAGCTCTACCACCACCTGATCATCGACGGCTACAGCGCGGCCATGGTCTCGCGCCGGGTCGCCGCCCACTACACCGCGCTGCGGCGCGGTGCTGACGTGCCGCGCCTGCGGTGGGGCTCCATCGAAACCCTCGTGGCCGAAGACCTCGAATACCGTGGGAGCCAGGCACATCAGCACGACCGCGACTACTGGCGAGACCGGCTCACCCCGCTGCCACCGCTCGACGGTCGCGGCCGCGCACCCGAGGGCGTGGTCGAGCAGACCCACGAGATCCGCGCCGTTCTCGACGCCGACCTGGTGGCGCGCGTCAAGGCGGCGGCCACGGCGGTCGGCATCACCTGGGCCGACGTGCTCGTCGCCGGATACGTGGGATTCGTGCACCGATTGCTCGGGGAGACCGATGTGGTCATCGCGCTGCCGGTGATGGCGCGAGTCGGCAAGACCGCCCTCACCACACCGTCCATGGCGGTGAACGTGCTGCCACTGCGGGTTTCGGTGTCGAGCTCCGATCGCCTCGGTGAGCTCGGCAAGCGAGTGGCCGATGCCCTGCGGGAGATGCGCGCCCACCAGCGATTCCGCGGTGAGGACCTGGCCCGCGAATTCGGCGGCACGCAGACCGGGGCGCTGCTGCACGGCATCGGCATCAATCTCAAGGCGTTCGACTTCGCCCTCGATTTCGACGGCGCCACCGGCACTCTGCGCAATGTGGCCGGCGGCCCGCCGGAGGATCTGGGCCTGACCGTCACCCCGCTGTCACAGGACCGGATCCAGCTCGGCTTCGAGGTCGACGCGCGCTCTCTGGATGCCGTCACTGTGCGACGGCGAATGGACGCGCTGGTCGCGCTGATCACCGAACTGGTCGACGCGGCGGACAAGCCGATCGGCGCGATCACCCTGTACCCGGCCGAGATCGGCGCGCGCATCGCCGTCGAACGGGCCGGGGCCGAGCTGCCCGGTCATCCGGAGGACGCGGTCGAGGTCTTCGACCGCATGGTCGCGCGACAGCCCGACGACATCGTGCTCGTCGGCGGTACCGACCGGCTCACCGCCGCCGAACTGGGAGCGCGAACGCACCGGCTGGCGCGATACCTGCGCGGCCGAGGCGTCGGCCCCGAGGACATCGTGGGCATCGCGCTCCCGCGCACGGTGGACCTGGTGGTCGCCCTGCTCGCGGTGCGACATGCGGGTGCGGCGTTCCTGATGCTCGACATCGGACATCCCGCGCAGCGCCTCGCCGATATCGTCGACGACGCCGCACCGGTGCTGATCCTCACCGACGACGCGGTGGCGCGCACGGTGTTCGCCGAACGATCCGAGTCGCTGCTCCCCGGCGCTGACGAGACCTCCGCCGACTGGCCTACCTCGCCGGTCGAGGTCACCGACGAGCCTGCGGACGGGGTGCCCGCGGATCAGTCGGCAGCGCCGACTCCGACTGCGGACGCGGAGCGCGCGCGTAGATCGGATGCATTGATCCGACTGTCGGACAGCGACATTCGGGAAGCCATCGCCGGGCTCCCCGCCGGTCCGCTGGTTGCGGCCGAACTCGCCGCACCGCGCTCGGCCGCGCATCTGGCCTACGTCGTGTACACCTCGGGGTCCACCGGAAAGCCCAAGGGCGTGCAGATCACCTGCGGTGCGATGGCCCAGCTGCTGCACCATCACCGATCGACCGTCTACGCCGAGACCGCCGAGCGGGTAGGCGAACGCCAACTGCATGTGGCGCACACCTATTCCTTCGCGTTCGACGCCGCGCTCGACCAGTTGTTGTGGCTGTGGTGCGGGCATCGAATCCATCTGTACGACACCGACATCCAGAAGGACGCTGCCGCGCAGATCGCCGCGTTCGGCGCTGATCGCATCGATGTCGTCGACACCACCCCGTCGATGGCGACCGCCCTGATCGACAACGGGCTCCTCGGCAGCGCGCACCGCCCGGAGCTGCTGCTGCTCGGTGGTGAGGCGACCCCGCCCGCGCTGTGGTCGGTCATCGTCGCCTCGAAGGTGGCGGCCCGCAACATGTACGGCCCGACGGAGGCCACCGTCGACGCGCTCAGCGCGCCGGTGACCGGCGCGCTGCCCCATGTGGGCGGTCCGCTCGCCGGAACCCGCGCCTATCTGCTCGACGGCGCGCTGCGACCGGTGCCGGACGGCGAGATCGGCGAATTGTATTTGTCCGGACCGCAATTGGCGCGCGGCTACCTCGGACGGATCGCGGTGACGGCCGAGCGGTTCGTCGCCGATCCGTTCGCGCCGGGTGAGCGCATGTACCGCACCGGAGACCGGGCACGATGGTTACCCGGCCACGGCTACGACTACCTCGGGCGCGCCGACCAGCAGATCAAGGTGCGCGGCTATCGCGTGGAACTGGGCGAGGTGGAGGCATCACTCGGCGCCCTGCCCGGCGTGGCCGCCGCGGCCGCCACCCTGCGCAAGTCCGGCGACAACACCCGATTGGTGGGTTACCTGGTCGCCGAGGCGGGCCGCACCCTCGACACCGACCAACTGCGCCATCGGTTGACCACGATGGTGCCCGACCACCTGGTGCCCTCAGCACTCGTGGTGCTCGACGCCCTGCCGACCACCGTCAACGGCAAACTCGATCGCGCGGCCCTGCCCGCGCCCGCACCGGCCTCGACCGGCCGCCCGCCCCGCACCGAGCAGGAGCGCGCGCTCTGCGGTGTGGTCGCCGACGTCCTCGGGGTGCCCCAGGTCAACGCCACCGACGACTTCTTCGGACTCGGCGGCGACAGCATCACCGCCATCGGCGTGAGCAGCCGCCTGCGCGCACTCGGCTTGGAGGTTCAGCCGAAAACCCTGTTGGCCCAGCGTGACCTGGCCACCATCGCCGCCACGGCACAGCCGGTGGAGCAGCGGGCCGACGCCCCGGCCCCCGACGAGGCGACCGGCCCCGTCCCGATCCCACCCATGGTCGCCGCGCTGCTCGAAGCGAATCGCCATCGCACCGCTATCGCCGGGTACGCCCAGTGGACCGCCCTGACCCTGCACGAGAACCTCACCCTCGATCACCTGACCACCGGCCTGCAGACCCTGCTCGACCGCCACGATGCCCTGCGCCTGGTCCTCGACGAACCGGACACCGGTCCCCGGCTGGTGGTCGCGGGCGTGGGTACCGTACGGGCCGCGGACCTGGTTCGCGAGATGGCGTTCACCGAACCGCGTCCGAACAGTGCGGTCGCCGCCGACTCGTCCGGGGGTGCGACAGCCGGTGCTCCTTCCACGGTGACCGGCTCCCCTGTCCATCCCGGTGCGTCTCACTCCGGCAGCAGCACAACGGGTTCGGCGGTCACTGTCCACAATCTTGCCGAGATGACGGGTGCGGCGGTGCAGAACGAGACCGCGCTGATCGAATCGGTGGCGACCGGTTTGGCGGCGGAGTTGGATCCCGCCGCTGGTGTCGAGATCCGCGCCGCGCTCGTGCGTACCGCACCGGGCGTGGCCGACCGACTCGTTCTCGTGGCCAATCACACCGTGGTGGACGGTGTTTCGTGGCGAATTCTGGTGCCCGAGCTCTATGAGGCGTGTGTGGCGGCGCGGGACGGGCGTCCGGCGCGGCTACCAGCCAAGGGTAGTTCGTGGCGGCGGTACGCCACTCTGCTCGCGGAGTCCGGCGCTGCGGGCGATCATCGCTCGGAGTCGGCGCACTGGGAGCGCGCACTCGGAGACGACACGGCAGCGGCACTCGGACAACGGGCGCTCGACCATGCGATAGACCTCGTCGAGAGCGCGTCCCGAACACGGACTTTCGCCGCCCCGGAGATCTCCGAGGCGCTGCTCACCACGCTGCCCGCCGCGTATCGAGCGAAGACCGACGAGGTGTTGCTCGCGGCGCTCATGCTGGCGCTCAATGCCTGGCGGCAGGATTCTGGCGAGGCGCTCGAGTCGGGGCGGCCCGTGACGGTCGAGGGACACGGGCGCGAAGCTCTGCGCGCCGATACCGATTTCGCGGGCACCATCGGCTGGTTCACCAGCGAGTTCCCGGTGTGGACACCCGCGACCGGGATCGACCATCCCGACGGGCTCGCCGATGCCATGGCCGGTGGCGCGGCAGCCGGACGGCTGTTGCGCGCGGTCAAGGAGGCCAAACGGGCCGTCCCCGGCAATGGCGTGGGGTACGGCGTACTGCGCAGGCTCGATCCGCAGACCGCGCCGCGATTCACCGGGCGGCGCGCTCCGGAGGTGCTGCTCAACTACCTCGGGCGCTTCGGCGGCGGCGGTGGCGCCCTCGGCTGGAGCCTGCCCGAACACGACGCGTTCGCGGTGACGGAACCACCGGAGAAAGCGCTCACGGAAGTGCTGTCGCTCAACGTCTTCGTGCACGAACCCACTGCCGCTCACCCCGGTGCTCCCCGGCTCGCCGTGGAATGGACCGCGGCGAGCCGGATTCTCGGCGCGGACCAGGTCGCGCGGATCCAGCAGCACTTCGCACGCGCGCTGGAGGCGTTCGCCGCGCACGCGATGCTGTTCCCCGGCGGCCTCACCCCGTCGGACTGCCCCGGCTTGTCCGTCGCCCAGGACGACATCGACGCGCTGGAGACCACGCACGGCCCGCTGGCCGAACTGTTGCCGCTGTCACCGTTGCAGGAAGGGTTGCTGTTCCACGCGATTCGTGACGGATCCGACGATGTCTACACCCTGAGCGCCCGAGTCGACCTGCACGGGCCACTCGACGGTCCACGGTTGTCGGCGGCCTTCGACACGGTCGTGGGCAGGCACCCCACCATGGCCGCGGCCTTCCACTACGAGGGCTTGGATCAGCCGGTCCAGGCGGTCCCCCGGTCGGTGGGAATGCCGTGGCGTGAGGTCGATCTGTCCGCGTTACCGCTGCGCGCCGCGCAGGCCGCCGCCGATCGGTTGGAAGCCGAAGCGACCCGGCACCGATTCGCGGTGGACCGGTCGCCGATGTTGCGCGCCACGCTGATCCGTATGCCCGGGGCGGCGCACCGGTTGGTGCTCAACACCCATCACCTGGTGATCGACGGCTGGTCGACCCCGATCGTGTTGCGCGAGGTGCTGGCCACCTACCACGGTGACGAACTACCCTCGCCGGCACCGTACAGCGACTATCTGGCCTGGATCGGCAGCCGTGATCGCGAGGCCGTCCGCACGGCCTGGTCGCGGCGACTGGCCGGATTCACCGAGCCGACGCTGGTGGGCACCAGCACTTCCCGCGAGCGGGAGTTCCGGCAGTGGCAGGTGCCGCTCCCCGAATCGCTCGCCACGGCGCTGGCCGAACTCGGCCGCCGACGCGGCCTGACGATGAACACCCTGGTCCAGGGCACCTGGGCGCTGGTGCTCGCCGCACTCACCGGACGCACCGACGTCGTGTTCGGCGCGACCGTCTCCGGGCGGCCCGCGGAACTACCGGGCGTGGCGGGCATGGTCGGCCTGTTCGCCAACACGGTGCCGGTGCGCTGCGCCTTCGACCCGGATCGCCCGCTGCTCGAGCAGTTGGCGCAGTTGCAGGACAACCAGTTCGCCATGCAGGAGTTCGACCACGCGGGGCTGGCCGAGATCGAACGGATCGCGGGGATCGGAACCCTCTTCGACACCCTGGTCGCCTTCGAGAACTTCCCGAATTCCGGCGCCGGACAACCGGAGTCACACGAATTGCGACGCGGGGACTTCCACAATCACGGCACCACGCACTATCCGATGACCTTGATCGCCCCGCCGGGCGACCGGCTAGAACTGGTGATCTGGTACGACCGCGCCGCCGTCCACGACACCACACTCACCCGGATCTCCGCTCGGATCGTCGAGACGCTGACTGCCATCACCACCACGGCACAACCCCGTCCCGAGGCCCTTCTCGAGCCACTCACGCCGCCTCCTGCTGCCGCGCCGACCACTGCCACCGCCCTGGCCGCCGACGCCGCGCCGACCACTGCCGATTCGCCGAGCGCTGCTGCGTCGACCACTGGTGGCGCGCACACCACATCGGTTTCGCCGACCATTGCCGCCGCGGTGGCCGGCACCACGCCGAGCGTCGAACCTGCGGCGACGCGGGAGGACCCGAGCGGAGCGACCCTGGCGGAGTGGGGCATCCCCGTCGACCCGGCAGGCCCGGCTATCACCGCCGAAGGCGTCACGATCGACTTCCGGGAATTCGATTCCAGGACCAATCGCTTGGCCCGGTGGCTCATCTCGCGCGGCGTGGGTCCCGAAACCGTGGTGGCCGTGGCGATCCCACGCTCCATCGATTCGGTCGTCACGGCGCACGCCATCTGCCGAGCCGGCGGCGTGTACCTGCCGGTGGATCCGGAACAACCCGCCCAGCGCATCGAGCAAATCCTCGACACCGCCTCTCCCACACTGGTTCTGCACTCTCTCGACGGGGCCGACCGCAACGGATTCACCGACGCGACGCTCACCGATGCCGACCGGCTCGCGCCGCTGCGCCCCGCCAACACCGCCTGTCTGCTGTTCACCTCCGGCTCCACGGGAGTGCCCAAGGGCGTGAGCCTGTCGCACGCCGCGATCATCTCCACCTTCGAGTGGCTGCACCGCGAATGCCGATTCGGTCCGGGCGACACGATGCTGTTCCGCACCCCGCCGATCTTCGACGCCTCGCTCATGGAGATGTTCCTGCCGCTGCACGTCGGCGCCCGGATCGTGCTGACCCGACCGGGCGGTCACCGCGACCCCTACTACCAAGCGCGGCTCATGAGCACAGAGCGGGTGACCACGATGTGGATGACGACCTCCATGCTCACCGTGCTCGCCGACGAGGCCGACCTGTCGGGGTGCGCGGATCTGCGCTGTGTCCTCACCGGCGGTGAGGTGCTGCCGCCCGCGACGGCACACCGCATGCGCGCGCTCACCGGCACCGCCGTCTACAACTTCTACGGTCCCACCGAGGCCGCGATCGGTTTCACCTTCCACGAGACCGTCGACGCCGACACCGGTTCGGTCCCGGTCGGCGCACCCGCCGATGCCGTCCGCATCCTCGACGACCAGCTGCGACCGGTCCCCCAGGGAACCATCGGCGAGCTCTACATGACCGGTGTCCGGCTGGCACGCGGCTATCTGGCCCGTCCTGATCTGAGCGCTGCCGCCTTCGTGGCCGACCCGGGTGGGAACGGCGAAAGGATGTACCGCACCGGCGATCTGGTGAGACTGAACCCGCACGGGGAACTCGACTACGTCGGCCGCACCGACAGCCAGGTGAAGTTGCGCGGCCAACGCATCGAACTGGGCGATATCGAATCGGCTCTGCTCACGTGTGCCGGGGTGGCCCACGCGGTGGTGTTGCTGCGCGAGGACACTCCGGGCGATCAGCGCCTGGTCGCCTATCTCATGGCCGAGTCCGCGGTCGTGCTCGACACCGGCGCGGTGCGTGAGCAGCTGCGAACGGCACTGCCCGCGTACATGATTCCCGCCGCCTTCGTGGTGCTGGATCACATTCCGCGCACCGCGACCGAGAAGATCGCCCGCCGAGAGCTGCCCGCACCGGAGTCCGCGGCCGTCACAGCCGCCGAAACCCGCTCGGGCACCGCTTCCGAACCCGCTGCGGTCAGCACAGTCGGAGCACCCAGCACGGTCGGCACACCCGGTACGCCCAGCGTGGTCAGCACACTCAGCACGCACAGCGCGGTCAGCGCCGAGGCCGAGACCCGGGCAGGATCCTTCACCGCCCAGGACGGTGGTCCCCTCGACACCATCCGTGAGGCCATGTCAGCGGTCCTGTCGATCGCCGACATCGGCGCCGACGACGACTTCTTCGACAAAGGCGGGCACTCCCTCCTCGCCGTGCGTCTGGTCGGCCGTTTGACCCGCGCGGATCTGCCGGTGGTCCTCGACGACGTCTTCACCGCTCCCACACCGCGTGGGCTCGCGGCGCGAATCGGCGCGGTCGATCCCCACGCGCCTCGACCGGCGGACGGTCTGGCCAGTTTGGGCCGCCGCCTCGATCCGGTGCTGGAACTGCGCACCGAGGGCTCGGTCCCACCGCTGTTCTGTATCCATCAAATCGGCGGCACCGCATGGAAATACGCTCCGCTGGCCCGACTGCTGCGCGCCGAGCGACCGATCATCGGCCTGCAGATGCCCCAGCTCACCGAGCCGGGTCTGCACACGCGCACGCTCGACGATCTGGCGCGGTACTACCTGGCCGCCGTCCGCCGCATCCAACCGCAGGGTCCCTACCATCTGCTCGGCTACTCGCTGGGCGGCAATCTGGCCCACGCGATGGCGGCCATCCTGGAAGCCGAGGGCGAGCAGGTCGGCTACGTGGGCCTGCTCGACTCGCACCCGCTGTCGAACCTGACCGATCGGGCCGCCGCGACCCTGGCCGAACCCTCCGGGATGGACGCGCTGCTCCCCGAAATCGCCGAGTACGCACCGGAATTGGCGGTGGTGGTGCGCAACGCCGCGACCGAGCTACTGCGCATGGTCACCCGATCGCAGTCGCCGAGCTACGCCGGCCCGATGGCCCTGTACTGCGCCGACGCCGGCGACGAGCCCGAACGCGTGCACGCCCAGCTGACCGGGTGGAAGGCCGCGGGCGCACAGCTGGTGGTGCGACGACTTCCGTACTCACACAACGACATCGCGATGCCGACCGGCTGGATCGAGGTCGCCGCGCTACTCGATGTGGATCCGGCGATCCGGACCTGAACCTCCCCACAGAAGAAAGAGGAACACCTTTCATGTCAGTTCACCGAATGACGGCACGCATGCGCGCTGCCGTCGCACTCCTGATCGTCGCGGTGGCCGCGACGGCAGCGGGCTGCGGCAGCTCCACCTCCGACCCGACGGCCGACACCGGCACGCGCCAGGTGGAAACCGCCAAGGGCCTGGTCACTGTGCCCGCCGACCCGCAGCGCATCGTGGTCCTCAACGGCGCTCTCGCCGGATACCTCTTCGACCTCGACGCCAAGGTGAAGGCCGCGGATCCACGCATCCTGGGACTCACCCTAGAGCCCGGCGAGTTTCCCCCGTCCTGGGCCGCGGACGCCAAGGAACAGGGCACCGCGGCGGTGCCCTCCGGTGACGACCTGAACCTGGAGTTCATCGCCGCCCAGCAGCCGGACCTGATCATCGGCGGTGGGCCGGGTTGGCCGGGACAGCAGACGATCAAGAACTACGACAAGCTCGCCGCTGTCGCGCCCACCGCACTGGTGGCCTCCGATGCCGCCAACTGGCAGGACCAGTTGAAGTCGGTGGCCAACATCGTGAACCGCCCCGACAAGGTGGACGGCATGATCGCCGCCTACAACGACAAGGTCGCGAAGGTGAAGTCCGGTCTGAAGCTGCCGCAGGGCGCGGCGGCCGTGTGGCAGTCCCAAGCCGATGCCAAGCCCATCCTGCTCGCCCCCAACACCCCGTTGGCCACCCTGCTCTCCGACGTCGGCATCACCATCGACGACAAGATCGAAGCCAAGGCGGGCAACCCGCCCCGGGCCGCGGCCGGTGACTGGGTGACCTTCAGCCCCGAACTGCTGAGCACCGTCGTCGACGCTCCGGTGTTGTTCGTGATCACGCTCGACGGCGGCCGCGACATCGACGCGCTGAAGCAGGATCCGGCGATGGCCATGCTGCCCGCCTTCCAGAAGGGTCAGCTCTACGAGCTGCCCGCGGCCAGCAAGCGTCCGGACTACCGCCAGGCCATGACCACCCTCGACCTGTTGGCAGAGCGCTTCAAGTGATCACCGTCGGCGGCCGGCTGATGTGTCCGCATGCCGCCGACATCAGGGTCACCACGATCACCCTGTTCGCCGGTGGCACGGCGGGCGGGTGATCGCGGCGGCTCGACCTATTTCGCGCTGACCCGCAGGTCCTGATCGCCTACGCGCTCGTCACCTGGGCGAGCCTCCTCGACGGAGTGCGAGATCGAGGTCGGGATCTTCGGCAACGCGTGCGCGTAGTGGCGACCGATCCAGCCCAGCAGCTCCTCGCGGACCGCGCAGCGCAGGGCCCACGCGTCGTCGGCATCGGCGGCCGACATGGTGGCACGCACGACGATGTCGGTCGGTGTGCTGTCGGTGACCAGTAGATTCCAGTTGCGACCGTCCCATTCCGGGCAGTCGCGCAGGTAGGTGTGCAGATGTTCGCGCAACAACGGCACCGGGGTGCTGTGGTCGAGGTGCAGCAGCACTGTGCCGGTGACCTGCGAGCCGCCGCGCGACCAGTTCTCATAGGGCTTGCTGTTGAAGTAGGACACCGGCATGGTGAGCCTGCGGTCGTCCCAGATCCGCACTGTCAGGAAGGACAGGGTGATCTCCTCGACGACTCCCCACTCCCCTTCCACGACAACGGTATCGCCGATCTTGACCGAGTCGCCGAAGGCGATCTGCAGTCCGGCCATGAGGTTGCTCAGCGTCGACTGGGCCGCAACGCCGACGATGATGCCGATCACGCCTGCCGAGGCCAGCATCGAGGTGCCCAGCGTCCGCAGGCTCGGGAACAGCAACATGATGGCCACGGCGGCGGTGGTGACCACCAGCACCGAGGTGACGATGCGACGCACCAGTCCCAGCTGGGTGCGCAACTGCCGTACCCGCGAAATCTCTCTGGCGCGTTGGGCATAGCGACGCAGCAGACTTTCGGCGACCACATCGGTGGCCCGGATGACCAACCACACCGCCGCGATGATGGCCGCTGTCGCCAGGAAGTTCTGGATCACCGCGTCCTGGCGAAGGTCGAGCTCGGCCAACGGGTAGACCGCGTGCAGGGTGACGGTGCCGAGCAGAACCTGTAGCGGCAGTTGCAGTCGCCGCAGCGATGGCAGATGCACGCTCGGCCTGCGGCGCGCTGCGTAGCGCAGCAGACGGTCGACCAGCAGGCCCGCCGAGACCGTGATCGCGGCCGTACCGAGTACCACGATGATCGGCCGCAAAATCTCCTCCACGAGATCGAACTCCTCTCGTTGTCGGCTCTGTTCAGCTGAGGGCATACCCACCTGTGCAGGCCCCAGACATGACTGTCTGATGGCGAGTCTCACAGCCCGGTGATCAGCGTCCGATCGGGCCGGCCAGCGCGGCGACCAGTCGCCCGGTCATCGGGATCCGGACGGCGGTCAGGTCCTGACGCAGATTCGCGTAACACGGCATGCCGTCGCCGACCAGGGCGCGCAGCCTCGGTTCGCCGAGCAGCTGTGCCGAAGCGTGGTAGAGCACAGGCAATTTCGGCAGGATCAAGCCGTAGTCCAGCAGCCGGGCCATCCGCCCCTCCCCCGCCACCATCGTCGCGATCGACACCCCCACCAGTGGGTAGCGCCGCGGGAACACATTGTGGAGGTCGAGGAAGAATCCGACCGAGCTGCCCCTCGGGTCGGCAATGGGGCGCAGCGCAGGCCCCCACACCCCGGCCGCCAGCAGCGGCCGTTGGACGAGCAGGTGCGCGAAGAGCACGCGCGCCAACGTCACGTTCATCATCAGTCGCTCGGCCGCCGACTCCGCGCGCGCCAACCGCTCGTGCTCGAGATAACCGGACACGATGCTGTGATTGTGGGCCAGATACCAGCTCGCCCCGGACGGCGCGGCCAAGAACCGCTGCCAGCACCGCGCCGAGGGTGACAGCGACATCGACGCACTCGCGCCGAGGCTCGCCTCCATCTTGTCGGTGAGCAGCCGATCGTTGATCGCCCGCCACCAGGGACTTCCGGTTCGCGGATGCAGGACGCCGCGATCGATTTCCCAGCCGAGGAAAGTGAGTTCGGCACGCGCGTACTGAGCCAGCTTCGCCGGATAGAACTCTGCGGCGACCGCGAGTCGAGCGCGTTCCTCCCCGTCGGCCGCCGCCAGCCGACGGCCGACTGCCACGTGTGCCTCGGCCCGGATCATCGGGTGCAACCTACACCCGATCGCCCCCGGCCCACACGCCGGTCGTCCGTCAGACCATCGCTTCGGCCGGGGGCGATCGGCGAAACGACAAGAGGCCCCACCGTTGCGGAGAACAGTGGGGCCTCTTGCCGTCGTAGCGTGTCTTACAGCGCCTTCAGTTCCTCGGTGACCGCACCGACGGACTTCTTCGCGTCGCCGAACAGCATCGACGTGTGATCTGCATAGAACAGCGGGTTGTCGATGCCGGCGAAGCCGGAGTTCATCGAACGCTTGAGCACGATGACGCTCTTGGCCTGGTCGACGTTGAGCACCGGCATGCCGTAGATCGGGCTGGACTTGTCGTCGCGGGCGGCCGGGTTGGTGACGTCGTTGGCGCCGATGACCAGGACCACATCGGTGCGGTTGAACTCACCGTTGATGTCGTCCATTTCCTTCATCGCGTCGTAGGACACCTCGGCCTCGGCCAGCAGCACGTTCATGTGACCGGGCATACGACCGGCGACCGGGTGGATCGCGTACTTGACCTCGACACCCTTGCCTTCGAGCAGCAGCGCCATCTCCTTGACCGCGTGCTGGGCCTGCGCCACGGCCATGCCGTAGCCGGGGACCACGATCACCTGGTTGGCGTAGGCCATCTGGATCGCGGCGTCGGCGGCCGAGGTCGACTTCGCGGTCTTGGCCTCGCCGTCACCCGAACCGGCCACCGCGCCACCGCCACCGAAGCCACCGGCCACGATCGCCGGAATGGAACGGTTCATGGCCTTGGCCATCAGGTTGGTCAGGATGGTGCCCGAGGCGCCGACGATCATGCCCGCGACGATCATCGCGGTGTTGTTCAGCGCCAGACCGGCGGCCGCGGCCGACAGACCGGTGAGGGCGTTGAGCAGCGAGATGACAACCGGCATGTCCGCGCCGCCGATGGGCAGCACGACCATCAGGCCGAGCACACCGGCGAGCACGAGCAGCGCGATCATCCACAGCTGCGAGACGCCACCGTTGTCGGCGCCCAGGCCGATCACCACGGCGCACACGATCGCGCCGAGGAGCAGCAGCAGGTTCAGCGGCTGCTGCAGGCGGCCGATGCCGATCGGCTTGCCCGACAGGATCTCCTGGAGCTTCGCGAAGGCGATGATCGAGCCCCAGAAGGAGATCGAGCCGATCACCGCGGCGAACAGCGAACCGATGATGATGTGGATCGTCGGATCTTCGTGCAGCTCGGAAAAGCCCGCGCTGTCGACGAATTCGGCCCACGCGATCAACGCGACGGTGCCACCACCGACGCCGTTGAACGCCGCGACCAGCTGCGGCATCTCGGTCATCTTGGTGCGAACCGCAGGCGGAACACCCAGCGCCACACCCACGATCAGGCCCGCGCCGATGATGATCCAGTTGAGCATCGGCGCGTGACGCACCGAGATCAGGGTCGCGACCACTGCCAGAGCCATACCGGCAGCGGCGATCTGGTTACCGCGCACCGCGGTCTTCGGACCGGTCAGGCCCATCAGGCCGTAGATGAACATGGAGAAGGCCACGATGTAGAGGCCGTTGACCAGGTAGGTCATGTTGTCGACTGCGTGCATCACTCGGCCGCCTTCTTCTTACCCTTGAACATGCCGAGCATGCGGTCGGTGACCACGAAGCCACCGATGACGTTCAGCGTGCCGAACACCACCGCGACGAACAGGATCACCTGCACCAGCAGCGACGGGTCCTGCACATTGCCCAGTACCACCAGCGCGCCGAGCACGACGATGCCGTGAATGGCGTTGGTGCCCGACATCAGCGGGGTGTGCAGGGTGTTGGGGACCTTGGAGATCACCGCGAAGCCGACGAAGCCGGACAAAACGAGGATCGCGATATTGGCGAGAAGTTCGGTGTACATCAGGCTTCCACCTCACGAGTGACGCAGGAATCCGCCAGGACCTGATCCTCGAAATCAGGGGCGAGCTTGCCGTCGACCAGCATCAGTTCCAGCAGCGCCGAAATGTTCTTCGAGTACAGCTCGGAAGCGTGCTCGGGCATCGTGGCGGGCAGGTTAAGCGGCGAGGCGATGGTCACCTCGTGCTTGACGACGGTCTCACCGGGCTCGGTGAGTTCGCAGTTGCCACCGGTCTCACCGGCCAGGTCGACGATCACGCTGCCGGGCTTCATGCCCTCGACGGCAGCGGCGGTGACCAGGCGCGGCGCGGGACGACCCGGCACCAGCGCGGTGGTGATCACCACGTCGAAACCCTTGATGGCGTCTTCGAGCGCCTTCTGCTGCTGGGCCTTCTCGTCCTCGGTGAGTTCACGGGCGTACCCGCCTTCACCGGCGGCGTCGATTCCCAGATCCAGCCACTGCGCACCGACCGAGCGCACCTGATCGGCGACCTCGGGACGCACGTCGTATCCGGTGGTCCGGCCACCGAGACGCTTGGCCGTGGCCAGCGCCTGCAGACCGGCGACACCGACACCGAGCACCAGCACGGTGGCCGGCTTCACGGTGCCCGCGGCGGTGGTGAGCATGGGGAAGAACCGGGTCGACTCCGACGCGGCGAGCAGCACGGCCTTGTACCCGGCCACGTTCGCCTGCGAGGACAGGGCGTCCATCACCTGCGCGCGCGAGATACGCGGAATCGCCTCGACCGCGAAGGCCTGCACACCGGCGGACTTCAAGGCGCCGATCTGGTTCTCGGCATTGCGCGGCGCCAGGAACCCGATCATGGTCTGCCCGGAGGACAGCTTGGCCACCTCGGCGTCGCTGGGCGGGGCGACCTTGACGACGACCTCGGCCGACCACGGGTCACCGATGGTCGCGCCTGCCGCTACATAGGCCGCGTCGGGAATGAGCGCGCCGAGGCCCGCACCGGCTTCCACGATCACCTCGACACCCTGCTTGGACAGGGTGGGGATGATCTTGGGCACCAATGCGACTCGCCGCTCACCCGGGCCGGACTCGCGAACGACTCCGACACGCGCTCCGCGCGGCGAACCCTCGCCCACGTTTTGCGTTGTCTCCACTAGTCAGACTTCCTTTTCGTGCTGGCTTCGAGCCTGGGAACAACGGGGCAGCCAAAGTTACCTGCAAGTAAGTTCGACTGAAATCCTGGCAACTGTACTCGGCTCGCGGTGAGCCTAGCGGAGATGCCCGTCACAACCGAGAATTGGACGGACGACCACAAACCGGACACCGTAGCCCTCATCAGCCGTGACAACAGCCTTCCGAACCGGTCACCACCGGTCGGCGCCCGCCACCGGATTCGTCACCGCAGGTCGGGGCGTACGGGATCACACATCCAGCTGGGCCGATCACCTCGACCTCGAATTGCCGTCGCGTCGAGCGCGACGTGATGCGCATCATGCCGAGGACCCGTTCGGGCTGTTGCGCGACCCAGATCACACCGTAGGGTCGAGGCCGTGAACGACTGCGCCTTCTGTCTGATCGTGGCGGGTACCGCACCGGCGACCATGATCTACTCCGATGACGCGGTGTGCGCGTTTCTCGACATCCGCCCCATCACCCGTGGTCACACGCTGATCGTTCCCAAGGTGCATGCGACCGAGCTCGACGATCTCGACCCCGAACTCGGCGCCCGGATCTTTCGCACCGGCCACCGACTGGCACGCGCGCTGCGAGTGAGCGGGCTCGCCAGCGACGGAGCCAATCTCATCCTCAACGACGGCACCGCGGCATTCCAGACCGTCGGCCACGTCCACCTGCACGTGGTCCCCCGCAAACACGGTGACAAACTCACCTTTGCCAAGGGCTTCCTGTTGCGTCGTCCGCACGAACCGACATCGACCGCGGCGGCGATCCGCGCGGGTCTCACCGCGCTCGACCAGAGCGAAGCAGAAGGAGCACAGGGATGATCGAGACGCCGAGGCGCGAACAACTCACCGATCTGCTCGCCGAGCAGTGGGAAGCCATCGCGCTGCTGGTCACCGACCTCGACGAGAAGGCCTGGCGCCGCCCGTCTCCGCTGCCCGGCTGGACTCTGTTCGACGTGGTCGCGCACGTGATCGGCACCGAATCGTGGCTGCTCGGCCAGACCCCGCCTGCACATGACCCGTTGCGCCCCAAGACCGATGTGCGAACCCTGCCGCACGTGCGCAACGAAGTGGCGGTGCTCAACGAGATCTGGGTCGACCGGTTGCGCCCGCTCTCCGGCAAGCGTCTGCTCGCCCTGTTCGACGAGACCACCGAGCGGCGCCGGGCCGCCCTGGCCGCCATGGACGACGACGCCTGGCAGACGCCGACCGTCTCACCGGTCGGGCAGGTGCCCTACGGGCGGTTCATGCGGGTGCGACTGTTCGACTGCTGGATGCACGAACTCGACCTCGCCGACGGGATCGGGCGCAGCGTGCCCGAGGGCGGCGCCCGAGCGGAGGCCGCGTTCACCGAACTGACCCTCGGGCTCGGTCGGGCGGTGGTGAAAGGCGCCAAAGCGCCGGATGGTTCGCTGATCACCCTCGATCTGATCGGGCCGGTGACCAGGCAGGTGCATCTGTCGGTGGCCGGTGGGCGCGGATCGGTGCTCGACGAGATCTCCGCCGAGCCGACAACCGTGATCCGGCTGGACTCAGGGCTTTTCGCGCGGCTGCGCGGTGGGCGCACGACGGTCGAGAAGCACCCCGACGAGGTGGTCGTCGAGGGCGACACGGCGTTGGGCGAGCGACTCGTGCGCAATCTGGCGTTCACCATCTGATGCGACTTTTCCTGGCGTCGTACCGGTTCGGTGGATTCGCTGATCGCCTCGTCGGGCTCGTCGGCACGCCGGGGCGGGTCGCGGTGATCCCGAACGCATGCGATGCCTGGCCCGACGCCTGGTCATCGGCAGTGGCCAGCGATGTGAAACCGCTGCAGCAGCAGGGCTATTCGCCGGAAGTCCTCGATCTGCGCGACTACGTCGGCCGACCGGAGCGGCTGGAACGGCGCCTGCGTGAGTTCCCGATGGTCTGGGTGCGCGGCGGGAACACCTTCGTCCTGCGCGCCCAATTCGCCCGCAGCGGTGCCGATTCCGTGCTCTGCGCGTTGTTGCGCGAGGACGCGCTGGTCTACGCCGGCTACAGCGCGGGCGCGTGCCTGCTCGGACCGGACCTGCACGGGCTCGAAACCATGGACGACCCCGCCGAGGTGCGGCCCACCACCGGGATCGAACCGCAGTGGGACGGATTGGGATTGGTGGATCGCCGTCTGGTCGTGCACCTGGACTCGCCCACCGACCCGGACGGCGACTCGGCCGCGATGCTGGCCCACTGCGTGACCGAACAGATCCCGCACTGGGCACTCACCGACGACGATGTGGTCCTGGTCGACGGTGACCGCACCGAGGTGCTCCGGGGCTGACCCTCACGCCGCGGTCGTCGCGGCGGTCACCGCCGGTGCGCGGCGGAAGACGAGCCAGCGCATCGCGCAGTACATGTAGACGGCCTCACAGCCGCCCGCGAGCAGCCTGGCCAGGTGGTAATCCAGGCCGAGAGCGGTGAGACCCGAGCCGACGCCGAGGATGAACGCCAGATAGTTCACCAGCACGACGACCGCATACACCGCGGCCTGCTTGCCCATCGGCGCGTGGGAATGGAAGTTGAAGGTGCGGTTGAGTACGAAGCTCAGCCCGAACGCGGCGATGTAGGCGAGCGTGATCGACAACCAGATAGGCAGGCCCAGCCCACCGTGCAGCGCCGTGAGCAACAGCAGGTCGACACCGAAGGTGAAACTGTTGATCAGCGCGAAACCGAGGAACGTCGCGGGCACATACCGGTCGAGACCCCACGGCAGCCGGGCGACGACCGCCTCGCACCAAAGGGTGAACCGGTCGGCCACCGACTCGGTGACACTCGCCTGATGCTCCACGCGGCCAGCCTGCCAGCGGCAGATGACGCCAGGGTGAGCATCCGGCAAACGCGCGGGCCGCGGAGCTAGCGCCCGACCGCCGCGATCGGCCGGGTATCGAACGAGGCCCACGCGGCGAGGCAGCGGCGGCGAGTGATCTCGTCGGCCTCGGCGAGGAGGGCATCACGCAGCAGCGCGGGATCGGCGGCCCAGCACCGCGCGATCTCGGCCAGCGCGCGGACATCGAACACCCCCGTCGATTCCAGCGCCGACAGCCATTCCTGGTGTGCGCCGGTGTGGACATCGCGCATCGTCTCGGTGTCGATGCTCGCGTCGGCGAACTCCGCGGCCAACAGGGCGCCCACCATCTCGGTGCGGTTCTGCGGTTCCTTCGTCATCGCCGGTCCTCCCTACGAAAAATGGTGCGGCGCAACAACGTCGCATGATCGATGCGTGCGAAACGCACCCGTGGAGCAGAACTCGAAACACGTTGGGCGGCGACGCGATTCACCATCGAACACACCCTCTACACCCATTGTGAACGATTGGACGCCGTATACACCAACCCGCCGCGCCAGATCACAACGATGCGAAAACCTCGTTGGTCGAGCCCACATCACATCTGGTCAAGTGATCACCAGGCCTCTGTGTATTTTCCCTCTCGGGCGATGCCTCCGTGAGGGCCTGGTGATCAACCGACCAGGTCGAACTGCCCGCGGCGGACGGGGTGCGCGGGTTAGCGTGGACACGTGGACGAGCGCAGCGGTGATCTCGGTTCGTTGATTTCGGCGTTGTCGGACGGGGCGGTCCTCGTCGACCCCGATCTGCTCGCGGGGTATCGCCACGATTGGGCGCGCGATCCCGATGCGGGTACGCCGCTGGCAGTGGTGCGGGCACGCGGCACCGCCGATGTCGCCGCGACGCTGCGGTGGGCCCACGCGCACAAGGTGCCGGTCGTACCGCGCGGGGCCGGGACGGGGTTGTCCGGTGGCGCTACCGCGGTGGACGGCGGGATCGTGCTCAGTACCGAGCTGATGCGAGAGATCAGTGTCGACGCCCTCACCCGGATCGCGGTGGTGCAGCCAGGGCTGCTCAATGCCGAGGTCAAGCGAGCCGTCGCGGCACATGGGCTGTGGTACCCGCCGGACCCGTCCTCGTTCGAGATCTGCTCGATCGGCGGCAACGCGGCGACCAACGCGGGCGGGCTCTGCTGCGTGAAGTACGGCGTGACCACCGACTACGTGCTCGGCATGGAAGTGGTGCTGGCCGACGGCACCGTGGTGCGACTCGGTGGGCCGCGCCTCAAGGATTCGGCCGGGTTGTCGCTGACCAAACTGTTCGTCGGGAGCGAGGGCACGCTGGGCGTGATCACCGAACTCACCCTGCGGCTGCTCCCGGCGCAGCCGCCGCAGTCGACCGTCGTCGCGAGTTTCGGTTCGCTCACCGCGGCGACCGACGCGATCCTTGCCATCACCTCGACACTGCGCCCCGCCATGCTCGAATTCATGGACACCGTCGCGATCAACGCGGTCGAGGACGAGATGCGCATGGGGTTGGACCGCACCGCCGCGGCCCTGCTCGTCGCCCGCTCCGACGCACCGGGCGAGTTCGCCGGGCACGAAGCGCAAGTGATGGTGGAGCTGTGCGAGAAGGCCGGGGCGACAGAGGTTTTCCATACCGAAGACCCCACCGAAGGTGAATCCTTCACCGCCGCACGACGATTCGCCATCCCCGCGGTGGAGAAGATCGGGCCGCTGCTGCTCGAGGACGTCGGCGTGCCCCTGCCCCGCCTCGGCGACCTGATCGCCGGGGTCATCGCCATCGGCGAACGTCACGACGTGCTCGTGTCGATCATCGCGCACGCCGGCGACGGCAACACCCACCCGCTGATCGTGCACGACCCCACCGACCCCGACAACACCGCCCGCGCCCACCGGGCCTTCGGCGAGATCATGGATCTGGCCATCACCCTCGGCGGCACCATCACCGGCGAACACGGTGTCGGCCGGTTGAAGAAGGCGTGGCTCCCCGACCAGGTCGGCCCCGAGGTCATGGCCCTGACCCGCCGTATCAAAGACGCACTCGACCCCGACGGCATCCTCAACCCCGGCGCGGTCCTGTAACCGGGTTAGCATCCGAGGTATGACCACCAGGCTCGAGCACAACGTCGACGACACCCGCTACGAGATCTACCACGACGATGTCCTCGCGGGATACGCCGACTACGCCGAACGCGAAGACACCAAGGTCCGCGACTTCCACCACACCATGACCTTCCCCGAATTCCGGGGCCGAGGAGTGGCCGGCGAGGTCGTGAAATACGGCCTCGACGACTCCCGCGAACACGGCTACCAGATCATCCCCACCTGCTGGTACGTCGAGAAGTACATCGCCGACCACCCCGAATACGCCGAACTCGTCCCGTAATTCGGCGCATCTACCGCGTTCCCCTCGTCAGTCGTTCGACAGCGATCCGACAGACAGCGCCCAGCCTGGGCAGGCCGGCTCCACGGACTCGGCGCGCCGGAGCCCACGCCGCGTCGCGGGTTGCGCCGATTTCTCGGACACGGCTGATTTGATTCGCAGTGGGGCTGTCGTTGCCGGATCGGCGCGTTCGGGGAAGCGCCGATGGTTTCGACGCCGACTCGTCGCGCGGTCAGCGCCTCGATCTCGGTCGAGGTGTCGGTCACCGTGATTCGCGGCGTGCCTGCCTACCCCCGATCGGCGGGCCCGGTGCCGTCGAGACCATGTGAGAACGGGCGCGGCCCCCCGAGAAATCGAGGGGCCGCGGAAACCGGTGCTCGGGGTATCAGCGCAGGATGTTGCGAGCCATCACCAGACGCTGGATCTGGTTGGTGCCCTCGTAGATCTGGGTGATCTTCGCGTCGCGCATCATGCGCTCGACCGGGAAGTCGGTGGTGTAACCGGCGCCGCCGAAGAGCTGGACGGCGTTGGTGGTGACCTCCATGGCCACGTCGGAGGCGAAGCACTTGGCGGCGGCGGAGATGAAGCCGAGGTTCTTCTCGCCGCGCTCGGCGCGGGCGGCCGAGGTGTAGACCATCAGGCGAGCGGCCTCGATCTTCATGGCCATGTCGGCCAGCATGAACTCGGTGTTCTGGAAGCTGGCGATGGTCTTGCCGAACTGCTTGCGGTCCTTGGTGTAGGCGATCGCGGCGTCGAGCGCACCCTGGGCCAGGCCGACGGCCTGCGCGCCGATGGTCGGGCGGGTGTGGTCGA
Source organism: Nocardia sp. NPDC058633 (assembly GCF_042717045.1). Taxonomy (NCBI): domain Bacteria; kingdom Bacillati; phylum Actinomycetota; class Actinomycetes; order Mycobacteriales; family Nocardiaceae; genus Nocardia; species Nocardia sp. NPDC058633. The sequence goes on from NZ_JBHXRA010000020.1 coordinate 90,368, forward strand.
GGGTCTGCAGGGCGGTCTTGAAACCGGTGCCGGGCTCGCCGACGATGCGATCGCCGGGGATGCGGCAGTTCTCGAAGTAGAGCTCGGCGGTGGGCGAACCCTTGATGCCCAGCTTGTGCTCGAGCGGGCCGACCACGAAGCCCTCGTCGTCCTTGTGGACCAGGAACGAGGAGATGCCGTTGGCGCCCTTGTCGGCGTCGGTCACGGCCATCACGGTGTACCAGGAAGACTTGCCGCCGTTGGTGATCCAGCACTTGGAGCCGTTGAGGATCCAGTCGTCGCCGTCGGCCTTGGCGCGGGTGCGCATCGCGGCGGCGTCGGAGCCCGCCTCACGCTCGGACAGCGCGTAGGAGGCCATCTCACCGTTGACGATGTCGGCCAGGACCTTGGTCTTGAGCTCTTCGGAACCGTTGAGGATCAGGCCCATGGTGCCGAGCTTGTTCACGGCGGGGATCAGCGAGGAGGAGCCGCAGACGCGGGCCACTTCCTCGATCACGATACAAGTGGCGACCGAGTCGGCACCCTGACCGCCGTAGGCCTCCGGCACGTGCACGGCGTTGAAGCCGGCGGCGTTCAGCGCGGTGAGCGCCTCCTCGGGGAAGCGGGCGTTGCCGTCGACGTCCTTGGCATAGGGAGCGATTTCCTTCTCCGCGAGGCCGCGGATGGCGCCGCGCAGCTCGTCGTGGAAGTCCTCGAGCTTGAACAGGTCGAAATCGGGGTTTCCAGCCATCGGGGGCACACTCCTGGTCGTGGTCGTGATCGCTGCGACGATGCTCACAGCGCGTGGTACGTCGGCACGCAGTGCCAATCTACCGAGGATTATACGCGCGGCACTCTATCGCTACATGCGGATATACGGGTGGCACTCAGTGTCACCATCTCGGGCGCGGACCCGGGCGGCGCTCACAGGCTACCCAGGCGGGCGGTGAGTAGATCGGCCACCTCGCGTGGCGGCATGCCGCGGGGGAACACGGCGAGAACCAGCTCGTCGGGCTCGGTCTCGGCGCGTCGGCCGCGCGCGATCATGGCCAGTTCGGTGCGCAGATCGCCCACCGCGGCCCCCGACTCGCCGCGCACCATCCGGCGCAGCAGGTAGTTGTGGGTGGCGGTGACAGCGGCCGTGTACTGCACCCGGGCAAGGTCTGGCACCTCCGGCAACCGGTCGCGCAGGAACTCGGTGAACAGCCGCTCGTACCGGAACACCGTGACGATCTCGCGCTCACGCAACGCGGGCACCCGCCGCACCACCTGATACCGGCGCGCCGCGATATCGCGCCACTGCGTGAACCGCTCGAACACCCCGATCACGGCCTCGCACACCGCATCCCACGGATCCCCGTCGACTCCCTCGAGAAACTCCTGCGCCGAGGCGAGCTGGAACTCGTGATCGGCGAAGATCACATCCTCTTTCGACCGGAACTGCCGAAAGAACGTCCGCCGCGAAATTCCCGCCGCCACCGCGATCTCGTCCACCGTCGTCGCCTCGTACCCCCGCTCGGCGAACAACCGCAACGCCTGATCAACCACCGTAAGCCGAAACTGCGCCGCATCATCGTGTGCCACGGACGTCAACCGTAGTCACTGCCATGCGGCGCGATTCAGGCAGGCGAATGCGGCGCCGCCTGCGCGGTGGACTCGCACGTGCTGGGTCGGTCGAGGCCGTGCCCGTACCGCGCGAGGCCCGCCAGGTCGCTGACGGGCGCACGTCGTCTCAACCGAGGAGTTTGTTGCGCAGGGCCTCGTCCTTGTCGAGGACCATTTGTTCGAGGCCGGCCTGGAACTGTTCCATGCGGGTGCGCAGTGCCGGGTCGGCGGCGGCGAGGATGCGGACGGCGAGCAGGCCCGCGTTGCGGGCGCCGCCGATGGAGACGGTGGCGACCGGAACGCCCGCCGGCATCTGCACGATCGAGAGCAGCGAGTCCATGCCGTCGAGGTACTTCAAGGGGACCGGGACACCGATGACCGGCAGGGGGGTGGCCGAGGCGACCATGCCCGGGAGATGGGCGGCGCCGCCGGCACCCGCGATGATCACCTGCAGGCCGCGACCGGCCGCGTCGCGCGCGTAGTCGAGCATGCGCTGGGGAGTGCGGTGGGCGGAGACGACGCCGACCTCGAAGCGGATGCCGAATTCGGCCAGTGCCTGCGCGGCGGCTTCCATGGTGGGCCAGTCGGAGTCGCTGCCCATGATCAGGCCGACCTGGGGTCCGTTGGTGCTCACGTAGGTTCCTTAGGGTTGGCGGCTGAGGCGGTCGAAAAGCATTGTCGTCGCGGAGAATCGATCACTCTCCGTGCGGGTCCCAACCATCGGTCCACACGGCGTGCGACATCCAGTGCGCGGCCCGCTCGGCCTTTTCGCGCACCTCGGTGACGTCGTCGCCGAGGATGTTGATGTGGCCGATCTTGCGGTCGGGGCGCTCGCCCTTGCCGTAGAGATGAACCTTGGCCTCCGGCAGGCGGGCGAACAGGTGGTGCAGGCGTTCGTCCATCGACATCTCGGGCGCTTGCGAAGCGCCGAGGATGTTCGCCATCACGGTGACCGGCGCGAGGGGGCTGGTGTCGCCGAGCGGGTAGTCGAGGACCGCGCGCAGGTGCTGCTCGAACTGGCCGGTGCGGGCACCGTCCATGCCCCAGTGGCCGGAATTGTGCGGGCGCATGGCGAGCTCGTTCACCAGTAGTTCGCCGTCGTGGGTTTCGAACAGCTCGACCGCCATGACGCCCACCACGCCGAGACCGGCGGCCAGCTCCAGTGCCATGGTCTCGGCGCGCGCGCCCAGGTCTTCGTCCAGGTCCTGGGCGGGGGCGATCACCACGGCGCACTGACCGTTGCGCTGCACGGTCTCCACGACCGGCCAGGTCGCGGCCTGCCCGAACGGCGAACGCGCGACCATCGCCGACAGCTCACGCTTCAAGTCGACCTTCGACTCGGCCAGCAACTGCACACCGTGCGCGAGCTGGTCGGTGACCAGCCGGGTGGCCTCGGCGGCATCGGCGGGCATCCAGACGCCACGGCCGTCGTACCCGCCGCGCACAGCCTTCAGCACGAACGGCCAGCCCTGCTCGTCACCGAACGCCACCGCATCCGCGGGCGAGTTCACCTCGACGAACGCGGGCACCGGCAGACCGAGCGAGGACAGCTTCGTCCGCATGGCCAGCTTGTCCTGGGCGAAGATCAGCGCCTGCGGCGGCGGCGCCACGTTCACGCCCTCGGCGACGAGCACGTCGAGGTGCTCGGTCGGCACGTGCTCGTGGTCGAAGGTCAGCGCGTGCGAACCGCGGGCGGCCTCGCGCAGCGCCGACAGGTCGTTGTGGCTGCCGAACACGACGTCGGGGGTCACCTGGGCAGCAGGGTCGTCGGGCCGCTCGGCGAGCACCCGTAGACGCTGGCCCAGGGCGATCGCGGCCTGGTGCGTCATGCGCGCTAGCTGGCCCCCACCGACCATCGTGACGGTGGGCATGGCTGACGGATCGAATGAACGTGCACTCACGTCGTGCAATGTTGTCATGTCGAATGCGAATGTTCGCGACCGGTACACTCAGAACTCGTGTCAATCGTCGACGACGTGGTCAGCGTCCTTCCCCCGCGCCTGCGCGAAACCGCGATCAGGCATAAAGAGCTGATCAAGTTCGCCATCGTCGGAGCCACGACGTTCGTGATCGACAGCGGCCTGTTCTACCTCCTGAAATGGACGATTCTCTCGGAGAAACCGATCACCGCCAAGATCATCTCGGGAGTGGTGGCGGTAATCGCGTCCTACATCCTCAACCGAGAATGGTCGTTCAAGAACCGGGGCGGCCGGGAGAAACATCACGAGGCGCTGCTGTTCTTCGGGGTGAGCGGCGTCGGGGTGATCCTGAGCAATATCCCGCTCTGGATCTCGATTTATGTACTCGATCTGCGAGAACCTCATGTGAGCTTCCTCGCCGAGAACATCGCCGACTTCGTCAGCGCTTTCGTGATCGGCAATCTGCTGCAGATGGCGTTCCGGTTCTGGGCGATGCGGCGCTGGGTGTTCCCCGACGAGATGGACGCCATCGTCGCCGAGTTCGAGGAACTCGTCGAAGAAGAGCACCTCGGCCACAGCTGAGTCAGCGCGGCTCGGTCAGCGTGCCGTTCTGTGGGCGGTTGGGCTTGGAACCGAGGAACACCGCGAACAGGGCCGGACGGCGACGCTGCAACTCCAGCCGACCACCATCGGCCTCGACCAGCGCGCGGGCGAGCGCGAGACCGACACCGGTCGACCCGCCCGCGGAGAAACCACGATCGAAGATGTGCGGTGCGAGTTCATCGCGCACCCCCTCGCCCTCGTCGGACACTTCCACACAGATCAGCGGGTCGCGCGAACTCATCGTCGGAACCGTGCGCACCGAGATCGTGCAGGCCCCCGCACCGTGCATGAGGGCATTGTCGACCAGCACCGCCACGGCCTCACGCAGCCGCGAACCGGTGATCGGGGCCTGCAGGGATTCGTCGCCGAGCAACAGCAGTTCGCGCCCGGCCTCGTGGAACGGGTGGGTCCACTCGGTGACGACACCGCGCAACTCCGCCATCACCGGAACCGGGTCGCGGTCGGTGGCGTCCTCGTCGCGCGAGGCACGAACCAGGTCGTCGATGGCGTCGGTGAGCCGGTCGACCTGAGCCATCGCCTCCTCCGCCTCGTGCACCACCTCGGGGTCGGCGTGGGTAGACAACTCGTCCAGGCGCAAGCGAACGGCGGTCAGGCGGCTGCGTAGCTGGTGGGAAACATCGGCCACCAGCGCGTGCTCGCGCTGGAGGCGGCCCGCGATCTCGACGGTGGCCGAATCGAGCACATCGGAGACCCGGTCGAGCTCGGCGATGCCGTGGCGGCGGGGATCCGGCCGGAAGTCCCCCATCGCCAGCCGGGCGGCCCTGGCCGCGACATCGCGCAGCGGGTCGGCGACCCGACGCGCGGTCACCACCGCGACCGAGAACGCCGCACCGAGCGAAGCGAGCACGGCCAGCGCCACCGCGGCCACCGCCTGCTCCTGCCGCGAGTGCATCGGCCCGGCGGGCACCTCGAGGCGCAGCGAACCGGACGTGCCCATCGACAACGACTCGACCAGCGGATCCGCGACCTCGTCGACGCCGATGTCGGTGCGCGCGGCATTGTCGTGCGGAGCCGGATAGACGATCGTGAGCTTGCCCCCCTCGGGGACCAGCGCGCTCATCGCTCGCACGTCCAGGCCGTCGTGGACGGTCCCGTCGACGCGCTCCTGCGCGATCACCTCGGCCGAGACCCGTTCCAGGCGACTCTGCAGGTCGTTGCGGGTGATGTCCTCCACCCACAGCCACGCCGTGTAGATCAGCGGCACGCCGAGCACCACCGTGGTGATGGTCAGCACGGTCAGAATCGAACGCAGGATGCGGCGGCGCACTGTCGGTCAGCCTCGGTGCGAGGTGGGTCCGTCGGTATTGAGCCGGAACCCGACTCCGCGCACGGTGACGATGCGCCGCTCCGCCATCGGGCCCTCGTCGCCGATCTTGCGGCGCAACCAGGACATGTGCATGTCGAGGGTCTTGGAGCCGCGCAGGTCGGCATCACCCCAGACCTCACGCAGGATGGTCTCGCGCGACACCACCTGACCGGCCCGGTCGATGAGAACCTTGAGCAGCTCGTACTCCTTGTTGGCCAGGTTCACCTCGGTCCCGTTGACCAGCACCCGCCGCGCCGCGGGTTCGAGCCGGATCGCGCCGACCTCCACCGCGTCGTCACCGATTCCGCTGCGCCGCAACAGAGCTCGCACGCGGGCGAGCAGTTCGGCCAGCCGGAACGGTTTGCCGACGTAGTCGTCGGCGCCCGCGTCGAGGCCGACGACGAAGTCGACCTCGTCGGTGCGGGCGGTGAGCATCAGCACCGCCAGGTCCGCGCCGCTCGCGCGCACCTGCCTGCACACCTCCAGCCCGTCCATGCCGGGCAGGCCGAGGTCGAGTATCAGCAGGTCGTGGTTGCCCTCGAGCGCGCGGCGCAACACCGCCGGACCGAAACGCTCGACGGTGACGGTGTAGCCCTCACGCCCCAGTGCGCGCGACAGGGGTGCGGCGATCGCCTCGTCGTCTTCGGCCAGCAGTACTGCGGTCATGTGCACAGGTTATGCGAACCCCCGCCGGCGCTACGGCCACGCGCGACTGTGCGCGTCCGCGCCCCTGGGTGAACCTACGGCCGTGCGCGGCCGAGTATTGCCGCGCGTGCGCGCCTCACCGGTAACCGCCGCCCCAGTGCTGCTCGTTGGCGGAGCGGCCCGCCTCGAACACCTGGTGGTAGAGCAGCGAGTGGACCTGTTGCACCTGGGGCACGTCGTCGTATTCGAGCGGCTCCTCCGACGAGGACCCGATGATCAAGGTGCCGGTGCCGAGCGCCCGGTCCACGAGACCGTGGCGGAACTGCACACTGGAGATGCGGCTGAGCGGAATGTCGATGCCGGTGTGGGTGAGCACGCCCTGGCGCACCAGCACCCGCCGGCCGGTGACGATGAAATGCGTCGACTTCCAGGCGATCACGCGCGCGACGACCCGCCAGGCGATCGCTCCCAGCCAGACCAGGCCGAGCAGGATCAGCAGCACCGTGCGCACGTGCCCGGTGGTGTTGCGCCAGGCCAAGCCGCCGAGGAAACCGGCGATCGCGGTCGCGACGATGAGAGTGACGATCGGCCAGACCAGCATCTTCCAGTGCGGGTGGCGGTGCAGGATCAGCTGCTCGTCGGGCGCGAGGACATCCTCCGGGTAACCCATGACCGAACAGTACCGCGCTGGCACACCGCATTTCTCGATGCCACGGCCGAGGCGATACTGTGGATTACACGCTAGATGCCAGGTTTTGCCCTTATCTGCTTGCTCGACACCGACAGTGGAGGCACGCGTGACCAAAGATCTGACTCAGCTCGAAATCCTCACGGCTCTCGAACCCGTGGCCGAACAGAACCTCAACCGGCACCTCTCCATCGCCAAGGACTGGAATCCGCACGACTACGTGCCGTGGGACGAAGGTCGCAATTTCGCCGCGATGGGCGGAAGCGATTGGGAGCCATCACAATCCAAACTCACCGACGTCGCCAAAGCGGCGATGATCACGAATCTGCTCACCGAGGACAACCTGCCGTCCTATCACCGCGAGATCGCCGAGAACTTCTCTCTCGACGGGGCGTGGGGCACCTGGGTGGGCCGCTGGACGGCCGAGGAGAATCGCCACGGCATCGTGATCCGCGATTACCTCGTCGTCACCCGCGGCGTCGACCCGGTGGCGCTCGAAGAAGCGCGGATGGTCCACATGACCCAGGGTGCGCACGCGCCGGCGAACTGGGGTGGATTCCTGGTCAACGTCGCCTATGTGACGTTCCAGGAGTTGGCCACCCGGGTGAGCCACCGCAACACGGGCCGGGTGTGCGACGACCCGATCGCCGACAAGATGCTGGCCCGCGTCGCCACCGACGAGAACCTGCACATGATCTTCTACCGCAACCTGTGCGCGGCGGCGCTCGACCTCGCACCCGACCAGTCGATGCCCGCGATCACCAAGGTGCTCACCAATTTCCAGATGCCGGGTGCGGGCATGCCCAACTGGCGACGCAACGGCGTACTGATGGCCAAGCACGGCATCTACGACTTGCGCCAGCACCTCGACGAGGTGGTGCGGCCGGTGCTCAAGCAGTGGAACATCTTCGACCGCAACGACTTCGGTGCCCGCGGTGAGGCAGCGCGCGACGAGCTCGCGCTGTTCCTCGACAAGCTGGAGAAAGACGTGCTGCGGTTCGAGGAGCAGCGTGACCGGTTGCTGGCGCGTGAGCGCGTGGTGGCCGAGCGCGCGAGCGCCGGTGTCGCCGCGCACTGATTCGCGACTGGGGACGGGTCCGGTTCTCGGGCCCGTTCTCAGTACTGCCCGCGCAGGTGCGAGACATCGCCCGCGGAGACCGCCTCCTCGCCGATGAGCAGTCGACCGGTGCTGTCGATACCGGTCGCGACCCCGGTGACGACCTTGCCGCCGGGCAGTTCCGCACGCACGTCGATACCGATGGTCGCGCACCGCTCGCGATAGGCGCTCGCGAGTTCGGCGCTGTCCCAACCCGATCGCTCCCACGCGGTGAAGCGGCGCGCGAACTCGGTGAGAATCCCCGCGGCCACCGCGGTGCGGTCGGCGTCGGGCACACCGGCCAGCGTCAGCGAAGTCGCGTGTTCCACAGGCAGTTCCGACTGGTCCAGGTCTACGTTCATGCCGATGCCGACCACCACCGCGGGCGCGATCCCGGTCGCGGCCACCTCGGCCAGGATGCCGGCGAGCTTGCGGCCGTCGAGCAGCACATCGTTGGGCCACTTCAGATCCGGCGAGACCCCCGCCGTGCCACGCAGCGCGTCGACCACCGCGATGCCGGTGAGCAACGGCAGCCAGCCGAGCGCGGAGGGATCGATGCCGGGCAGGCGCACCAGGATCGACAGCGAGATCTGGGCCCGGGGTGGACTCACCCAGGCGCGGGCATGCCTGCCGCGACCGCTCACCTGTTCTTCGGCGAGCAATGCCTGGCGGTCGGCGGACGGGTCGGCGGCGCGGGCGACCAGATCGGCGTTGGTCGATCCGGTCGACTCGACTACCTCGATCCAGTCGTAGAACGACACTCCCGGCGAGCTGCGCAGACGCTGTACATCCAAGGGGGCCCGGTTCATTCTCGGCACGTTACTGGAGTTCTCTGTGAACGATCATGACCACACCTAGCTGGGGTTTCTCTACTGGCCGGTAAGCGAGACTGCCGTGGTGCGCGACGGTGTCACTCGTTACACTCGCAACCCATGACGAGTGTCCAGCAGCAGCCCGCATCGGAATCGGCGGGCACCCCCGATATCCACACCACCGCCGGGAAGCTGGCTGATCTGCGGAATCGGCTGGAAGAAGCGCAACACCCGATGGGTGAGACCGCGATCGACAAGGTGCACGCCAAGGGCAAGATGACCGCGCGTGAGCGCATCCTGGCCCTGGTCGACGAAGGCTCCTTCGTCGAACTCGACGCCCTGGCCAAGCACCGCAGCGTGAATTTCGGCTTGGAGAACAATCGCCCGCTCGGCGACGGTGTCGTCACCGGCTACGGCACCATCGACGGTCGCGACGTGTGCATCTTCTCCCAGGACGTCACCGTGTTCGGCGGCTCCCTCGGTGAGGTGTACGGCGAGAAGATCGTCAAGGTGATGGACCTGGCGATCAAGACCGGTCGTCCGCTGGTCGGCATCAACGAAGGCGCGGGCGCGCGGATCCAGGAGGGCGTCGTCTCCCTCGGGCTCTACGGCGAGATCTTCCACCGCAACGTGCAGGCCTCCGGCGTGATCCCGCAGATCTCGCTGATCATGGGCGCCGCCGCCGGTGGTCACGTGTACTCCCCCGCGCTCACCGACTTCGTGGTGATGGTCGATCAGACCTCGCAGATGTTCGTCACCGGTCCCGACGTGATCAAGACCGTCACCGGCGAAGAGGTCTCCATGGAGGACCTGGGCGGCGCGCACACCCACATGGTCAAGTCCGGGGTGGCCCACTACGTCGCCTCCGGCGAGCAGGACGCCCTCGACTACGTCAAGGACCTGCTCAGCTACCTGCCGAGCAACAACCGCGCCGAGGCCCCGCGCCACGCGCCGTCGGACCCGATCAACGGGGCGATCGAGGAGTCCCTCACCGACGAGGACATCGAGCTCGACACGATCATCCCCGACTCGCCGAACCAGCCCTACGACATGCACGAGGTGATCCGCCGTCTGCTCGACGACGACGAGTTCCTCGAGGTGCAGGCCGAGCGCGCGATGAACATCATCTGCGGTTTCGGCCGGGTGGACGGCCGCAGCGTCGGCATCGTCGCCAACCAGCCGACCCAGTTCGCCGGATGCCTCGACATCGACGCCTCGGAGAAGGCCGCGCGCTTCGTGCGCACCTGCGACGCCTTCAACATCCCGATCATCACCCTGGTCGACGTGCCCGGCTTCCTGCCCGGCACCGGCCAGGAATACAACGGCATCATCCGCCGCGGCGCGAAGCTGCTCTACGCCTACGGCGAGGCCACTGTGGGCAAGATCACGATCATCACTCGCAAGGCTTACGGTGGCGCCTACGACGTCATGGGTTCCAAGCACATGGGTGCCGATGTGAACCTGGCGTGGCCGACCGCCCAGATCGCCGTGATGGGTGCCTCGGGCGCCGTCGGGTTCGTCTACCGCAAGCAGCTCGCCGAGGCCGCCAAGAACGGCGACGACGTCGATGCCCTGCGCCTCGAGCTGCAGAACGAGTACGAGGACACTCTGGTGAACCCGTACGTCGCCGCCGAGCGCGGTTACGTCGACGCGGTCATCCCGCCGTCGCACACCCGTGGCCAGATCGTGTCGGCGCTGCGGCTGCTCGAGCGCAAAATGGTGACCTTGCCGCCGAAGAAACACGGCAACATTCCGCTCTGAAAACGCGATATCTCGGATAGGCCGCGCACACTTGTTGTGGAAGACAACTATTGATCGGCGCGGCCACACCGGGAATGATCGCGGCAACCGCGCTGTGAAGCGAAGTAAGTGCAGGAAGGATCTGGCACTGTGACAACTGTGGCAGAAGAAGACGTGTTGACAGTCGCCGAGCTCGAGCTCGTCGTCGAACCACTCGTCGAAGAGGCCGAACTGTCGGTGGACACGGTGGCGCAGGCTCCCGTGGATGCCGAGGGCAAGCCGATGTTCCGCATTCTCAAGGGTTCGCCCACCGATCAGGACATCGCGGCCTTGGTCGCCGTCCTGAGCGCGGCAGCGGCCCAGGCGCCCGCGGGTGGCACGAACGAGCCGGCCGACGCGTGGGGCACATCGACGATGATGCATCGGGGCACGAACCCGTTCTCGCCGTACGTGTACCCGATGCTCTCGCACCTGCGCTGACGGTGACCAGGCTGGTTCTCGCGTCGGCGTCGCCTGCTCGGCTCGGGATCCTGCGCACCGCGGGCATCGATCCCGTGGTGCGGGTCTCGGGCGTGGACGAGGACGCGGTATCGGCGGCACTGCCCGCCGGTACCTCTTCCCACGATGTCGTCGTCGCCCTGGCTCGCGCCAAGGCGGCCGACGTCGCCGCCTCGATTCCCGAACTCGGCGCCGACTGCGTCGTGGTCGGCTGTGATTCGATGCTGCTCGTCGACGGGCAGCTACAGGGCAAACCGCACACCCCCGAGGTGGCGCGCGAGCGCTGGGCCACGATGGCGGGCCGCAGCGCCGACCTGATCACCGGGCACTGCGTGCTGCGGATGCGCGACGGCGAGATCGTCGCCGAGTCGGCGGAATGCAGCAGTACCACGGTGCATTTCGCGAAGCCGACGCCCGATGAGCTCGATACCTACATCGCGACGGGTGAACCACTGAAGGTCGCCGGCGCGTTCACCTTGGACGGGCTCGGCGGCTGGTTCGTCGACCGGATCGAAGGTGACCCGTCCAGCGTGATCGGGATCGGATTACCGCTGTTGCGCAGGCTGCTCGAAGACGTCGGTGTCGGTGTCACGCAGCTGTGGCGGGATCCGCGGGGCTGACGGCGCGACCACGTGCTGATCCCCCGGCTCCTTGGCCGGGGTGCGGTCGGGCGCGGTCATCGTCAGGTCGAGCCGGGCCGTACAGAGCTCTGGCTCGACGAAGGGGTGCAACTGCACGTCCACGCGGCCACGGGCGCCGTTGCGTTCGAGCACCTCCCGCATGAGCCCCATGTGCACCCCGCACACCACTTCGGCGTGCGAGCGGGCCAGTTCGCGCAGCGGGCAGGCCGTGAGGTTGATCTGGACGTGCTCCGGCGTCTCGCCTGCGGGCTCCTTCTCGGGCGCGAACCCGAGCTCCGACATCAGCGACATCGTGATGTCCCTGGCATCGGCGAGGGTTTCCACCGGCTGGGCGCCGATGTCCATCCGCGCACCCCACGCCCGCCCCGCGGCCATCGCGGCGGCGGATCGGGTGACCGGATCGGGGCCGAGATGGTCGGCCAACACCTGTGCGAGCTCCTGATATCCCACCGAGCGCTGCACCGCGCGATAGCCGATGCGCGGGCGTCCGCGACCGCGTGGCGGCTGCTGGAACTGGCGTACCAGGGATTCGCGGGTGAGGACGTCGAGGTGGAAACGGACGGTGGTGACGTGCTGTCCGGTGATCCGGGCCAGTTCCTGGGCATCGAGGGGCTCGGTGGCGCCACGTAGGATCGCGAGCAGTCGCCGTCGCGGCCAAGAATCGGACATAGCTCACCCCTCCTCTCCAGAGACTTTATCGGACATCCGTGCGCTTTATTCGCCCATTGTGTCGATTCGTGATGTGCCACCACACACTTACCATCGGCTGCGACCCGCACACTGCCGCACCCACCCAACTCGCGTGAAGGACCACACCGTGCCCGTTGCCCCGGATCCGCACCCCGCCTTCGGTTCCTACGCAGTCCCGCAACGATTGGTAACCACAGAATGGCTGTCCGCAAACATCGGCGTGCGTGGTTTACGAATCATCGAGTCCAACGATGACATCCTGCTCTACGACATCGGCCATGTCCCGGGCGCGGTCAAAATCGACTGGCGCGGCGACCTGAGCGACCCGCTGACCCGCGATTACGTCGACGGCAAGCGCTTCACCGAACTGATGCGAGCCAAGGGTATCGAGCGCGACGACACCATCGTGATCTACGGCGATCGCGGCAATGCCCAGGCCGCGCACACCGCCTGGATCTTCACCCTGTTCGGCCACGAGGACGTGCGCCTGCTCGACGGCGGCCGCGACGCCTGGATCTCCGAGGAACGCGACACCACTTTCGACCAGCCCTACCCCGCACCCAGCGACTACCCCGAGGTGGTGCGCGACGACTCGACCGCGCGCGCGTTCCGCGAGGAAGTGCTCGCCAGGCTGGGCAAGCCCCTGGTCGATGTGCGCTCGGCGCAGGAGTACTCGGGCGAACTCGAGGACAAGCCGCTCGACCAGGAGTCCCCCGCGGACGTGTCGGCGACTACGCGAGGGCCCGCCTGGCTGCGCTCCGCCGCCTCCTCCGGGTCGCCGACGTCGACACAGCGCGGCGGACATGTGCCGACCGCGGTGAACATCCCGTGGACCGACGCCGCCGCGATCGACGGGCGTTTTCGTTCGCGCGCCGAACTCGACGAGGTCTACGGCGCGCTGCCCAGCGAGGACCTGGTCGTGTACAGCCGGGTGGGCGAGCGATCCAGCCACACCTGGTTCGTCCTGACATTCCTACTCGGCCGCAGGTCCGTGCGTAATTACGACGGATCGTGGATCGAATGGGGCAACTCGGTGCGCGTACCGATCGCCACCGGCAGTGAACCGGGTGTCGCGAATCAGATCATTTGAAACATGTTCACATCACTGGACGCCGCGTAGTGTGACCTGCGACCTACTCGACAGTAGGGCTAGCCGAGTTCGAGCAGGGTTGGCACACTGCCTACACTCGCCCGAGAAGAAAGTTGTCGATACCGGGCACGGGGCCTAACCGGCGACCCGTTCCCCGACGCGACCAAAGATTGCACACAGGAGGCTCAGTGCCCAGCCATGCCAGCGCACGGATCACGAAGGTACTCGTAGCTAACCGCGGCGAGATCGCGGTTCGCGTGATCCGGGCTGCCAAGGACGCGGGAATCACCAGCGTCGCGGTGTACGCCGAGCCCGATGCCGACGCTCCCTTCGTGAAGCTCGCCGACGAGGCGTTCGCCCTCGGCGGTCAGACCTCTGCCGAGTCGTACCTCGTGTTCGACAAGATCCTCGACGCCGCGGCCAAGGCCGGCGCCGACGCGATCCACCCCGGCTACGGTTTCCTCTCCGAGAACGCCGATTTCGCCCAGGCCGTGATCGACGCCGGGCTGATCTGGATCGGCCCGTCGCCGCAGTCCATCCGCGACCTCGGCGACAAGGTCACCGCGCGCCACATCGCCGAGAAGGCGAAGGCGCCGATGGCCGCCGGCACCAAGGATCCGGTCAAGAACGCCGACGAGGTCGTCGCGTTCGCCAAGGAATACGGCGTCCCGGTGGCCATCAAGGCCGCCTTCGGTGGCGGTGGCCGCGGCATGAAGGTCGCCCACACCATCGAGGAGATCCCCGAGCTGTTCGAGTCGGCGACCCGTGAGGCCATCGCCGCCTTCGGTCGCGGCGAGTGCTTCGTCGAGCAGTACCTCGACAAGGCCCGCCACGTCGAAGCCCAGGTCATCGCCGACCAGCACGGCAACGTGGTCGTCGCCGGTACCCGCGACTGCTCGCTGCAGCGCCGCTTCCAGAAGCTCGTCGAGGAGGCGCCCGCGCCGTTCCTGTCCGACGAGGTTCGCGCCGCCATCCACGAGTCGGCCAAGCGCATCTGCCGCGAGGCCGGCTACTACGGCGCGGGCACCGTGGAGTACCTGGTGCAGGGCGAGACCGTGTCGTTCCTCGAGGTGAACACCCGTCTGCAGGTGGAGCACCCGGTCACCGAGGAGACCGCGGGCATCGACCTGGTGCGCCAGCAGTTCCGCATCGCCAACGGCGAGGAACTGTCGATCACCGAAGACCCCACCCCGCGTGGGCACTCGTTCGAGTTCCGGATCAACGGTGAGGACGCCGGTCGCGGCTTCCTGCCCGCTCCCGGCCCGGTGAACGTCTACCGCGAGCCCTCGGGCCCCGGTGTGCGCGTCGACTCCGGCGTGGTCCAGGGCAGCGTCATCGGTGGCCAGTTCGACTCGATGCTGGCCAAGCTGATCGTCACCGGTGAGAACCGTGAGCAGGCGCTGCAGCGTGCGCGCCGCGCGCTGGCCGAGTTCGAGGTCGACGGCTTGGCGACGGTCATCCCGTTCCACCGCGCGGTCATCGAGGATCCGGCGTTCATCGGCGACGGCCAGAAGTTCGACGTCTACACCAAGTGGATCGAAAACGAGTGGAAGAACACCGTCGAGCCGTACACCGCCGGTGGTGCGGCCGACGATGACGACGACGATCTGCCCCGGCAGAAGGTTGTCGTCGAGGTCGGTGGGCGTCGCGTCGAGGTGTCGCTGCCCGGTCAGTTCACCCTCGGTGGCGGTGCGGCCGGTTCGGCCGGCAACGGCGTGATCCGCAAGAAGCCGAAGGCGCGCAAGCGTGGTGGCGCCGGTGGCGGCGCCGCCTCGGGTGACGCGGTGACCGCGCCGATGCAGGGCACCGTCGTGAAGGTCGCGGTCGAAGAGGGCCAGACCGTCGAGGTCGGCGACCTGATCGTGGTGCTCGAGGCCATGAAGATGGAGAACCCCGTCAACGCGCACAAGGCCGGTGTCGTCACCGGGCTGGCCGTCGCGGCGGGCGCGGCGATCACCCAGGGCACGGTCCTGGCGGAGATCAAGTAAGCAGAACGTTCATCGCACGGGCGCCGGTCTTCTGGACCGGCGCCCGTTGTCGTTCGCCGGGGTGAACGCAGGACGAAGATCACCTGTCTCCGCGGCAGGGGTGCCTGTCTTCTGTCGTATCGTGGATCGGGTGACCAGTACTGCGCACACCGATCCGGGCCCGCTCTCGACGCCGGGACCGGCCACGGTGGCCGAGGTCATCCGAACTCGCCGACAGAGTGGTCTTCGGGCCGACGGCAACCGGCTCGCCCTGGTCATCGAGGGCGGTGGCAGCCGCGGTGTGTACTCCAGCGGCATGGTGCAAGCGCTCGAGGAGCTGGGTCTGTCGACGGTGTTCGACGCCGTCTACGGCACGTCGGCCGGAGCGATCAACGGCGCGTGGCTGCTGTGCGGGCGCGCGGCGACCGGGATGCGGTCGTGGACCGATCCGGCGATCATGCGTCGCGTGGTCGATCCGGTGCGGATCTTGCGCGGTCGTCCCGTCTTCGATCTGCGCTACCTCGTGCATCGGGTGTACGACGGCATCGAGCCGATGGATTTCCCCGCGATCCTGGCCAATCCCACCACCTTCCATCCGATCGCGACCGATATCCGCACCGGGCAGTCGGTGGACCTCGGGCCCTACATCACCGACAAACAGACCCTCCTGACGGCGCTGCGGGCCTCGGCGGGCCTTCCGCTGCTGGCGGGGCCGCCGGTCACCCTCGCGGGTGGCAGCTACTTCGACGGCGGGCTCACCGAAACCGTCCCGATCCGCACCGCCGTGGCCGCGGGCACCACCCACGCCTTGGTCCTGCGCACCCGCCGCACCGATGAACTCCGCCCGCCCGCGCCGTTGCTGCACCGGGTGATCGGCGGCGGCTATATGCGGGCCGTCGCGCCCGGCGCTTTCCGGGCGTGGAGCAAGCGGCCCGGTCAGCAGGCCATCGAGGACACCTACCTCGATGGCCTGGGCGATCAGGTCCTGCAGGTCCACCCGCCCGCCGGTTCGCCCGCCATCGACAGCGCTGCCCGCGACACCGACCTGCTCACCCGTGCCCTCGACATCGGCCGCACGGCGGTCCACTCCCTCCTCGGCGGCGCACTCCGCACAGCCTGACTCTCGGTTCGCAGTCGGAGCTCACCACCGTGCGCGCCGTGGTTCCCCGCAGGCGCCCTCGGCGGGCATCGATCTTGTCCCCCACGACTAGGCTGCTCGTGTGGAACCGATCGAGATCAACGCAGGGTCCTGGTACCTGCGCGCCCTTCGTGCCGACGAGCGCATCGACGATCGGCCCGCGCTGGCCGACGGCGGCATCACCGACCCCGACTACGTGGCCACCCGCTCGGCCCAGTGGGCCGAGGAATCCCATTTCTCCTGGGCGGTCTGCGTTCCGACGACCGCCGAGATGGTCGCCGAGATCGGCGTGACGCCGGCGCCCGACGACACCGCCACTGTCACGGGGTGGGCTCGCCCCGGCGAGGACGAGGCACTGGCCGCCGGTCTCGCCTCGGTCCACCGCTTCGTCGCGGGCGCACTCGGATTGACCGTCTCGCCGGCGTGATCGCCCGGTGCGTTACCCGCGTTCGCGCGTGAGTACCGCGTCGAGAGCACCGACGGCCTGACGCAGTTCGTCCTCGGTCACCGTCAACGCCGGACGGAACCGAATACCGCGCTCCCCCGTGCCCAACAGCAACACATGCTCACGTTCGCGCAGCTGGGTCACCACCCGATCGCGCAGCTCCGGCGTCGCCAGCGTGATCGCACACATCAACCCACGCCCACGCGCCTCGCTGACCAGATTCGGGTGTGCGACGGTGAGCCGACCGAGCTGGTCGAGCAGGAACGCACCGAGCGCTGCCACGCCCTCGATCAGTCGATCCTGTTCCAGCACTTCGAGAATGCGTCGAGCTCTGACCATGTCGGTGAGGTTGCCGCCCCAGGTGGAGTTGAGTCGCGAACTCACCCGGAAGACATTGTCGACCACCTCGTCGACCCGCCCGCCTGCCATGATCCCGCAGACCTGGGTCTTCTTGCCGAAGGCCACCACATCGGGCTCGACACCCAATTGTTGGAAGGCCCAGGTGGTTCCGGTCAGGCCGACGCCGGTCTGCACCTCGTCGAGGACGAACAGCGCGTCGTTGGCATGGCACAGCCGCGCCACGGCGGCGAGGAATTCCGGTCGCAGGTGGCGGTCACCGCCTTCGCCCTGGATCGGCTCGGCGATGAAGCAGGCGATGTCGTGCGGATGGTCGGCGAAGGCCCGCTCGGCCTGGGCCATGGCGCGCGCTTCGAGCGCGGCGATGTCGGGACCGGCGAACGTGTGCGGTGTGTCGATTCGGGGCCAGTCGAACTTCGGGAATCGCGCGGTCTTGACCGGGTCGGTATTGGTGAGCGACATCGTGTAGCCGCTTCGCCCGTGGAAGGCGCCGGTCAGGTGCAATACCTTGGTGCCGAGTTCCGCTGGGCGGCCGTGTGATTCGTTGTGCCGACTCTTCCAGTCGAAAGCAACTTTCAACGCGTTCTCCACCGCGAGCGCACCACCGTCGACAAAGAACAGGTGCGGTAAGCGCGGATCGCCGAGTACCCGCGCGAAGGTGTCGACGAAGCGGGCCATTTCTATGGTGTAGATGTCGGAGTTGCTCGGCTTGTTCAGCGCGGCGGTGGCCAGTTCGGCGCGGAAACGTTCGTCGCCGGCCAGCGCGGGATGATTCATCCCGAGGGCGTTGGAGGCGAAGAAGCCGAACATGTCCAGATAGCCGGTGCCGTCGCGTTCGTCGACGAGCGTGCGGCCGTGCGATCGGTGTAGGTCGAGAACGAGTTCGAAGCCGTCCGCGAGGATGTGCGAGGACAGGATTTCGTGGACCCGGTTGGCGGGGATGACCGCCGCGCCGGGGCGCTCCAGTTCGATGGTCACGAAGCCGACGATACGCAAATATTTACGGAAGTTCTACGGAATCGCGAATCAAATTACGACAGATCGCTACCTGTCATAGAATGTCTGCAGGATGATGGTGCTGCGGGTGTGCACGTTGGCCGTGGCCCTGATCTCCTGCAGCAGATGTTCCAGATGCCGAGGCGAGGCCACCCGCACCAGCAACACGTAGCTCTCCTCACCCGCTACCGAGTGACACCCCTCGATCCCGGGGATGTGTTGCAACAGGGCGGGCGCGTCATCGGGCTGGGAGGGATCGAGAGGAGTGATCGCGACGAACGCCGACAACAAGTGCCCGAGCGCCTCGGGGTCCACCTGCGCCGCGTACCCGCGGATCACACCGCGCGCTTCGAGCCTGCGCACCCGCGATTGCACCGCGGAGACCGAGAGGCTGGCCTTCTCCGCCAGATTCGACAAAGTGGCGCGTCCATCGGCCATCAGTTCTTTGATCAATAGTCGATCGATGTCGTCGAGCTGGGGTCGAGCCGGTGTGTCCGCCATCAGCGAAGGCTAACTCAGCGCGAGGCTCGCGCGGGGAAAACTTCTTTCCGTTCCCCTCCGAATTCTCCCGAACTTTTCCGTGAGTCCTACCAAACAGCAGAAGGTGAGCAGAGTACCGATGACGCAGACCGTGAACTTCTCCGAGCAGCTCGCACTGCGAGCCAGGGCGCTACTGCAGGGCCTCGGCGCCGCTGTGCCGCAACCCGGCCCGCTGCTCGCGCGGACGCCGATCTCCGGCGGTGTCCTGTTGCCGCTGACCACCGATACTCCCGCCGACGTGGACGCCGCGATCGGCCGCGCCGCGAGCGCCTTCGACACCTGGCGCACCGTCCCCGCACCGGTGCGAGCGGCGCTGGTGCGCAGGCTGGCCCAGTTGCTGGTGGCCCACCAGGACGAGCTCGCCGAGCTGGTGACGCTGGAGGCGGGCAAGATCGGCCCCGAGGCGCTGGGCGAAGTGCAGGAGATGATCGACGTCTGTGAGTTCGCGATCGGGCTCTCACGCCAACTCTACGGCGCCACCATGCCTTCGGAGCGGCCCGGCCACCGACTCATGGAGACGTGGCATCCCCTCGGGGTGGTCGGGGTGATCTCGGCGTTCAATTTCCCTGTCGCGGTGTGGGCGTGGAATACCGCGATCGCGCTGGTGTGTGGCGACACCGTGGTGTGGAAGCCGTCGGAGACCACGCCGTTGACGGCGTTGGCGTGTCACACGCTGCTGCGGCGCGCGGCGGTCGATGTAGGAGCGGATCCCGAAGTGCACCAACTGATTCAAGGTGACGCCGCCGTCGGCTCGGCGTTGGTGGACGATCACCGGGTCGCCCTGGTGAGCGCGACCGGTTCGGTGCGCATGGGCGCCACCGTCGCCCCGCGGGTGGCGGGGCGGTTCGGGCGCTGCCTGCTCGAGTTGGGTGGCAACAACGCCGCGATCGTGGCGCCGAGTGCCGATCTGGAGCTGGCGGTGCGCGCCATCGTCTTCTCCGCGGCGGGTACGGCAGGCCAGCGGTGTACGAGCCTGCGGCGGTTGATCGCGCATCGTTCGATCGCCGATCAACTCCTCGAACGGCTCGCGGCGGCGTACAGCCAACTGCCCGTGGGCAATCCGCTCGACGATGCGGTGTTGGTCGGGCCGCTGATCAACGAGCGTGCCTTCGCAGCGATGCAAAAGGCACTGGTCGGCGCGGTCACCGAGGGCGGCGACATCATCTGTGGCGGTGAACGAGTCGAAACGCTCGGTCCCGACGCCTACTACGTGCGGCCCGCTCTCGTTCGCATGCCGGCGCAGACCGAACTCGTGCGCGAGGAAACATTCGCGCCGATCCTGTATGTGCTCACCTACGACGAAATCGACGACGCTATCGCCCTCAACAACGGTGTGACGCAGGGCCTTTCCTCGTCGATCTTCACTCTCGACCAGCGCGAGGCCGAACAGTTCCTGGCCGGGTCCGACTGCGGCATCGCCAATGTCAACATCGGCACCTCGGGCGCGGAGATCGGCGGCGCGTTCGGCGGGGAGAAGAACACCGGCGGCGGCCGGGAGTCGGGCTCCGACTCGTGGAAGGCCTATATGCGCCGGGCCACCAACACCGTCAACTACTCCACCGAACTCCCGCTCGCGCAGGGCATCCATTTCGGCTGATGAGCCAGACGTAACCGCCGCGTCCGCGCGCGCCGCGCGACCGCGCCCATCAGGCGATTTCGTCTTCTGACCCACCCCGTGTAAAGTGGTATTTGCAACGCGGGATGGAGCAGCTCGGTAGCTCGCTGGGCTCATAACCCAGAGGTCGCAGGTTCAAATCCTGTTCCCGCTACTACGAAGAAGGCCCCAGAGTTTCGACTCTGGGGCCTTCTTCGTTATCCGTTGCCGAGTCGCAAGGTCCAGTTGCCCCGGTAGTGCAACCGGGTGATGCTCGCGGGTGGAACATCTATGCGCCAGAACGACTTCGCGGGTGCGTCGAGCACCACCAGCAGCGCCGCTCGCACCACGGCCGGATGTGTCACTGCCACGGTGTCGCGCCCCGACGAAGCGATCTCCGCCAACCAGAACCGCACCCGATCGACCAGGTCGGTGACGGATTCCCCACCGTGCCCGCGGAATTCGGGATCGGTGAGCCAGGCGAACAGTTGGTCCTGAGCGAGGGTGCTCATCTCACTACCTCGCCACGACCCGGCATCGAGATCCCGTAATCGCACGTCCTGCTCGCCGAGCAGGCCCAACTCCTCCGCCGTCTCCCGGACGCGGCGCTCGGGCCCCGTCCGCACCAGCGCGTCATCGAGCGGCACGCAGGCGCGCACGGCGGCACGCCCCGACTCGTCAAGGGGTTCATCGACAGGGAAACGCGCCTTACGTACCGCCTCGGTAAGGCCATGGCCGACAAGGTCGACTCTCAGCACCGTTTGCACGAGAGTCGAGGGTAGCCACGAGTGCGATCCACGCCACACCCCGGGTGATATGCCGTCCCGGTCATCGGCGGGTTCACGCAGGTCGGGGCGCATGATGTCGGCGAGGTTGTCGGTGGGTCGGTGCACACTTGGTGCTATGGATCGGTTCTCCCCCGCAACGGCACAGTGGTTCGACGGCGCCTTCCCCGGCGCGACGTCGGCCCAGCTCGGCGCGTGGGACGCGATCGCCGCCGGAGACAACACACTGGTGATCGCGCCGACCGGATCGGGCAAGACCTTGTCGGCGTTCCTGTGGGCCATCGACCAGCTGGCGCAGCGTGAGCCACCGGAACCGGGCGCGTCCAGGGGCACGTCGGTGCTGTACGTGTCGCCGTTGAAGGCGCTGGCTGTGGATGTGGAGCGCAATCTCCGGGCGCCGCTGGTAGGGGTGACGCAAACGGCGAAAAGGTTGGGGCTCGACCCGCCGGACATCTCGGTGGGAGTGCGCTCCGGCGACACTCCCCCGGCCCAGCGACGGGCGATGCTGCGCACGCCGCCGGACATCCTCATCACCACGCCGGAGTCGTTGTTCCTGCTGTTGACCTCCGCGGCTCGCGAAACGCTGGCCCAGGTGAACACGGTGATCGTCGACGAAGTACACGCCATCGCCGGGTCCAAGCGCGGCGCGCACCTGGCGTTGTCGCTGGCGCGGCTGGATCAGCTCACCGAGCGGCCCGCGCAGCGGATCGGCTTGTCGGCGACGGTGCGCCCGCCGGAGGAGGTCGGGCGGTTCCTGGTGGGCAACGCGCCGATCACCATCGTGCGCCCACCCGCGCCGAAGACCTTCGACCTGTCGGTACGGGTGCCGGTGGCCGATATGACCGACCCCGGGAGTGACTCCGATCAGCCGGGGTCGATCTGGCCGCATGTCGACGAGGCCATCGTCGACCTGGTGCTCGAGCATCGGTCCTCGATCGTGTTCGCGAACTCACGGCGACTCGCCGAGCGGCTGACCGCGCGACTCAACGAGACCTACGCCGCCCGCCTCGGCGAGCCGGTGGAGACCGAGCACAAGCCGCCCGCCCAGCTCGGCCCGTCCACCGAGGTGATCCACGGCGCCGAGCACCTGTTGGCGCGTGCCCATCACGGGTCGGTCAGCAAGGAACAGCGCGCCCTCATCGAGGACGACCTCAAGACCGGTCGCCTGCGGTGTGTGGTGGCCACCAGCAGCCTCGAACTCGGCATCGACATGGGCGCGGTGGATCTGGTGGTGCAGGTGGAGTCGCCGCCATCGGTGGCCAGTGGCTTGCAGCGGGTCGGCCGCGCCGGGCACCAGGTCGGTGAGGTCTCGCGCGGCGTGCTGTTCCCCAAGCACCGCACCGACGTCATCCACTGCACGGTCGCCGCCCAGCGCATGCTCGCGGGGCAGATCGAGAAGATCCAGATCCCCGCGCACCCGCTCGACATCCTCGCCCAGCAGACCGTGGCGGCGTGCGCGCTCGAACCCGTCGACGTCGACGCCTGGTTCGATATCGTCCGCTCCACCGGCAGCTACGCGCAGCTGCCCCGCTCGGCGTACGAATCGGTGCTCGACCTGCTGGCCGGGCGCTATCCGTCCGACGAGTTCGCCGAACTGCGGCCGCGGGTGGTGTGGGACCGCGACGCCGGCACCCTCACCGGGCGTCCCGGCGCGCAACGCCTGGCGGTGACCTCCGGTGGCGCGATCCCCGACCGTGGCATGTTCGCGGTGTTCATGGTTGGCGAGAAGGCTTCTCGAGTGGGCGAACTCGATGAGGAGATGGTCTACGAATCGCGCGTCGGTGATGTGTTCGCGCTCGGTGCGACCAGTTGGCGGATCGAGGAGATCACCTTCGA
Organism: Nocardia sp. NPDC058633; assembly: GCF_042717045.1. Classification (NCBI taxonomy): domain Bacteria; kingdom Bacillati; phylum Actinomycetota; class Actinomycetes; order Mycobacteriales; family Nocardiaceae; genus Nocardia; species Nocardia sp. NPDC058633. The sequence continues at coordinate 113,359 of NZ_JBHXRA010000020.1, forward strand.
CCGGGTGCTGGTGTCACCGGCGTTCGGGCTGCCGGGCCGGTTGCCGTTCTGGCATGGCGACGGGTTGGGGCGCCCGGCCGAATTGGGCGCCGCACTGGGTGAATTCGTTCGCACGGCCGGTCAGGTACCGGCGAACGAGTTGACGCGGATCGTGGCGAACATGGCGTCGGCCGCCGCGCCGGAGAAGTCGGCGCAGGCCGAGCACTCGCCTGCCGAGCAGGGCAAACCCGCCGTACGGCTCGAGCATCTGGTCCGCACGGCCGGACTCGATCAGAACGCGACCGCCAATCTGGTCGGCCTGCTCGAGGAACAGCGCGGTGCCACAGGTCAATTGCCGACCGACCGCACGCTGGTCGTGGAGCGTTTCCGCGACGAACTGGGCGACTGGCGACTGGTCCTGCACTCCCCGTACGGCACCCCGGTGCACGCACCGTGGGCGCTGGCGGTGGGCGCGCGTCTGCAGGAACAGTTCGGCATCGACGCCGCCCCGACCGCCTCCGACGACGGCATCGTGGTGCGCCTGCCCGACACCACCGACCAGCCACCCGGCGCCGAACTGTTCGCCTTCGAACCCGACGAGATCGACGACATCGTCACCGAACAGGTCGGCGGCTCAGCTCTTTTCGCCTCCCGCTTCCGCGAGTGCGCCGCCAGGGCGCTGCTGCTGCCCCGCCGCGACCCCGGCAAGCGCGCACCCCTGTGGCAGCAGCGGCAGCGCTCTGCCCAATTGCTCGATGTGGCACGCAAGTTCCCGCAGTTCCCGATCCTGCTGGAAACCGTCCGCGAATGCCTGCGCGACGTATACGACCTGCCTGCCCTGCGCGAACTGCTCACCAAGGTCGCCCGCCGTGAGATCCGGCTGATCGAAGTCGAGACCGCGAGCCCGTCGCCCTTCGCCGGCGCCTTGCTGTTCTCCTACATCGGCCAGTTCCTCTACGACGGCGACAGCCCACTGGCCGAACGCCGCGCCGCCGCACTGGCGCTCGACTCGAGTCTGCTCGCCGAACTGCTCGGTCGCGTCGAACTACGCGAACTCCTCGACCCGGCCATCATCGCCCTGACCGAACAAGAACTCCAGCGCCTCACCCCCGAACGTCGAGCTCGCGACGCCGAAGGCCTGGCCGACCTCCTGCGCCTGCTCGGCCCCCTCACACCCGTCGAGGCCGCGGCCCGCTGTGTGCCCCGGCCCGGCACCGCAGCCGCGGCCCGCCATGCCGAGGCCATGGAAAGTCGAGCACCCGACGAGTACCGCACCCACGAACGCGCCTCGGAGTCCGATGAACTCGCCGGGGGTGCTCGCGCAGCCGAGCCGTACGATCGCGTCGCATCGAGTGCCGCTCCCTCCGACGACGCAACAGCAGGTGGACTCGCTTCCGGTCGAGGCGAGGGTGACCTGCTCCTCGACTCCGACGCGCCGGTGTGGTTCGAGGAACTGCGGGATTCGCGGCGGGCGCTGGAGGTTTCGTTCGCGGGACGCACCTGGTGGGTGGCGGTCGAAGACGCGGCGCGGCTGCGGGACGCGCTCGGGGTGCCCTTGCCGATCGGGGTGCCCGCGGCGTTCATCGAGCCGGTGCCCGATCCGCTGGGCGACCTCGTCGGCCGCTACGCGCGCACGCATGCGCCGTTCACGACGGCCGCGGTCGCCGACCGCTTCGGCTTGGGTAGCGCCGTGGCCGCGACGTCGCTGCACCGCCTGCTCGCCGAGAAGCGGGTTGTGGAAGGCGAGTTCACGCCGGGCACCGCGGGCGGCGAGTGGTGTGATGCCCAGGTCCTGCGCCGGTTGCGCCGCCGTTCGCTGGCTGCCGCCCGGCACGAGGTCGAGCCGGTCTCCACCGCGGCTTTCGCGCGCTTCCTGCCCGCCTGGCAGCACGTCGGGTCCGGCGAGCTCCGCGGCGTCGACGGCGTGGCGACTGTCGTGGAACAGCTTGCGGGCGTGCCGATTCCGGCCTCGGCCTGGGAGTCACTGATCCTGCCGCTGCGGGTCCGCGACTATTCCCCCGCCATGCTGGACGAGCTGATGGCGACCGGTGAGGTGGTGTGGTCGGGCCATGGTGCGATCACCGCGCGCGACGGCTGGATCGCCCTGCACCTGGCCGATCAGGCTCCCTTCACCCTGCCTCCGGCCGATGAGATCGACCCCACCGATATCCAGCTCGGCCTCCTTGCCGCACTCGGCGCGAACCTGGAGCCATGGCCCCCACCCGGCTCCGCTCGCGGTGTGGTGGCCGACTCGGACGCAGCCACCACTGCGAAGCCTGCCCGGGACCGAAAAGCCCCCGCCGACCCGGCGACGACGCCGACAGGCAAACGTTCGCGCACCAGCGAACGCGAGGTGGTCGACCTCGACGCACCCGACCACACCTCGGTGACCGCGAACAACGACACCGACGTCACGACTCCACCACCCGCTTCCACCAGCGGTCGGCCTGGCCCGGACGACCACGCGCCCCCCGTTTCCGCCGGCGCGGCAGCGCGGCGGGGTGCCGACCTCCCACGACTTCCGCTCACCCTGCGCGGCGGTGGCGCCTTCTTCTTCCGCCAACTCTGCGACGCCGCGGGCCTGCTCGACGACAAGGCAGCCGCGGACGCACTGTGGCAGCTCGTCTGGGCCGGTTACGTCTCCGGTGACACCTTCGCCCCCGTGCGCGCCCTGCTGTCGGGCACCGCCCGCACCACCACCGCCCACCGCGCCCCCCGTCGCGCTCCCCGCGGTCGCGCGTACCTGCCGCGACCGTCGATGCCGACCCGCACGGGCCCGCCGACACTGGCGGGCCGCTGGTCGATCCTGCCCGAACGGGTGCAGGACAACACCGTTCGCGCCCACGCCACCGCCGATCAGCTCATCGAACGCTATGGCGTGCTGACTCGCGGTTCGGTGCAGAACGAGGGGATATCCGGCGGTTTCCAGCTGATGTACCGGGTGCTCACCGAGTTCGAGGATCGCGGCCGGTGCAGGCGCGGCTACTTCGTCGACACGCTCGGTGGCGCCCAGTTCTCCACCACCGACACCGTCGACCGTGTGCGCTCGTTCGACACCGACCGTGACAACACCCGATCGCTCGTCGCGCTCGCCCTGGCGGCGTGTGACCCCGCCAATCCCTACGGCGCCGCCCTGCCGTGGCCGAAGAGCGACGCCGAAGGTGGTCATCGGCCGGGCCGCAAAGCGGGCGCTGTGGTGGTGCTGGTCGGCGGCGAACTGGTGCTCTACTCCGAGCGCGGCGGCAAGACTCTGCTCAGTTTCACCGAGGACATCGGCTCGCGCCGGGCGGCAGCGGTAGCGCTGGCCGGGCTGGTGCGCGACCGGAGGGTGGACAGTTTGGTGATCGACAAGATCAACGGAGAGACCGTGCACGGCAACCTCTTCGCCGAAGTCCTCGTCGAGGCCGGTTTCTCGATGACCCCCAGCGGCCTGCGGCTGCGCAGGCAGGTGTAGTCGAATGCCCGAGGGCGACACCGTCTTCCATGCCGCGCGGCGGCTACGCACGGCGCTGGTCGGTAAAACGCTGACCCGCAGTGATTTCCGGGTTCCGCGGTACGCCACCGTGAATCTGGTCGGCGAGCGTGTCGAGGAGGTCGTCAGCTACGGCAAGCACCTGTTCGTCCGCACCGAACGCGTGAGCGTGCACACCCACCTGAAGATGGAAGGCGTGTGGCGGGTGTTCCACCGCGGCCAGCGCTGGACCAAACCCGCGGCCACCGCGCGACTGGTGCTCGCCAACGACGAGGTCGAGGCCGTCGGCTTCTCGCTCGGCAAGGTTCAGGTGCTGTTGCGCGCCGACGAACACACTGTCATCGACCACCTCGGCCCCGATCTGCTCGGCCCGGACTGGGATGCGGCCGAGGCCTTGCGCAGGCTCACCGAGTACCCCCGCCGCGCCGTCGGTCTCGCCCTGCTCGACCAGCGCAATCTGGCGGGCATCGGCAACATCTACCGCAGCGAGATCTGCTTTTTGCGCAAGGTCCATCCGGCCACCCCCGTCGGCGACATCCCCGATCTCGTGGCGCTCGTCGACGAAGCTCACCGCGTCCTCGGCAAGGCCGCGCACCAACCACCATGGCGCGCCATGGTCTACGGCCGTACTCGCCGTTCCTGCCCCCGGTGCGGCACCCCCATCGCCTCCCAACTGCTCGGTGAGGACAACTCCGCCGACCGCATCACCCAGCGCGAACGTGGCATCTTCTTCTGCCCGAGCTGCCAGCCCCCTCCCTGAAACCCGTCGCTGGACGGCTGCTCTTCCGCTACGATCTCGGGATGGTTTTCCCGCTGCGGGCCAGCGGATTTCGGTGACGGTACCCCAGGTAGAGAGCAGGTTCGGCGATGGCGTGTCGGATCAGTGAGCTTGTACTCGGTTGTCGCGACCCGGAGGCTCTCGCCCGATTCTGGTGCGAGGTCCTGGACTTCGTCGTGCTCGATCGCGAAGACGACGGCACCGTGGAGATCGGCCCGCGCGACGGGTTCGGCGGACCGCAGGCGACGATCATCCTCAGTGGCGAAGCAGTGCCCGCGCGCGGGAAATCCCGGCTGCACCTCGACGTCAACCCCACCGACCGCGATCAGGACGCCGAACTCGAACGCCTGCTGGCCCTCGGGGCGCGTCCGGCCGACATCGGCCAGACAGGCCGCGAGCCGTGGCATGTGCTGGCCGACCCCGAGGGCAACGAGTTCTGCCTGCTCCGGGCTCGCATCGACCCGGTCTGAGGCTCAGCGGTCCTGGGGCATCGGTTCCAGCAACTGTGGACGCGGCTCGGGAGCGGCCGCCCGCAGTGCGTCGGCCGACTTGTCGTCGGGTCGGGCCTGCGACTCGATTTCGGCCCGCACGCGCGCCTGATAGGTGGACACCTCGCGATCGATATCGTCTGCGTCCCAGCCGAGTACCGGCGCCACGAGGTGGGCGACCTGCTCGGCGCAGTTCGCGCCGCGATCGGAGTATTCGATCGAGATGCGGGTGCGACGGGCCAGGATGTCGTCGAGGTGCAGCGCGCCCTCCGCCGCGGCCGCGTAGACCGCTTCGACCTGAAGGTACGCGGGGGCATCGGTAATCGGTTGCAGGAGTTCGGGTTTGCCCGTGGCCATGACGAGCACCTCGTCGACCAGGGAGCCGTAGCGGTCGAGCAGGTGGGTCATCCGGTACGGGTGGATGCCGTAGTGCTCGGCGAGCTGCACGGTCTGGTTGACCAGCGCGAAGTAGCCGTCGGCGCCGAGCAGCGCGACCTTCTCGGTGATCGAGGGCGAGACGCGGGCCGGAATATCCTGCGCCGCTTCGTCCATCGCGTCGGCGGCCATCACCCGGTAGGTGGTGTACTTGCCGCCCGCGATGCTCACCAGTCCGGGTGCGACCCTGGCCACGGCGTGTTCGCGCGAGAGCTTGGACGTTTCGTCGCTCTCCCCCGCCAGCAGTGGTCGCAGGCCCGCGTAGACGCCGTCGATGTCGGCGTGGGTGAGCGGGGTGACCAGCACCTCGTTGACCCGGTCGAGCAGGTAGTCGATATCGGCCTTGGTCGCCGCGGGGTGGGCGAGGTCGAGATTCCAGTCGGTATCGGTGGTGCCGACGATCCAGTGCGCGCCCCACGGGATGATGAACAGCACCGAGGTGGTGGTGCGCAGGATGATCGCGGCATCGCTGACGATGCGGTCGCGCGGCACCACGATGTGCACGCCCTTGGACGCGCGCACATGGAATCGACCGCGCTGATGCGACAGACTCTGCACCTCGTCGGTCCAGACACCCGTCGCGTTGATCACCACATTCGCGCGCGCCTCGCCGGTGCGCCCGTCCTCGGTGTCGCGCAGTTTCACCCCGACGACCCGGTCGGCCTCGCGCAGCAGGCCGACGACCTGTGTGGAGGTGCGGATCACCGCGCCGTAGTGGGCGGCCGTGCGGGCGACCGTCATGGTGTGGCGAGCGTCGTCGACGACGGTGTCGTAGTAGGTGACCCCGCCGATCATCGAATCCCGGCGCAGCCCGGGTGCCAGGCGCAGCGCACCGTGCCGGGTCAGATGATGCTGTCCTGGAACAGATTTCGCTCCGCCCATGGTGTCGTACAGGGTCAGGCCCGCGGCGACGTACGGTCGCTCCCACACGCGATGCGTCAGCGGGTAGAGGAAGCGCAGCGGCTTCACCAGATGCGGCGCCAGGGTCGACAGCGCCAGCTCACGTTCCTTCAGCGCCTCCCTGACCAGGCCGAATTCGAGCTGTTCGAGGTAGCGCAGGCCACCGTGGAACATCTTCGACGAACGACTCGACGTACCCGACGCGAGATCGCGTGCCTCGACCAGCGCGACCGACAGACCGCGGGTCGCCGCGTCGAGCGCGATGCCGGCACCGACCACACCACCGCCCACGACCAGGACATCGAACTGGTCCTTGCCCAGACGCTCCCAGGCGCTACGCCGATGTTCGGGCCCGAGGTCGCCCGGCCCGAGCCGGTCGCGTTTCCCGCCCGCGACCAACTCACCCGGGTGCAGGAACGGAAACTCCGGTGTCTGCGACATGCTCGACTCCTCGCCGCCGACCGATTTCGGCCGGTCCCAGTCGACAGTGGGGTCAACGCCGAGTTCCCGGCGCCGCTGCGTACAGGCTAAAGGTAGTGCCCGCTCGACGACGAAGACGTGCGCGGCGAGGCGTGGGGGCGAAATTCAGCGCGTGCGCCGAATCCGACGGTCGACCGACTGGTCCCTGCTCCCACACCTCTGCGCGGTCAGCGGGGCCGAGTTTCACCACGGCGCCCACCTCTGCCGCGGGCCACCGGCAACCCCGGTGCGCGCCATCGCCTACGACAAAGCGTGCGGACGCGGGCCGGGCTTTCGGTAACCTGCACCAATGCGTCGCTATGTGGCTGCCATCGATCAGGGCACGACTTCGAGTCGGTGCATCATCTTCGATCGGCAGGGTCGGATCGTCGGGACCGCACAGCGGGAGCATCGGCAGATCTTTCCCCAGCCCGGCTGGGTGGAGCACGATCCGGCGGAGGTGTGGCGCAACACCGAGTCGGTGCTCGGTGCGGCCTTGGGCAACAGCCGGTGCTCGGCCGGGGATCTGGCCGCGGTCGGCATCACCAATCAGCGCGAGACCACCGTGGTGTGGGATCGGGCCACCGGCGAGCCCGTGTACAACGCCATCGTCTGGCAGGACACCCGCACCGATCGGCTGTGCACCGAACTCGCGGGTGATCAAGGACCGCAGCGCTACGCCGACCGCACCGGGCTGCCGCTCTCGACCTATTTCGCCGGTCCGAAACTGCGCTGGATCCTCGACAATGTCGACGGCGTCCGTGAACGCGCCGAGGCCGGCGACCTGTGTTTCGGCACCATGGACAGCTGGGTGCTGTGGAAGCTGACCGGTGAACACCTCACCGACGTCACCAACGCCTCGCGCACCATGCTGATGGATCTACGCAGCCTGCAATGGGATTCGCGGATCTGCGCCGATTTCGGCATTCCGATGTCGCTGCTACCGCAGATCCGCAGCTCGTCGGAGGTCTACGCCGACATCACCTCCGGCCCGTTCGAGGGTATCCCGGTCGCGGGCATTCTCGGCGACCAGCAAGCGGCCACCTTCGGTCAGGCCTGCCTGATCCCCGGCGAAGCCAAGAACACTTATGGCACAGGCAATTTCATGCTCCTCAACACCGGCACCACCCCGGTGTTCAGCAAGCACGGCCTGCTCACCACCGCCTGCTACCAGCTCGGCGACGCACCCGCCGTCTACGCCCTCGAGGGCTCCATCGCCGTCACCGGCTCCCTGGTCCAGTGGCTGCGCGACAACCTCGGCATCATCTCCTCCGCCGAGGAGGTCGAGCCCCTGGCCCGCAGCGTCGACGACAACGGCGGCGCTCACTTCGTACCCGCCTTCTCCGGTCTGTTCGCCCCTCGTTGGCGACCCGATGCCCGCGGCGTCATCGCCGGCCTCACCCGCTTCGTCACCAAGGCCCACTTGGCCAGGGCCGCACTGGAATCCACCGCCTTCCAAACCCGCGAAGTCGTAGACGCCATGCGCGCCGACGCCGCCGCCCAACACCTCGACCTCGAGCTGACCACGCTCAAAGTCGACGGCGGCATGACCGGCAACAACCTGCTCATGCAATTCCAAGCCGACATTCTCGACGTCCCCGTGGTCCGCCCGGTGGTCAGTGAAACCACCGCCCTCGGCGCCGCCTACGCGGCCGGGCTGGCGGTCGGCTACTGGTCCGGCCTCGACGACCTGCGCGCCAACTGGTCCGCCGACCGAACCTGGACCCCGGAAATGCCCGAAGACGAGCGCACCCACCGCTACGCCGACTGGAACAAGGCCGTCGAACGCACCTACAACTGGGTATGAACCGGCCGCGCAAGCTGCCGCGCCAACAGCGCTCCAGGATCACCGTGGACACGCTGCTCGAAGCGGCCGCCCAGGTGTTCTCCCGCGAAGGCGCGACCGCGACCACCAATCGCATCGCGGAACGGGCCGGCCTGTCCATCGGCACGCTGTACCAGTACTTTCCGAACAAGCAGGCCATGCTGCACGCGTTGGCCGAACGCCACCTCCTCGACAGCGGGCAACGTTTGAGCGAGGTGTTCGCGCGTTTGCGGGTCGAGCAACCGCCGTTCGACGAGAGCATGCGCGCGATCATGGAGGTCGTCGCCGACCTCCACCGCGATCGACCCGCCTTGAACGCGCTACTGCACCGGGTCGCGTTGAGCCTGCCGATCGAACTCGCGGCGGTCCGGGCATTCGAGGACTACCTCGTCGCCGAAGTGGAGTACCACCTGCGGCGCTGCGATCGTGGCGGACCGGATCCCCTGCTCACGGCACAGACCCTGGTTCACGCGGTCGACGCGCAAGTACATCGCGTCCTCACCCGCCACACCGTGAGCGCCGAAGGGTTGACGGCGCTGGCGTCGGCCCTCACTTCCCACCCGTCACCGCGCGCCGACCTCGGTGATGACCGCCCGTAGCGTGTCGGCGAGTTGGGTGACCCCCGGCTCCTCGACCGGGAAGTGTCCGCAGCCGTCGAGCAGCACCACACTGGTGGGTGCGCTGAGGCGATCGAGAAATCGCAAGCTGAGTTCCGGCGGCGTCCATCGGTCCGCGGCGGGATGGACCAAGGTCACCGGTGCGGCGGCGAACTCTTCCGGCGGAGTGTGCCGGAAGCTCAGGAAGTCCGCGAGAAATCCGAGCGGAATGCGTACTCCCCCGCCCCGCGGATCAGTGGCACACAGCCGCGACAACGACGGGTCCAGGCTCATATTCGCCATGTCGACCAGCCAGCGGATCGGCACCCGTACCCGCCCGAGGACCGCGGCGACACCGGCGAGCAGCAGCGGTGGCAGCATCGCGGTAGCCCCCCAGCGGGCCAGCGCCCGCCGCGTCGCCGGATCGGCGGGGTCGGGCAAGCAGGTCGCCACCACATGCGCGATCCGACCCGTTCGCGCGGCCACCTCGTAGGCGAGCATCCCGCCCAGACTCGCCCCGAACACGATGAGCGGACGATCGTCGGACGCCGTCTCGGCCACCACGAAATCACCGACCAGCTCGACCCATTCGCGATAGCGCACCGCGCCCCGGTCGGCCACCACGGTGTCGCCGTACAGCGGCAGATCCATCGCCAGCACCGATACCCCTTCAGCCGCACCGATACCGAGCAACGGCCACACCAACCCCGCATGCCCGCCCGCCCCGTGCAACGCCAGCACCCGCACGGGCGCATCCTCCGCACCGGCACGCGCGACATGCACCCGATTGCCGCGCCACGCGAACCAACTCGCCACCGGTTCGAGCATCACCTCCTCGCGATATCGCTGAGGAAGAAACCGCACGTACTCCGCATATTCCATACGTCCAGCATCGGCCCGCAAAACCCCGGCGCCAACTCGCATTCGCCCGGCACGCCCATCGAGCAGACCAGCCCTGACCAGCACGGACACAGGCCCGATCGGCCGACTCCAGCCCTGCTCGCATTCGGCGCCCGATGGACGCCGCGACGACCACCACCCGGTAGAGCGAGTTCAGTCTCGGCGCCGATCTCAGTCGGCGGTCCGCGCGGCCTTCGACAAGCGGATGACCGCTTCGGCGAGGGTGGCTTCGTCCGAGGTGGTGAAGCAGAGCCGGAGGGTGTTGGGCGTGGTGTCGGAGACAGCGAAGGCGGCACCGGGAACGTAGGCGACGCCCGATTCCAAGGCGGCGGGCAGGAGGGTGGAAGTGTTCGTGTTGTCGGTGAATTCGGCCCAGATGAACATGCCACCGGTGGGGTCTGTGCAGTGGACGCGGTCACCGAAGGTGGTGCGGACGGCGGAGACCAGCGCGCGGGCTCTGGCACCGTAGGTGGTGCGGATCGCATCGATGTGGGCGGCCAGCCACTCGGTGTCGGTCAGCAGATCGGTGGCGATCTGCTGGGTGAGTGCCGAGCCGCAGAGGTCCGCGCCTTGTTTGAGGAGTTCCACCGCACGGCAGACTCTTTCGGGGGCGATCAGCCAGCCGACCCGCAGGGCCGGAGCGAGGATCTTGGAGACGCTGGAGAGTCGGATCACCTGAGGTGAGTGCGCGGCAACGGGCGCGGGGGCGGGGTTGTCGAACCAGAGTTCACCGTAGGGGTCGTCTTCGATGACCCAGAAGCCGTGCGCCTCGGCCAGTTTCGCGAGGCGGCAGCGGCGTTCGGGCGTGAGGGTGACCCCGCCCGGGTTGTGGAAGGTGGAAACGGTGTGCACGACGGCGGGGCGTTCACCCGCCGCGAGGAGGTCTTCCAAGACGTCCAGGCGCATACCGTCGCTGTCCAGAGGGACCGCTTCGATGCGCGCGCCCGCGGCCCGAAACACTTGCAGCGCACCGACATACGAGGGATCTTCGACGATCACGAGGGCGCCGGGGTCGAGCAGGACTTCGGCCAGGAGTGAAAGCGCCTGCTGGGAGCCGTGGGTGATGAAGACTTCGGCAGCCGGCACCGTGCGGCCGATCTTGGCCGACTCGCGGGCCGCGATCACCTCGCGCAGAGCGGGCCAGCCGGAGGACTCGGTGTACTGCAGGACGGCGGGGGCGCGCAGTGCGGTCTCGGCGGCGCGGGCGATTCGCTCGCGCGGCATCAGGGCGGCATCGGGGAGGCCGCCCGCGAGGCTGATGATGTCGTCGCGGGCGGTGAGCTCGAGCAGGTCCCTGATCGCCGAGCTCTGTAGGCCGGCGAGCTTGCCCGCCAATGCTGGAATGGTCAGCGACATGGGAACCTCCGGGGACGCCAAGAGAAGCAATCATCCTACGATTGCATATGGTCCGCCAGAATGTGAAATTATCGTCCCATAAAATGAGACGCTACCGTGCGGTGATGGACTTGACCTGCCATTTCCCGTCGGTGTTCGTGGTGATGATTTCCTGCTTGTACACCACCGCCGAGCCGTCAGGATGCATTTCGCGCAGCTCGACGTCGTAGTGGCCCACGCTGGTCTCGCGCATCTTCACGCAGTGGGTGGTGCCCGCGGGGATCTGACTGTCGATCGCCTGCTGGATCGTCTCGGCAGGCGAGATGTTCTCGGCATCGGGTGCCACGAATTCGCGCACCTTCGCCCCGGAACGGTCGGTGTAGAAGGCGTACTGGAAGCCGAGGATGGCCCTGGCGCCCGTGCTGGTGTCGCCCGGACCGTTGCCCACCGTCACGGATTGCTCTGCGACAGACTGACATTCGGTGGCCGAGGCGATCGAGGGAACCGGGGCGGCCGTGACGCCGGGATCGGCACCGCCGCCGCGCTTGACCAGTCCGATGGTCAGAACAAGTGCCACCACGAGCAGGACGGCCGCGGCCACACCGCCGATGATCCAGCGCAGGCGCTTGCTGTCGGCTTCCTCCTCCACCGGCGCAGGAGTGAGTGGGGTCTTCGGCGCGAGACGGCGCGCGATCGGGTCGTCGGCCCACGACAGGCCGGGTTCGGAAGGCGGCTTCGGGATCGCGCCGTCGTCGTCCGGGTTGTCCCACCACGCCTTCTCAGCGGCGGGCCTCGGCTTGTCGGGCACCAGCGGGGTGCGAGTGCCCTCGGGCGGGCGTACCGGATCCGGGGAAGTCACGGCATCGCGCGAGAGTGCCTGCGGCACAGCATCGGTAGGGCCGGGGCGACCGCGGCGGATCACCTCGGTGAGCTCACGGCCGGAAGTCACCGGCACGGAATCACCGAACACCGAGTCACCGAACACAGAGTTCTCACCGCGCGGTTGCTCACCCCCGAAACGCACCGTCGGGTCGGCAGCGGGCGGACCGCCCGGGGTGGGGCCACCGAAAGGCGCGGACTCCCGCGATCCGGGACCGGCCGGCGCATCCGCACCGGTCGCGGTGGGGCCGCCGAAAGGCGCCGCGGTGCGCGGACCCGGCCCGGCAGGCGGCGGCGTCGCCAGCGCGTCACCGAAAACGGACGTCGGCGCGGAACGGCGACCTTCGGGCAGTCGGGGCGGCGCTTGACCGACCGACGGACCGGGCGGCACCGAACCACCGAACGGACTACCGGGCGGACCCGGCGGCGGAGCGAGCGGCGGCTGACCCGCGACCGGCCCACCGAACGGGCCTGGCGCGGGTGCACCGGCAGGCGGACCGAACGGGCCTGGAGCCGGCGCACCGGACGGCGGACCGGCCGGTCGCCAACCCCGTTCCGGAACCCCGGACGGCGCGGGCGGCGGCACGGCGGGCAAAGGCCCGCCGAAACCGGAGTCATCGACCGGCGGCCCGAATCCGCTTACGGGAGGCCCGAATTCCGCAGCAGGTCGTTGCTCGCCGCGTTCGTTGTCGTCGCCCTCGGTGCCCAAGTCCAATCCTTTCCCGGGACACACGTGTGGGGCGGTCGAAGGCGACCGCCCCACACGACGTACTGCGTGTCAGTACTGGATCGAGCCACCCCACTGGGTGTTCACACCCGCGACGTTCAACGTCTGAAGCAACTCCCCCGGCACGGGCAGTGTAGCCTTCGCGGCCGCATCCAGCGCGGCGGTACCGCCCGGCTGCGCCTTGATCCAATTCTCCACCGCGGCCTTGGCCAGGTTGGCCTGCGTGGTGTCGAGCACGGTCACCGTGGTGTTGTCACTGCGGCCGTCGCCACCGTTGAAGGTGGTGACCTTGACCTCGTTCGCGCCGATGTACTCGACCGCGACACCCGCGTCACCGAAACCGCCACCCGGCGCCCGGTAGCCGACGGTGCCGACATAGCCCGAAGCGTTGTTGTAGTGGTGGGTGTTGGCGAGGATCCCGGCGCCGTCGATGGTGACGCCGAGTTCCTGACGCGGGCCTTCCATCTCGACGACGGGGGCGGCGGGCGCGTTGGCCAGGCGCGGTGCCTGCCAGGCCGGCTCCTTCGGCTCCTGGATGAGGGTGTCCGGAGACTCGACCTCGGTCTCGGTGCCGGTTCCGGTCCCCTGATCGGACGGCACGGAGGGCTGCGTCTGCTGACCCGGCGTGGCACCCGACTGACCCGGCGTGGCGCCCGGCTGGCTCGGCGTGGCACCCGTCTCGGGAGTGGTGGCGCCCGGCTGGTCGGGCGTGGCGCCGGCCCGCTCCGGCTGGACCGCGGGCTGTGCCTGTCCCGGCACCGGCAGCGGCGCGACACGCGGGCTGGTGACACCCGGCTGGCTCGGCGTCGGCTTGGCGGGGGTGCCCTGCTCCGGCTGGCCCGGCGCGGGGCTGGTGACACCCGGCTGGGCCGGCGTCGGCTTCGTCTGACCCGGCTTGACGCTTTCCGGGGTCTCCGGAGCTTCTACTTCACCCGAAGGCTGGCCCGGCTGCGCAGGAGCCGGAGTCGCGGGCGTGGTCGGCTGGTCACTGGGGACCGCGCCGGCCGGTGCCGCGAGAAGGGTTGCCACGGCTGCCGCGGCAGCCAAAGGCAACGACGTGCTTGCCATCGCTCGCTGCGCCCGACTCGGCTTACGATGCTTCACTTTTCGTAATCCCTTTCCCGGAGGGAATCCCCCACTGCTCCACCACGCGATCACAACTGATCGCGCCTCGTCGGTGAGTCAACCACACGAGCGCGGGACAGGCAACGCAGCACCAGGTTTCGCGCGCACCGGGATCCGCCTGCGCAAACACCTGGTGTAGCGGTTGCCGAGAATCGACGAGCGGCGTTGGCGAACAACACAATTCGAAACCCGGCACCCCTGTGATTCGTTTCACAGCACTGCGCCGACGGGCTCAGTCCAGGTCGTCGTGGCGCATCAGCAAACGTCCGGCTTCGGTGAGAGAACCGGTAAGGGAGGGGTACACGGAGAACGTCTGCGCCAGGTCGGTGACCGTGAGATTGTTCTGCACCGCCAGCGCGATCGGCAGGATCAGTTCCGAGGCGATCGGCGCGACCACCACACCGCCGATCACCACACCGGTCGCCGGTCGGCAGAAGATCTTGACGAAACCGCGCCGCAGGCCCGACATCTTCGCGCGCGGGTTGGTGTTCAGCGGCAACATCACGGTGCGCGCGGGGACCTCACCGTTGTCGATGGCGGTCTGGCTGACGCCGACGGTCGCGATCTCCGGCCGGGTGAACACCGCCGAGGCCACCGTCTTCAACCTGATCGGGCTCACACCCTCGCCGAGCGCGTGGTACATCGCGATCCGGCCCTGCATGGCGGCGACCGAAGCCAGCGGGAGCAGGCCCGTGCAGTCACCGGCGGCGTAGATCCCGGGCACCGCGGTGCGCGAAACCCGGTCGACGCGAAGGTACCCACCGCGATCGAGTTCGATACCGACCCGGTCCAGCCCCAGGTTCTGGGTGTTCGGGGTGGAGCCGACGGTCATCAGCGCGTGCGTGCCGGTGACGGTACGGCCGTCGGACAGCTTCACCACGATGCCGTCGGCGGTGCGCTCCACAGCATCGGCGCGGGCGTGCTTGACCAGCTCGACACCGCGTTCGGCGAGAGCTTCCTCCAGCACGAGGGCAGCGTCGGCATCCTCGCCGGGCAGCACGCGATCGCGGCTCGACACGAGCTTCACCCGCACGCCCATCTCGGTGTACGCGGACACGAATTCGGCGCCGGTGACGCCGGATCCGACGACCACCAGCGTCTCCGGCAGGTCCGGCAGGTCGTAGAGCTGACGCCAGTTCAGGATCCGCTCACCGTCGGGCTCGGCGCCCGGGAGCACCCGCGGGCTGGCGCCGGTCGCGATCAACACGACCTCGGCTTCGAACTCCTCGGTACTGCCGTCGGCCAGCGTGGCACGCACACGATGCGCCAAACCCGGTGCGGGCCCGACCAATTCGCCGGTACCCGGAAGTAGTTGCACACCCGCGGCCTGCAACTTGGTGCGGATATCGGAGGACTGCGCCAGCGCCAGCGCCTTGACGCGCGCGTTCACCTCGGGCAGATGCACCTTCGCCTGGTCGGCATCGATGTTGATGCCGAGGTCGCGCGCGCGACGCAGATCGGTGCGCAGGCCCGTCGAGGCGATGAAGGTCTTCGACGGCACGCAATCCCACAGCACACAGGCGCCACCGATGCCGTCGGCGTCGACCAGGGTCACCGTGGCCCCGTGCTGGGCCGCTACCAGTGCCGCCTCGTATCCGGCCGGCCCACCGCCGATGATCGCAATCCGTGCCACCAGTCACGCTCCTTGTGCTCGCCTGATCGGACCTGCCCCTTGTGAGGGCTCGTCCGTGCTGTCGAAGCCATCCTTTCAGGTGCGTTGTGACACGACCGGGTCGGATCGGTGAACATCGGTGCGCGTGTTCTGCACCACGTTCTCGGCGTGACCGGCGGGCCCGGAGGCGGTAGCGAAGCGTCACCACGCAGGGGTCCTCGGGCGCGACCGCGGTTGTCACCGCGCCACCGGCGAGTGTGATCGTCAGCCGATCTGGGTGGGAGACAGGAATTCCACCGCGGTTATTGGCTACAGTTCCATGGTGCCGATCTATGCCGCCTACGGGTCCAACATGGACTCGACGCAGATGCTGGAACGCTGCCCGCATTCGCCCATGTCCGGGACCGGGTGGCTGGAGGGTTGGCGCCTGACCTTCGCCGGTGACGACATCGGCTGGGAAGGGCCGTTGGCCACCGTGGTCGAGGATCCCGGCTCGCGGGTGTTCGTCGTGCTCTACGACGTCTCCCCCGAGGACGAGGACAGCCTCGACCGTTGGGAGGGCTCCGACTTCGGAATCCACAAGAAGATCCGAATCCGGGTCAACGGTACCCAGGGCGAGTCCCGCCTGGCCTGGCTCTACGTCCTCGACGCCTACGAAGGCGGCCTACCCTCGGCCCGCTACATCGGCGTCATCGCCGACGCCGCCGAAAAAGCAGGCGCCCCAGAGGATTACGTCCACGCCTTGCGCACCCGCAACAGCAAGAACGTCGGGCCTGGAGCTTGAGCCGTTCCGGCGCCGGTCACGTACCGGCGCCGGGACGGCTCAGCGTGCTTGCAGGATGATGTTGGTCAGGGTTCGCACGCCGACCGCCAGCGCGCGCTCGTCGATGTCGAACGTCGGCTGGTGCAGGTCCAACTGCTCGCCGACACCGGACCACACACCCAGCCTGGCCATGGCGCCGGGCACTTCCTCCAGGTACCAGGAGAAGTCCTCGCCACCGCCCGACTGCGGGGTGTCGGCCAGCGCGTCCTGGCCCATCGCCAGGATCGCGTTCTCGAACATCGTCGCCGACGTCGGGTCGTTGACCACCGGCGGCACACCGCGCTTGTAATTGAGCTGGTAGCGCACACCGGTCGGCGCGAGCAGCCCGTCGATGATCTCGCGAACCAGCGGTTCCAGCAGCAACCAGGTGGCGTGATCACCGGTGCGCACGGTGCCCGTGAGCATGCCCGTCTGCGGAATCGCGTTGGGCGCTTTGCCCGCACTCACAGCACCCCAGACCATGACGGTGCTGGTGCGCGGGTCGACGCGTCGGCTCAGCAACCCGGGCAATCCGGTGATGACAGTTCCGATCGCGTACACCAGGTCGCTGGTCAGGTGTGGTCGCGAGGTGTGTCCACCGGGCGAGTCGAAGACCAACTCGACAGTGTCGGCCGCCGAGGTGATGGCACCGGTCCGTACCCCGACCTTGCCGACCTCCAGCCGCGGGTCGCAGTGCAGGGCGAAGATCCGGTCCACCCCGGTCATCCCACCGGCCGCGACCACATCGAGCGCACCGCCCGGCATCACTTCCTCGGCCGGCTGGAACACCAACCGCACCCCCACCGGCAACCGGTCCTGCGCCTCGGCGAGCGCGAGCGCGGCGCCGAGCAGCACGGTGGTGTGCGCGTCGTGCCCACAGGCGTGCGACACGCCGGGCACGGTAGAGGCGAAGGTCAGCCCGGTGAATTCCTGCATCGGCAGCGCGTCCATATCGGCGCGCAGGGCGATGCGCGGACGATCGGCGGGGCCGAAGTCACAGATCAGGCCGGTGCCGCCCGGCAGCACCTGCCAGTTCAGCCCGGCCTTGGTGAGCCAGCCGGATACGAACTCGGTGGTGGTGAACTCCGCGCGCGACAGCTCGGGGTTCGCGTGGATGTGCCTGCGCCATTGCACCAGGTCACCGGTGTGTTCGGCCAGCCATGCGTCGATGATCTCGGTTCCCGACATCAGAGTTGGTTCGGCGTCCGGCGTGGTCGGACACGCTGCGGTCTCGCGGGCCATCGAGTGGGTGCCCACACCCATCGATAGCGCGTCGGAGCCTGCGCGTGCGGTGCCCGGATGGCCGGAGATGGTCACCGAATGTCCTCCTGTCGTTCGATCAGCCGTTGCAACAGCCTGTCCCTGTGTACTTCATCGCGTGCGACCGCGACAGCGGTACGTGCCAACGCGAGCGCGCCGTCGAGCACCGCCCGGTCCGCCGAGGCGTTCACCGCGGCGGCGGCGAAGGCCGGTTGGTGGGTCGCCGCGCCGCCCGCATCGATGCCGATCACCGGGTGGATACCGGGGACGACGTTGGTGATGTTGCCCATGTCGGTGCTCCCGAGCGGCCGCAGCACCTCGAGCTCGGGTGCGATCGGCACCCGTCCCAACCCGGTGATCTGCGCACGGTAGGCAGCGGAGAGAACCGGATCGGGGGTGAGCTCGGTATAGGTGGGCGCGAGCGTCCGTATGTCGTGGGTGCAGCCCGTCGCCAGGGCGCCCGCTTCGAAACACGCCTTCGCTCGGCGCATCAGGTCGTCGAGGGAGTCGGAATCGGCCGCACGCAGGTAGTACAGCAACTCCGCACGGCCGGGCACGATGTTGGGGGCTACGCCACCGTCGGACACTATACCGTGCAGCTGCTGACCGGGACGCAGATGCTGACGTAGCAAGCCGACAGCAACCTGGGTCAGGGTGACCGCGTCGCCGGCGTTGCGGCCCAGTTCGGGCGCGGCGCTAGCGTGCGCCTCGCGGCCATGGAAGACGATGGCGAGATCGGCCAACGCCAGCGAGCGCGCGCCGACGATGTCGGCGGGCCCTGGGTGCACCATCATCGCCATCGCGATGTCGTCGAAAGCGCCCGCTTCCAGCATGAGCACCTTGCCGCCGCCGCTCTCCTCCGCGGGCGTGCCGAGGACCACCACGGTCAGGCCGAGCGCGTCGGCCACCGCGGCCAATCCGATAGCGGCGCCCACGGCAGACGCGGCGATGATGTTGTGCCCGCAGGCATGGCCGATCTCGGGCAGCGCGTCGTATTCGGCGCAGATGCCGACGGTCAGCGGGCCGCTGCCGTAGACGGCGCGAAAGGCCGTCGACAGCCCGGCGACGCCGGTCGTGACGGCGAATCCGCGCTCGACCAGCGGCGCGAGGACCTTGGCGACGCTACGCGTTTCGGCGAAGGCCAACTCGGGTTCGGCGTGGATCGCGTGCGAGAGCCCGATCAGCTCGTCCGAGGCAGCCACGATCGCGGCGTCGGAGGCGGTGGCTGTGAGTTCGCCGGTGCGCGAGGGTGCCATACCCCCAGTCTTGCATCAGTGCCCGACAGCGGCGCACCGGCGAGCGCGGTCAGTTGCCGAAGGGAAGGTTCTCCGGGGTGACCGGGGTGGCGAGCGCGGCGAGGGTCTCGGCGTGCAGCGCGGTCTTGATGATCGGGGTGATCGGCTTGCGCAGGCTGGTCAGCGCGGCGGCGCGAGCGATCGCGGCGGGCAGCACCTCCTCGGCGGCGGCCTTGGCGTCGGCGATGCCCGCGGCGATGGCCTCGTCGGCGCCGAAGCGGTGACCGGTGGTCATCGCCTGGACGCACACCTGGTTGCTCAGGCGACCCTTCAGCAAGCCGTTCATGCCGATCGTGAACGGCATGCCGAGGTGCACCTCGGGCAGCGACCAGAACCCGCGGTCACCGCGCATCACGCGGAAGTCGTGGGAGGTGGCCAGCATCGCGCCCGCGCCGAACGCGTGCCCGTTGACCGCGGCGACCGTCGGCATCGGGAAGGTCAACAGGCGGGTGTAGAGCGAATGCACCCGGTCGAGGTAACCGTGCACCTTGTCGAGGTTGCCGAAGACGAAGTCGGTGTCGAGACCGTTGCTGTAGTACTTGCCCGTCGCGACGGTGACCAGCGCGGCAGCACCCTCGGACGCCTCGACCTTGTCGAGCGCGGCGTGGAAGGCATCGATCCAGTCCGGCGAAAAACGGTTCTCGTTGTCGGTCTCACCCTCGTTGCCGAGGTACAGGACGAAAACATCACCAGAGCGCTCCAAATACGGCATGCCCGGGAGAATAGTCCGTACCTGAACCCCGCCCTACTCGCGGGTAGGCACCTTTCCAGCCCCGCACGACCCGACCCCGAGGAGGGTCCGCCGCGCAGCGGCGGTTCGCGGCCGTCCCGACGATCAGGTGCCGGTGGGGGTGGGGCGCTCGTGGAAAGGACGGGGGCAGATGCTCGGGAGC
>NZ_JBHXRA010000020.1:133128-141188 GCF_042717045.1 Nocardia sp. NPDC058633
GTGTCGCTGTTTCTTCCTTAATCTCTTACCATGCATGTGTGCTTTATCTCGTCCACCGGCGGGGCCGCGAACCTCGAGCGCGCCAGCGCTCCAATAAACTCAGCCCATGACAGCCGAACAGGCCGCTGCGGCGATCGCCGAACGTACGGGAGTGCCGCGTCATCGCGTGGCCGTGGTGCTGGGATCGGGGTGGCAGGAGGCAGCGACCGAGATCGGGGCGCCGCATGCCTCGATTCCCATGACGGAGCTGCCGGGCTTCGGCAGACCCAGCGCGCAGGGTCACGGCGGTATGGTGCATTCGGTCACCGTGAACGACAACGCGGTGCTGCTGCTGATGGGTCGCCAGCACCTGTACGAGGGCTACACACCGCAGCAGGTGGTGCACCCGGTGACCGCGGCGATCGCGGCGGGCGCCGAGATCGTGCTGCTCACCAATGCCGCGGGCGGGCTCAGGGCGGGGCTGCGGGTGGGCGAGCCGGTGCTGATCGCCGACCACATCAACCTCACCGCGCGCACCCCGCTGGTAGGTGCCCGGTTCGTCGACCTGGTCGATGCCTGGGACCCCGAATTGCGCGCGCTGACACAGGAACTCGACCCGAGCCTGACCGAGGGTGTCTACGCCGGACTCATCGGCCCGCAGTACGAGACGCCCGCCGAGATCCGCATGCTCGCGACCATCGGCGCCGATCTGGTCGGTATGTCGACCGTGCTCGAGGCGATCGAGGCGCGTTCGCTCGGCGCGCGGGTGCTCGGTATCTCGTTGGTCACCAACCTGGCCGCGGGCGTCACCGGCGAACACCTGTCGCACGCGGAAGTGCTGGCCGAGGGACAAGCCGCGGCGCCCCGGCTGGGCAAGCTGCTGCGCGGAATCCTGGAGCGCGTGTAGATGCTGCGCTTCGGGACCGCGGGCCTGCGTGGACCTTTGCGCGAAGGCCCGGACGGGATGAACGTGACGACGGTGTCGCGGGCCACGGCCGGGCTGGCCGACTGGTTGCGCGAGCGGTGCCTGGGCGGTGGTGCCGTGGTGGTCGGGCGCGACGCGCGGCACGGGTCGGCGGAGTTCGCCACCGCGACGGCCGAGATCTTCACGGCGGCGGGGTTTGCCGTGACAGTGCTGCCCGATCCGGTGCCGACGCCGGTGGTGGCGTTCGCGGTGCGTGAGCTGGGTGCGGTGGCGGGGGTACAGATCACCGCCTCGCACAACCCGCCTGCCGACAACGGCTACAAGGTGTATCTCGACGGTGGTTCGCAACTGATCGCACCGGCCGACAGCGAGATCGAGAAGCACATCGAGGCTGTTGTCGAACCTGTTGCCCGGCAGGCCGTTACCGAGTCGGGGGCCGACCTCGTCGATCGCTATCTCGCGCGCGTCGCGGAGTTGCCCGGCCTGCTCGGCGGGCCCGGCGAGCGGGCGGATGTGCGGATCGCGCTGACCGCGCTGCACGGCGTCGGGGGCGAGATCGCGGTGCGCGCACTGGCCGCGGCGGGGTTCACCGATGTGCATGTCGTCGATGAGCAGTTCGCCCCCGACCCCGACTTCCCCACCGTGGCCTTCCCCAATCCCGAGGAGCCGGGCGCCGCCGATCTGCTGCTCGCGCTGGCCGAGCGGATCGACGCCGATATGGCGATCGCGCTCGATCCCGATGCCGATCGCTGCGCGCTCGGAGTGCCAGGTCCGAAGGGCTGGCGCATGGTGCGTGGTGACGAAACCGGCGTGCTGCTGGCCGATTACGTGCTGCGCACGCGCCCCACCGATCCGTTGCTCGCCACGACCATCGTGTCCTCGCGACTGCTGTCGAAGCTGGCCGCCGCGCGTTCGGCCCGCTACGCCGAGACACTCACCGGCTTCAAATGGCTGGCCAGGGCGGGCGACGGGCTCGTCTACGCCTATGAGGAGGCCATCGGTCACTGCGTCGATCCCTCGAAGGTCCGCGACAAGGACGGCATCTCCGCCGCCGTCGCCGCGGCGGATCTCGTCGCCCTGTTGAAGGCTCGGGGCGCGACGCTGCAGGACGAACTCGACTCCTACGCGGTCGAATTCGGCCTGCACGCCGGTGACCAGGTTTCGCTGCGCCTCGCCGACCAAGCCGCCGCGGGCGCGTCGGTCGCGGCGTTGCGCGCGAATCCGCCCAGCGAAATCGCCGGTACCCCGGTGGCATTCACCGACCAGGCACAGGTTCGCGGTCGACTCCGCACCGACGCGCTGATCTTCGACGCCGACGATTTCCGCATCGTCGTCCGGCCGTCGGGCACCGAGCCGAAGCTCAAGTGCTACCTGGAAGTGTTCGCCCCGGCCGCCGACCCCGGCGACCTGGACAACGCGAGACAGCGTGCCGCCCACCGACTCGCTCAGCTCGCCACGTTCTGCCGGGCGCTGGCACCGGGCACGGAATAGTCGTATCCGGCGACCACCGGGAGTTGTTGGAGCGACGGCGACGAGTCAGCGTGGGCCGAACTGACGGTCGCCCGCATCGCCGAGACCGGGCACGATGTAGGCGTTCTCGTTGAGTTTCTCGTCGATGGCGGCGGTGATCAGGCGTACCGGCAGGCCCGAGTCGGCCAGGGCGGCAACTCCTTCCGGGGCCGAGACGACGCAGACCGCGGTGATGTCGGTGGCGCCGCGGGCGACGAGCAGTTCGATGGTGTGGCGCATGGAACCGCCGGTGGCCAGCATCGGGTCGAGGACGAAGACCGGCAGGCCGCTCAGGTCGGCGGGCAGCGATTCGAGGTAGGGCACCGGCTCGTGGGTCTGTTCGTCGCGGGCGATGCCGACGAAGCCGACGCGCGCTTCGGGGACGAGTTCGGCCGCGGCGTAGACCATCCCGAGGCCCGCCCGCAGGACCGGGACCAACAGCGGGGGCGCTGCCAATCGGACGCCCTCGGTGACCGCGACCGGCGTGTCGATCGGCGTGCGCACCACCGGCGCGTCGCGCAGCGCCTCGTAGATGAGGATGCCGGTGAGATCCGCGAGAGCATTGCGGAACGTGGCATTGTCGGTGCGGACGTCCCGCATGGTGCTGAGCAAGGTCGTGGCGAGGGGATGGTCGACGGTGTCGGTGCGCATGAAAAGACGATAGGGTCGCTTGGCGCTTCGCGCCTACGACCGCTGGGGAAATATTTCGCTGTCGAGGGAACCGAATGCGGAGTCGGTGCGTCCAAGATACTGAGTGACGTACTCTGCCCGGGAACTCGAGGATTGGGGGAAGTTCGATGCGAAAAATGTCGGCCGATGCCGAAGGCATCATCGCGTACAGCGCGGCTGCCGAGGTGATGGCCACGGAACTGGCGACGGCGGCGGCTGGTTCGGCAGCCTCCGACCCCACTCTGCTCGGACCGATCATGGGCCTCATCGGTGGTGACTTCACCGCCGCCTACTCCGCCGCACACGCCGGTCACGTGGCATCGATCGCCCAGTTGTCGGCGGTCATGGGAAGCATGGGCCTGGCCACCGCCAGCGCCGCGACCACGCTGGTCGAGACCGACCTGAACAACGCGGCCCCGCTCACCGCCGCCGCGGGCGATATCGGTACCGACGCATGATCGACCTCAGCGGACTGGCTCAGCCCCTGCTCGATCTGCTGTCGAGCTTCGGCACCGGCGTGCTCGGCACCGGCGGCGCGTCCGACGGCCTGCGCTCGACCTCGACCAACCTCGACCAGATCTATCAACAGGGTCGCAACAGCATCAACAACGTGAACACCGCGTGGGACGGCCAGGCCGTCGACGCGGCCACCGCCAAGGCGCTGCGCGTGCAGACCTCCTCGGCCACCCTGTCCGACAACGGCGCCGAGATGGCGACCGTCGTCGACCAGGCCGCCGCCTATGTGGAGACCGGGCAGAAGGAGCTCGACGGGATCGTCAACTCGTTCCTGTCCCAGGTGTCCGCGCTCAGCCCCACCCTGGCCACACCCGCAGGCCTGACCGCCGTGGTGAGTTCGGCGATCGACCACATCGGGCAGGGCATGGGCGTCGTCGGCCGGGTGCAGGACGAACTCGGCACCCAGACCGCCGCGATCCAAGAGCTCACCCCCGCCCCGTCGAGTACCTCGCTGGCGAGCACCTCGACCGGCGCGAGCAATCTCGCGTCGTCGGCGACCTCGAGCCTGCTCTCGACCGCCGCGAGCACCGGCAGTTCGGTACTCGGCGCCGTGGGTTCGTCGATGTCCTCGGCGATGAGCAATTCGAGCGGCACCACCACCAGCTCGAAGTCGACCACCCCCGCCGGCGGTACGGGAACGACCGGGTCCACCGGTTCCTCCGCCGGTTCGTCGACCGGGGACGGCACCGGCGTGAAGATCACCCTGCCCGACGGCAGCACGGTCGAGGCACCCAACGAGAAGGCCGCCACCGCGGTTCGCTCGGCCATCGGCGCCTGCGGTACCCCGTACGTCTGGGGCGGCAACGACCCGCAGTCGGGCATCGACTGCAGCGGGCTCACCAAGTACGCCTACGGCGAGGCCGGAGTCGAACTGCCCCGCCTCGCGCAGGAACAGCACATCGGCAATCCCCAGGTATCCCCCGGTGACCTGATGCCGGGCGACCTGGCCGTGTGGGACGGCCATGTCGCCATGGTGGTCGGCAACGGGCAGCTCGTCGAGGCCGGCGATCCGGTTTCGATCAGTTCCATCCGAACGGAGAACAGTGGCATGGAGTTCTACGGCTTCTACAGGCCTACCGAATGAGCGGCACGCCGATCCCCGAGGTCCCCAATGTGGAGTCCGCGGTCAGCACCAACCGCTCGGGCACGATCTCGGTCCGGGCGACCAGCATGGGCCTGCCGATCGCGCTCAAGTTCGAACGCAGCGAATACCAGTTCGGCGCCCAGGCGCTGGCCGACGAGATCCTGCGCCTGACCCGACGCTCGACTATCGCCGCCGCCGCACGCTTGCGCGAGGTCTACAGCGAGCAGGCGCAGATTCCCGATGAGCTGCTCGACAAGATGAACCTGCCCACCCGGCGTCAGGCGGTCGACGAGCTCGACCGCATCGACGATGCCGACACCGGTCAGACGAGTTGGATGAGGCCACTGTGAGTGCGGAAATGGATGCCCTGGTCGCGGGCGTCACCGGAAAGCTCGAGGCGCTCGAGGCGGCGCTGTACGGGTTGAAGCAGGTCAACGGGCGGTTCACCACCGAAGACGGAATGGTCACCGCCGAGGTGAACAGCGACGGCGCCCTTGTCGCCCTGACGCTGGACGAAACCATCACCACACTGGCGCCCACCGAGGCAGCCGCGCTCATCCTGGCGGCCTGCAAACAGGCCACCGAGACCGCCGGTGAGGCCCGTTCCAACATCATTGCGACACTGAACGAATCGCTCACCGGACCGAGTACACAGCCCGACGGGCAATTTGCACCCGGGCCGGATAGTGCCCGGCGCTCGAGCTAGCTAGGCTTCGCGTCATGGCTTCTGGAGACATCGTCCCGATCGAGCTCGGTCTGACCGATGGCGATCTCGTCACCCTGTGGGCACCGCGCTGGCGCGACGGTGACGACGAGTGGGAGGCGTTCCTCGGTCACGAGGACGACCTCTACGGATTCGAGTCCGTTGCGGAGCTGGCGGCGTTCATTCGCACCAACTCCGACAACGACCTCGTCGACCACCCTTCCTGGGCGGTCATCGTCGGCCTTTCGGCCGCTGAGCTGGAGCCGGAGGAGAACTTCAGCTTCGATCTGGTCTCCGTGCCGGAGCTGGCGGCGGGCGAGCCCGATGTCGACGTCGTCGGCGAGCTCGAGGACACCCTGGCGATGGTGCGCAATATCGCCGAGGTGTGCGAGCTCGACGTGGTGACCAAGTTCTTCGGCAACAACCCGGTGCTCGGCGCGCTGGCCAGCGGGGCGAACACGTTCGTCGGCCGCGACGGCGAAGAACTGTGGGACCAGGTCGGCGCCGCGATCGTCAAGGGCTGGGACGACGTGCTCGACGCGATCGACAGCGTCGTCAGCACCCCCGACGTGGACGCGGCCGCGGTCGCCGTCGCCGAGGCGGAGCTGCTGGCGGCCGAGGAGAACGAGGTCGACGCCGACGATGTCGCCGAGGAGGAGGAAGAGTTCGAGAACGTCGACCTCACCGCCTCCGACGACGACGAAGAGGAGTCCTTCTGGGACGAGGTCGGCATCGACCCCGTCAAGATCGTCACCTCCGACGGCGAGCAGTTCACCCTGCGCTGCTACCTCGACGACGAGCCGATCTTCCTCGGTGACGGTCGCACCATCACCGTCTTCGGTTCGGCACGCGCGCTGGCCCGCTACCTGGCCGACGATCACGAGCACGAGCTGGCACGGGTGTCGACCTTCGCCGAGGTGCAGACCGCGGCGGTGGACGGTTCGCTCGAGGTCGAGGTGACCGACGAGAACGTCTACGTGCTCACCGGCCTGGTCGAGGATCTGGCCGAGGGGCCCGAGGCGGTCGATGTCGAGCAGCTCGATCTCGCCGTGGAACTGTTCAGCGACGCCGCCGACTACGCCGACGACGACAGCGTGGAAACGGCTCTCGCGCAGTCGAATCCGCTCGGCTGGTACGTGTCTTACCTGCTCAACCCGGATCCGAACCGGATGGCGCCGAACCCGCCGTACGCGTCGGAGGCCCAGCAGTTCCGCGACCTGCAGCGTGCGTTCGAAGCGCGACTCGTCAGCGAATAGCTTTCGCTGAGATCAGGGGTGGCACCGACTCGGTGCCACCCCTGACTCGTCTCACCCGAGAAGTACCGCGTAACCCGGCTTGATCACTTCGTCGATGATCTTCAGCCGGTCCGGGAACGGGATGAAGGCCGACTTCATAGCGTTGATGGTGAAGCGTTCCAGGTCGCTCCAGCCGTAGCCGAAGGTGTCGACCAGCTTGGACATCTCCTCGCTCATGGAGGTGTCGCTCATCAGGCGGTTGTCGGTGTTGACCGTGACCCGGAAGCGCAGGCGGGCGAGCAGGTCGAACGGGTGCTTGTCCAGCGAGGGCACCGCACCGGTCTGCACGTTCGACGAGGGGCACAGTTCCAGCGGCACCCGCATATCGCGCACATAGTTCGCGACCAAGCCGAGCTGCGCGTCCTCGATCTCGCCCGGGACGCTGATGTCGTCGGTGATGCGCACCCCGTGGCCCAACCGATCACAGCCGCAGAACGCGAGCGCCTCGTGAATCGACGGCAGACCGAACGCCTCACCGGCGTGAATCGTGAAGTGCGCGTGATTGACTCGCAGATACTCGAACGCGTCCAGGTGCCGGGTGGGCGGGAATCCCGCCTCGGCGCCCGCGATATCGAACCCGCCCACCCCCGCATCGCGGAACCGAACGGTCAGCTCGGCGATCTCGCGCGACCTGGCCGCGTGCCGCATCGCCGTGAGCAGACACGTCACCCGAATGACATTGCCCTGCTCAGCCGCGATCGCCTCCCCTTCCCGGAACCCCGCGAGGGTGTGCTCGACAACCTCGTCGAGCGTGAGGCCCTTCTCGAGATGCTGCTCGGGCGCGAACCGCACCTCCGCATACACGACCCCGTCAGCGGCGAGGTCGATCGCGCACTCCCGCGCGACCCTGCGCAGCCCCTCTGGGGTCTGCATCACCGCCACCGTGTGCGCGAACGTCTCCAGGTACCGCTCGAGCGATCCGCTGTCGGCGGCGTCGCGAAACCACGCCCCCAAACTCGCGGCATCAGAAGCGGGTAACTCGTCATAGCCGCAATCAGCAGCCAGCTCCAGCACCGTCGCGGGCCGCAGACCACCGTCGAGGTGATCGTGCAGCAAGGCCTTCGGTGCGCGTCGGATCGAAGCAAGGTCAAGGGGCGCCGGTCCAGTCATGTAAAGACGGTAGCCGCCCGCGCCGATCCCGGCAGCGAAGTCCCCCCGTGGCAACCGTCTCGTTGATCAGATGCCCCGCAAAGGACTATTACCGGCCACCCACCGCCCTCGACCTCACCGGCCCACCTTCCCTCCTCCACAACCCACCGAACCCAACCACCGCACTCCCGACCCCTAGGTGTGTTGACCTGTGAGGTTGGGAACGCGGCTGGCTGGTGGGTGTCCACCGAGTGCGGTGTGGGCTCGGTGGTGATTGTAGGTATGCAGCCA
>NZ_JBHXRA010000021.1:0-136970 GCF_042717045.1 Nocardia sp. NPDC058633
AAGCTCGAGGGCCTGAGTCCGGTGCAGTACCGGGCTCAGGCCCTCGCGGTTTAGGCTCTTACTTGGCCAGTCCAACTATCGGGGACCAGTTCATTCCTGACAGTGGCCCCTTTTTCGTCGTCGTGGTCGTGGCCACCGATGCGGTGGGTTCGTCGGAGGAACGGGCAGCGATCGCGACGGCGACAGCGACCCCGACAACCAGCACCAGCACCACCGCTATCGCCGCGATGATCGCACCCGAGCCGCCGCGGCGACGTGGCGGAGTCGAAGAGGGTTGCGGTCCGGGCACATAGCCGTAGGGCTGCTGCCCGTACCCCGGCTGAGCGAACGGTGGCTGACCCGGCCCGAACTGCGACCCGTACGGCTGTTGGCCGATTCCGGGCTGGGAGGCATACTGCTGTCCGCTTCCGGGTGGCGGTGAATACGGGCCTTGCCCTGTTCCGGATTGTTGCCCGTACGCTTGCTGCCCGGTCCACGGCTGGCCGACCACAGTAGGCGGCGCGAACGGATGCTGCCCGCTACCGCGATGGTGCGACTGTGGATGCTGTCCGGTCCCGTACGACTGCGCACCGGCCCCCAGCTGCCCGAACACGGTGGGCGGCGCAACCGGATGTTGGCCGCTACCAGGCTGTTGCGTTCCCGGCTGCGGACCGTGTTCGGGTCGGGCGCTCGAGTGCTCGGCCGAATTGCTCGGCGAGCGCAGGATGGTGGGATCGGCGGGAGGTCGGGCGGGGTCAGGGGCGGGGCCTGACATTCCCGGCGCCTCCCACCACCGATCACTGTCGTTTGCCACGGCCCATCCTTCCTCGCCGTCTGCCCGGGCGACCGTCGAGCGGGTCACCTCCGGGCAGAGCCACTCTCAGCGTAATGGCGAATCGCCGTCACCGAGAACAGGAAATCATGGGATCGCGACCAGTTCGGGTGATCGGTCGCGCGCCTGCGGTGCCGCGCGGTCAGTCCCCCAGCCCGCCGGCGATTCGGTCGGCGGCTGCCATCGTCGCCGCGCCGAGCTCGCTCACCGCGGATGTCGACAACCGGCTGTCGGGGCAGCTCACGACAGCGGCCACGACAGCACCCGCGTGGTCGCGGATCGGCGCGGCGAGGGTGACCACGGCGTTCTCGGGGCCGAGTTCGTCGGGGAGGTAGTCGATGGTGATCAGTTCGGTGATCACCGACCCGAGCTGGGCTCGCAGGGCAGCCGTGATCGGTGAATCACGCAGACCTGCCAGCACTTCCAGCATCGGTGTCGAATCGTCGACGAGACGTTCGACGGAGTAGCCGCGGGTACGGATCTCGGCGAGGACGAGGGCGAGGCGATCGCGGTGCGCCGGATCGGCGGTGGCGAGCCAGGCCTCCTGCACGGGCGCGGCGGCCCAGGCCACGAATTCGCGGCAGACGGGGGGCGCGAGCGGGAGGCGGCGACCCGGGCGGATCCAGCCGGCCGACGGGTCCCCGACGACCTCGGTGACCACGATGCTCTCGCCAGCGCGCTCGGCCAGGAACACCGGCACCTGCATCTCCTCGGACAGGACCTGCAGGTGCGGTACAGCGGTGCGGCGCAGCGGAAACGCCGATTCGGCACGCCGGGCCACCGTCAGTAGTCGCAGTCCGATGCCATAGCAACCGTCCTCGTCGCGCGCCGTCCAGCCGTCGGCGGTGAGCTGGGTGAGCACGGCATGCGCGGTGGCGCGCGACAGCCCCGCTTCGCGCACGATGCGCGCCAACGACAGGTGTTCGGTGGCGTGGCGAGACAGCAGCTCGAGCACCTTCACCACGCGCTGGGTCGGCGGGGACGCGGCCCCGGGAATCTCGGGATCGCCCATCGAATCCGGGGTCACCTCTTGACCGACCCGCTCGGCCCGGCTTATCGTCGGTGTCACAATACCGAACAATAGCGTCGAATATTCGACATTGCAACTCTGCCGAGGAATTCTCCCTCGGGGAGATGCGCGAACGAAGAGGGTGAACAGTGCAGGCGGGGTACGAGTTATCGCATCTGGCGGCCTTGGAGGCTGAGTCGGTGCACATCTTCCGGGAGGTCGCGGCCACGCTCGCGCGACCGGCCCTGCTCTTCTCCGGCGGCAAGGACTCCGCCGTGTTGCTACACCTGGCGCGGCGCGCGTTCTGGCCCGCGCCGCTGCCCTTTCCGCTGCTGCACGTGGACACCGGCCACAATTTCGACGAGGTGATCGAATTCCGCGACCGCACCGCGGAGCGCACCGGCGCCCGCCTCGAGATCGCCCGCGTCCAGGACGACATCGACGCGGGTCGCGCGGTGGAACGTCCCGGCGGCACCCGCAACCCCTTGCAGACCACCACCTTGCTGCGCGCGATCGGTGAGCACCGCTTCGACGCGGCGTTCGGCGGCGCGCGCCGCGACGAGGAGAAGGCCCGCGCCAAGGAGCGAGTGTTCAGCTTCCGCAACAGTTTCGGCGAATGGGACCCGCGCGCACAGCGGCCCGAGGTGTGGAACCTCTACAACGGCCGCCATCAACCCGGCGAGCACATCCGGGTGTTCCCGCTGTCGAACTGGACCGAGCTCGACATCTGGGAATACATCGACCGCGAGGCCGTCGAGCTGCCGTCGCTGTACTACGCGCACCGGCGTCAGGTCATCGAACGTGACGCCATGCTGCTGTCGGCGACACGATTCATCACGCCGGCCCCCGGCGAGCGCACCTTCGAAGCCACCGTCCGTTTCCGCACGGTCGGCGACGCCACCTGCACGGGTTGCGTCGAGAGCACCGCCGATACCCCCGCGAAGGTGATCGCCGAGACCGCCGCCACCCGACTCACCGAGCGCGGCGCCACCCGTGCCGATGACCGGATCTCCGAGACCGGCATGGAAGACCGCAAGCGAGAGGGCTACTTCTGATGCGCCGCAACCTTTTACGACTGGCCACCGCGGGCAGCGTCGACGACGGCAAGTCCACCCTCATCGGCCGGCTGCTCTACGACTCCAAGTCGCTGTTCGACGATCAACTCGCCGCCATCGAACGCGTGAGCACCGAACGCGGCGGCACCGCGGCCGATCTCGCGTTGGTCACCGACGGGCTGCGCGCCGAACGCGAGCAGGGCATCACCATCGATGTCGCCTACCGCTACGTGACCACGCCACGCCGCAAGTTCGTCATCGCCGACACGCCCGGACACGTCCAGTACACCCGCAATATGGTGACCGGCGCGTCCACCGCCGACCTCGCGCTGATCCTGGTCGACGCACGCACCGGCGTTTCCGAGCAGACCCGCAGGCACGCGTTCCTCGCGACACTGCTCGGCGTGCCACACCTGGTGGTGTGCGTGAACAAGATGGACCTGGTCGACTGGTCGCAGGAGCGTTTCGAGGAGATCCGCACCGAATTCGCCGCGTTCGCCGCCAAGTTGACGGTCGGAGATCTGAGCTTCGTGCCCGTGTCCGCGCTGCTCGGCGACAATGTCGTCGACGGCTCCGAGCACATGGACTGGTATCCGGGACCGCCGTTGCTGCGCCACCTCGAGGACGTGCACATCGCCTCCGACCGCAACCTCATCGATGCCCGGTTGCCGATCCAGTACGTCATCCGGGCTCAGGAAGGACTCGACCACCGCAGCTATGCCGGCACCATCGCGGGCGGAATCTTCAAGCCCGGCGACGAAGTGGTGGTCCTGCCCTCGGGCAAGTCGACCCACGTCGGGCAGATCTGGGGACCGGGCGGTAGCAAGGTCGACGAGGCGTTCACCGGGATGGCCGTCTCGCTGACCCTGGACGACGACATCGATGTGGGCCGTGGCGACCTGCTCGCCCGGCCGGGTAACCGTCCACACATCGGCACCGATCTCGACGCGATGGTGTGTTGGTTCTCGGAGACCTCGCAGTTGCGCGAGGGCGCCCAGTATTTGGTACGCACCGCCGCTCAGACCTCGTCCGCCCAGGTCACAGCCATCGAATATCGGCTGGACGTGAACACCCTGCACCGCGTCGAGGACGTGGAGTCCTTGTCGCTCAACGACATCGCGCGCATTCGACTACGCAGCCGTCATCCGCTGCTGTCGGATCCGTATCGGGAGAACCGGCGGACCGGCAGCTTCATCCTGATCGATCCGGTCACCGATCAGACCGTCGCGGCCGGGATGGTGACGGGCCGAGAATCCGGGTTCGACCACGCTCAGCGCACACTGATCGCGTCATCGGTCGATTCCGCCACCGAGAGCGAAGAGAGTGTGCGCGTAGCCCAGTCTCTGGTCTGGCATCGCTCGGCGGTGAGTCGCGCCGAACGCGGGCATGCAGGCGCGACCGTCTGGTTGACCGGTCTGTCCGGGTCCGGAAAGTCCACCCTGGCCGTCGAACTGGAGCGCCAGCTCGTCGCGGGCGGGCGCCCCGCCTATCTGCTCGACGGCGACAATCTGCGCCACGGTCTCAACGCCGGTCTCGGCTTCTCCCCCACCGACCGGGACGAGAACGTGCGCCGGGTCGCCGAGGTGGCCGCACTGTTCGCCGATTCGGGCGCGGTGGCGATCGTGTCGGTGATCAGTCCGTTCGCCGCGCAACGGGCCGATGCCCGGACCACCCACGTCGACCGTGAACTGCCGTTCCACGAAGTCTTCGTCGACACCCCGCTCTCGGTGTGCGAACGCCGCGACCCCAAGGGCCTCTACGCGAAAGCCCGTGCGGGCGAACTGCCCGGTTTCACCGGTATCGGATCCCCGTACGAACGACCCGAGCACGCCGACCTGGTCATCACCCCCGATCTCGGCTCACCTGTCGAGATCGCCACCCATATCCTCCGAGAGCTAGGAATCGCAGACCGTTGACCCATTCCAGTACCGCCACCGAAGCCGGTAGCAGCGCGCCACCGGAGCCGCTGACCGCGCCGTTGCTCGCCGCCGTCGCCCAGGCCGAAACACTCATCGCCGGAGCCGAGTTCGTTCGCAGCGACCAGGACCTCGCCGAGGGTTACGACTATCTCGCCGCCGGCGTCGCCGCCTGCCTGCGCCTGTCCGGTGCACACGGCACCTCACATCCGTACTTCGTGTCCTCGACCGGCCCGTACGCCAAGATGGGCCTGGACAATCCGGACACCCTCTACTATCACGCCAACATCGAGCCGACCGCCGAGTACGTGGTGAGCGGGGTGCGCGGCAGCACCGTCGACCTGAGTTTCCAAGTGCTCAAAGGCGATTACACCGCGACCGATGTGCCCGGTGGCGCCGACGCGTTCGACGACCGGCGCATTCCGATCGCCGCCGACGGCAGCTTCTCGCTGCGCTTCGGGCCCGCGAAGCCCGATGCGGGCCCGGACTATTTCCCGCTTGGAGAAGGCGCGTCCATGTTGGCCGTGCGCGAGGTCTACAGCGACTGGTCCGAGCGCAAGGGCTCGATCCGGATCGAGCGGGTCGACACCATCGGCACCGCACCGGTCGAACCGGATCTGGCGCGAATCCGCAAACGGTACAGCGCGGCGGCGAAGATGCTGCTCACCCGCGTGCACACCTGGTTCAACTTCCCGAAGTGGTTCTATCTCGATCTGCCGGTGAACACCCTCACCGCGCCCCGCCTCACCCCCGGCGGGCTGAGCACGCAGTACTCCTCGGTCGGACATTTCGATCTGGCCGACGATGAGGCGCTCGTGATCACCGTCCCGAAGTCGGACGCGCCGTACCAGGGTTTCCAGCTGGGCAGTCTCTGGTATATCTCCCTCGACTACGTCAACCACCAGACCAGCCTCAATCACGCGCAGGCACAAGTCGATTCGGACGGTCTGATCCGGATGGTGGTGAGCAAGCAGGATCCCGGCATCGCGAACTGGATCGAGACCACGGGCCGCACCCGCGGAATTCTGCAGTTCCGATGGCAGCGCACCGATCGGCCGATCACCGAGGCCGACGGCCCGACGGTTGACGTCGTACCGATGGACGAAGTCACACAACACCTTCCCTATCTCGAACACAACCGGATCGACGCCGCCGGATGGCGCGACCGAATCTCGGCCCGGCAGCGGGCTTTCGCCGAAAGGATGCTGGGATGAGCGGGGCACTGTTGGACGGCAAGGTCGTCGTCGTTTCCGGGGTCGGACCGGGGCTGGGTCGGTCGATCTGCCTGGAAGCGGCCGCGGCAGGTGCGACGGTCGTGCTCGCGGCACGCACCGAATCGCGATTGCACGAGGTGGCTGCCGAAATCGAGGCTGTCTGCGGCGCCACGCTGAGCGTGCCCACCGACATCACCGACGAGGCCGCGGTGCAGAACCTCGTAGCGCGCACGGTCGACACCTTCGGCCGGGTCGACGCACTCGTGAACAACGCGTTCTCCGTGCCGTCGATGAAGCCGCTCGACCGCACCGACTTCGACCACATCCGGTCCAGTCTCGATATGACGGTGCTCGGCGGGCTGCGGATGACGCAGGGATTCGCGCCCGCCCTCGCCGAGGCCAAAGGTGCTGTGGTGATGATCAATTCGATGGTCGTGCGTCATTCCGAACCCAGGTACGGCAGTTACAAACTCACCAAGGCCGCACTACTGGCCATGTCACAAACCCTGGCCACCGAGCTCGGCGGCAAGGGCGTGCGGGTCAACAGCGTGCTACCCGGCTACATCTGGACCGACCAGCTGAAGTGGTACTTCGGTCAGGTCGCCGAGAAGTACGGCATCACCGTCGAGCAGGTCTACGAACAGACCGCGTCGAAATCCGATCTGAAGCGGCTGCCCGAGCCCGAAGAAATCGCCCGTGCCGTGGTGTTCCTCGCGTCCGACTGGTCCTCGGCGATCACCGGTCAGACCCTCGACGTCAACTGCGGCGAATACCACAACTAGGAGCTTGTAGAAGATGACTGTGCGCACCGATGTCGGCACCGTAGCCGACCTGCACGCCTCCGCCACCAAACTCACCGGTCTCACCGATTTCGGCAGCGATGATTACACCGAGGCGTTGCAGGTTCTGCTCGACTCGTATCGCGACGAAGCCGGGCTCACCGAGCTGGGCTCGAAGATGTCGCGCTTCTTCCTGCGCGGCACTCTGGTCGCCCGTGCGCTGAGTGAAGCCGCGTGGGCGGCCAATCCCGGCTATGTCGAAACACCGGTCACGAAGCCGATTTTCGTCACCGGCCTGCCCCGGACCGGTACCACCGCTCTGCACCGGCTGCTGGCCGCCGATCCGGCCAATCAGGGGCTGGAGATGTGGCTGACCGACTTCCCGCAGCCGCGGCCACCGCGCGACACGTGGGAGGACAATCCCGCCTACCAGCAGATCGACGCGGGTCTGCGCCGGCACCAGGTACAGAACCCCGAGTTCATGGGCCTGCACTACATGAGCGCCTCCGACGTGGAGGAATGCTGGCAGCTACTGCGCCAGTCGGGCATGTCGCATTCCTACGAATGCCTCGCCTACGTACCGGGATACGCGCGATGGTTGTCCGGTCAGGATTGGACACCCGCCTACGCGCGACACCGCCGCAACCTGCAGCTGATCGGCATGAACGACACCCGCCGCTGGGTCCTCAAGAACCCCAGCCACCTGTTCTGCCTTGACGCTCTGCTGGCGACCTACCCCGACGCCATCGTCATCCAAACCCACCGCGACCCCGCCACCATCATCCCGTCGGTCTGCAGCCTCAACGAGCACGCCACCCGAGGCTGGTCCACGGTCTTCACCGGCGAAACCATCGGCCGCACCCAACTCGATCTCTGGGCACGCGGCCTGTCGGAGTTCACCGCAGCCCGCACCCGCCATCCCGAAGCCACCTTCATCGACGTCGACTTCGACGACCTGCGCGCGGACCCCGTCGGCGTCGTCGACCGCATCTACACCCGAACCGGAACCGCCCTCACCCCCGAAGCCCGAGCAGCCATCACCGCCCTTGACCACGAAAGCCGCACCGGCGCCCGCAAACCCACCCACCACTACGCACTCTCCGACTACGGGCTGACCGAGGAGATGGTCGCCGACAGCTTCGGCAACTGATCTGGATCACCGCCTAGGTTCGACGGGCAAGGCGGCCCGGAGGGCGGTGAGCCTCTGTACGTCCTGTCGGTCGGCGAGGCCGGCATCGACTGCCTGCAGAGAAGGCAGACGGAGCGGGCGGCGATCCTTCGCCGCCCGCTTTCAGCTTGTGATTCGAGGCAGTGCGAACCTTCTGGTGAAACCGCGTTACTCGGGTGACGTCGTTCCAATTCGGTGGAACCATCGGAACAATGAACTCGTACAGGTGGGCGTTCAGCACTTGCCGCGGTATCGAAGGTGCGGTAGTAGACCGTGCGCGGGTGGGCGGGCAGCCCCCAGAACGAGTCGATACCCCACGTCTCGACCTGCTCGCGCGCGAAATAGTCGTCGCTGTCGAGGGGACGTACGAGTCGAGGGCTGATATCCAGCAACATCGGCTGGTACCTCCCCAACGGAAGCAACGCGGCGAACGACTCGATCACCGAATCGTCCAGCCCCGCAGCGCCGTGCGGGCTACCCCGCTCTCGGATCGCGCCACCGGCAGGCATCGTCATCAGGCCACGGCAGCCCGTGCTGCGCGCGGTTTGCGGTGCGGGACTTCACGATCCGGATCGAGGGCGGCCAATCCAAGGCGTCGGCGTCAACGAATGAATTCCAGGCGGGTCGGCACCGGACAACCGGTTTCCATTCACTCCCCAGAAGCCGACCCGCCTGCTTGTCACCGGCACTGAGCAGTGACTGACGGAACCTGTTCGGGATGTCGGCCTCGGAGGCCCTGCGCTCGGAGTTTCGATCGACCTCGAAACCACGCCTGCGCCATGTCAGCTGGAGCTACCTGGCACGTGGCACGGCGAGCAAGCCGACCTCAGGACTGGTCGGACAAGGCGGTAGCCGCCGGGTTCGTGGCATCACGGATCAAGCGCAGGCCGGTGATCAAGCCGTCGAGCTGAGTCGGGGTCAGCAGGCCGGTGAGCCATTGTTCGAGGGCGGCGAGGTAGTCGGGAAGAACCTGTTCGAGGCGGCGGACGCCCGCGTCGGTCAAGGCCGCGTAGGCGCTGCGGCGGTCGGTCGGGTCGAGTTGACGTTCGACCAGTCCCGCGGCGGCCAGACGGTCCACCAGGCGAGTGACGCCGCTGGTCGAGAGCTCGGTCTGGGTAGCCAGATCCGACATCCGCAGGCGGCGAACCGGAGATCGGCTCAGTCTCAGTAGGGCATTGAGGTCAAGGCCGGAGAGGCCGTGCGCTTTCCAGGTCGGCTCCAACTTGGCGATCAAGCCGCTGTGCGCCTCGAAGAGCAAGCCGGAGACGGTGAAGCGCGGGTCGTCGAACAGCTCGTGCACGGACATGAGGCCAGCGTAGCCGATGCTTGCTGCGCGGATAGTTGACACGCGGAATAACCACGAGTACACCTATGCATACGCATTATTCCGCACAGCAAGTATCGGAGAGATCATGCAGCACACCACGTGGGTCGCCGGCTTCCGAACCGGGGTCATCGACCCGAACGAGCAGATCAAGCTCGCCGAGCCACGGGAGTTCGGTGACGAAACCGTGCGCCACGTCCTGCGCATGGCAGGTGGCGGCGACGCGGTGCGCGTGCGGTTGACCAACCGCTACGGTGGCACACCCTTGCGGATCGGGGCCGCACGCATCGCGCGACGCAAGATCGGTTCGGCGATCGGCACCGACCGCGAGATCACCTTCGACGGCTCGGCGCAGGCAACCATCGACGCGGGCGCCGAGTTGGTGAGCGACCCCGTCGAATTGCCGGTCGCCGCAGGTGAAGACCTACTGCTCAGCCTGTACATCCCGACGTCGACCGGTCTCGCCACCTTCTCCCACCAGCCCGGCGAGATCGCCTACATCGTCGCCGGCGACCACACCTCGGATGTGGAACTCACTGATGCGCAGGAGGTTCCGCGACGCTTCTTCGTCACCGGAATCGACGTGCTGGTCACCGAGGAGACGCCGGTCGCCGTCGCATTCGGCGACTCCTGGTTCGAGGGATTCGGCACCACGCTCAGTGCCAACCGCCGCTCGGTCGACGCTCTCAACGCCCGCCTCACCCACGGGTGGGTGGTCAACAACGGCATCTCGGGCAACCGCCTCACAGCCGAGCAGATCGGCGAATCCGGCATGCGCCGTTTCGATTCCGACGCGTTGCGGGTGCCCGGTGTCACCGACATCCTGGTCAATTTCGGGATCAACGACCTCATCCTGGGCGCGATGGGCGCACAGCCCTGCGCCACCACCGAAGAATTGATCGCCGGTTTCCTCGACCTCGCCGACCGCGCCCACGCCGCCGGACTGCGCATCCACGCCGCCACCATCGGCCCCTACGCCGGGTGCGTGTACCCCGGAATGCCCCTGCTGGAAACACAGCCGACCCGCCACGCCGTCAACGCATGGCTGCGCAGCACCGACGTTTTCGACTCGACCTTCGACGTGGACAGGGCCGTAGCCGACCCCCACCGCCCTGATTACATCCGCCCCGAGTTCGACAGCGGCGACGGCATGCACCTCAACGACGCGGGCGCCGCCGCCATGGCAGCCACCGTCGACCTCACCGCCCTTTTCCGCTGACCCACTGTCGAGACCACCACGCTCGCACCGTCACTTCGGTGCGAGCGTGGTGATCGACTGCCGACCGGGAACCCGTGCGGTATCGGGCCAGTAGTGCGGGTTCGGCGAGCGCGCCGGGGTCGACAACGGCCACGCACTGCGGTTATCGGGCGCTCCACCCTCCGTCCATGACATAGGAGGAGCCGGTGACCATGCCCGCATCGCCGGAGACGAGCCAACCAACCAGTGCCGCAACCTCTTCCGGCTCGATCAATCGCTTGATCGCGCTCTCGGTGAGCAGCACTTTCTCGAGCACCTCCCGCTCCGCGATCCCGTGCGCGGCCGCCTGCTCGGCGACCTGCTTGTCCACCAGGGGTGTTCGCACATATCCGGGACTGACACAGTTGCTGGTGACCCCGTGCGGACCACCTTCGAGCGCGGTTACCTTCGACAGTCCCTCGAGCCCGTGCTTGGCCGTGACGTAGGCGACCTTGAACTGCGAGGCACGAATCCCGTGCACCGAGGAGATGTTGACGATCCGGCCGAAACGCTGGGCGTACATGTGCGGGAGGGCGGCGCGGATCAACAGGAACGGTGCTTCGACCATCAGCGTCTGCATCGCGCGGAAACGATCCGGTGCGAATTCCTCGATCGGACTCACGCTCTGCACGCCCGCGTTGTTGACGAGGATGTCGATCTCGAGCCGCGAGTCGGCCAGCGCTTCGACCTCGAGCAGATCGACAGTCCAGCAGTGCCCGCCGATCTCGTGCGCGACGGCTTTCGCACCCGCTGCGTCGATGTCGGCGACCGTGACCTCGGCGCCCCGCGCGGCCAATTCCCGCGCGCACGCGGCACCGATTCCGCTCGCACCGCCGGTGACCAGCGCCTTCCGTCCCGTGAGGTCGGTCATGCGGCAACACGTTTCGTAGCGGTGGCGTCGGCGAGGTCGACAGATTCCAGATCGATGCCGCGGGTCTCCTTCGCGCACACCACCGCGATCACCGTGACGGTCGCCGCGATCGCCAGGTACCAGGCGATCGGCACCGAGGATCCGAACTCGTCGAGGAGCTTGACCGCGATGATCGGCGCCAGCGAGCCCGCCACGATCGAGGTGACCTGATAGCCCAGCGACACCCCCGAATAGCGCATCCGGGTCGGGAACATCTCGGCCATGATCGCCGGCTGACCGGCGTACATGAGCCCGTGGAACACCAGCCCGATGATGATGGCGGACAGGATGATCACGCTGTTGCCGCTGTCCATCATCGGGAAGGCGAAAAAGCCCCAGGTAGCCGCGGCGACGGCACCGGCCAGGTACACCGGGCGGCGGCCGACGCGGTCACCGAGCCTGCCCGCCACCGGGATGACCACGATGTGCACGGCGTGGGCGATGAGCAGCCACCACAGGATGGTCTTGGTGTCGGCGTGCACGTGGACCTTGAGATAGGTGATCGAGAACGTGACGACCAGGTAGTACATGATGTTCTCGCCGAACCGCAGGCCCATCGCGGTGAACACACCGCGCGGGTAGGTGCGCAGCACCTCGAACGGGCTGAACGAGGCGGCCTTGGCCTGATCCATCGACTGCTGTGCGGCGAGGAAGATCGGGGCGTCGGTCACCTTGGTTCGCACGTAGTAGCCGACGAGAACCACCACCGCCGACAGCCAGAAGGCCACGCGCCAGCCCCAACTCAGGAACGCCGCATCCGACAGGGTCGAGGTCAGCACCAGCAGCACGACCGTGGCGAGCAGATTGCCCGCGGGCACACCCGCCTGCGGCCAACTCGACCAGAATCCGCGACTACGACTCGGACTGTGTTCGGCGACCAGCAGTACCGCCCCACCCCATTCGCCGCCGATCGCGAAGCCCTGGACGAACCGCAGGATCACCAGCATCGCGGGCGCCCAGTAACCGATCTGGGCGAAGGTCGGCAGGCAGCCCATCAGGAAGGTCGCGGCTCCGACCAGTACCAGACTCACCTGCAACAACTGCTTGCGACCGTAGCGGTCGCCGAAGTAGCCGAAGACGATGCCGCCGAGTGGGCGGGCCACGAAACCGACGGCATAGGTGACGAAAGCGGCCAGGATCGCGTCGAGGTCGCTGGTGTCCTCGGAGAAGAACACCTTGCTGAACACCAGGGTCGCCGCGGTGCCGTAGAGGAAGAATTCGTACCACTCGACAACGGTGCCCGCCATCGAGGCGGCGACCACCCGCCGCAGTCCGGTGGGAGCTTCATCCGGGTCGTCGGTCGGCCGTGTCGCGTTCCGCACGCTCATCGCACTACTCCTTCGATGTTCCGAGTCACATCCCGAGCCCACTGTGATGCGGCCCACAAGATGTGAGGAGAGTATTCGTGCAGATCGTTCTCGGTGACAATGGCCAGTTTCGCAACAGCAATCTGCGAAACTGCACACGTGAGCCGTTCTTCTTCGACTTCGGGGCGCAAGCCGAGTGCTGATGATTTGCTGGTGCTGCTCGCGGTCGGCCGATCAGGGCGCTATATCAGCGCCGCCGAGGAACTGGGCATCAACCACACGACGATTTCGCGACGCATCGCGGCGCTCGAACACGCCATGGGCGGGCGGGTGCTGACCCGGGTCAGCGGCGGCTGGGAGCTCACCGACCTGGGCCGCGAGGCGCTCACGGCCGCCGAAGCAGTCGAGGCAGCCGTCCGATCGCTCGGTTCGAACGCGGGCGAACGCATACTCGAGGGCGTGGTGCGCATTTCGGCGACCGACGGTTTCAGTGCCTACCTGGCCGCGCCGACCGCCGCGCGCGTGCAGCGCAGCCATCCCGGCATCGCCGTGGACCTCATCGCCGCGACCCGACGAGCATCCACCCAGCGAACCGGGCTCGACCTCGAGGTAGTGGTCGGCAAACCGCAGGTCCATCGCGCCGAAGCGATCGAACTCGGCGACTACTGCCTACGCCTCTACGCCTCCCGCGACTACCTCGCCGAACACGGCATCCCGGCCACTGTCGCCGAACTCGCCCGCTACCCGCTGGTCTACTTCATCGAGTCCATCCTCCAGGTCGACGACCTCGACCTGGCTCTCGCCTTCGCCCCCACCATGTCCCGGTCCGTCTCCTCGACCAACGTCTTCGTCCATGTGGAAGCCACCCGGGCCGCCGCGGGCATCGGCCTACTCCCCTGCTTCATGGCCGACCGTCACCCCGACCTCGTCCGAGTACTGCCCGACGAGGTCCGCGTCCAGCTCACCTACTGGCTCGTCACCCGCTCCGAAACTCTGCGCCGCCCCGAAGTCGCCGCGGTCGTGGAGGCACTGCGC
Organism: Nocardia sp. NPDC058633; assembly: GCF_042717045.1. Taxonomy (NCBI): domain Bacteria; kingdom Bacillati; phylum Actinomycetota; class Actinomycetes; order Mycobacteriales; family Nocardiaceae; genus Nocardia; species Nocardia sp. NPDC058633. The sequence goes on from NZ_JBHXRA010000021.1 coordinate 13,766, forward strand.
GCCACCGTCCGCGAACGCAGCGAGGATCTACTCGGCGACCGCGCGCTGCCGGCCGGCTGACGGACCGCCGACCGCGGTACGGCGGGTATCGCTGTGCCGGGCACGGTAGGCCGGTCCCGCTGTACGGAGCGTGGTGCGCGGAAATTGTTTCCGCGCACCACGCCTGCGCGCTGCCGCGCCCTGCTCTCGCCGAATCCGCTATCCGCGTGCGGCGTTCGCGGCGGTGATGAACTCGATCTGCGCGGGTGACGGTCCGCAGAACTTGCTCTCGATGCGCTCGGCCTCCTCGGCCTGCATCCGGTACATGCTGTCGCGCAGGCCCGCGTCGCCACCATGGAACCCTTCCAAGAGCTCCATCCATCGCGCCGCCATCTGCTGCGCCTCGAGCGAGGCCGGGTCCATTCCCGCCGCGATCGCCGCGTCGACCCGGGGAATCAGCTCGGCCCAATCCGCTTCGACCTGCTGAATGTGCTGCTCTCCGAGCTCCTCCCGGCGCTGGGCGAGCTGCGTCAGCTGATCTTCGCTGAAGTATTCCTTGATGGTGTCGTCGACCATGACGGTCCTCCTGATCAGTTCCAGGAAGTGATCGGTGGATGTATCCGACCGGCTCTCCGCCGTGGCGGCCAGCGCCGCGACCAAGGCATGAAGATCCTGGGTCGCGGCCAGGTGCGCGGCCAGATAGTCACGATGAGCAGCGAGTACCTGCGGCATCGCGACAGCGCCCTCGAGCAGTTCGGCGATCTGGTCCAAGCCCAGTCCCAGCTGACGCAAGGCCAGCACCTGGTACAGCCGCTCGACATCGCCCACGGTGTAGAGCCGGTGACCGGTCCCGGTGCGCCCTGCGGGGTGCACCAACCCGATGCGGTCGTAATGATGCAGCGTCCGCACCGTCAGTCCGGCCTCGGCCGCGAGCTCGCCGACCTTCCACACGCGCTCGGATTCGCGCTGTTGCATCCGTTTCATCCCACTTCCACCAGCGCACTGTGCGCCGGTGTCATCGACGGTAGGACCTGACCTTACGTCAGGTGCAAGCCCGAATACGACCGCCGTCTCCCGGCATCGACGCACTGTTCGAACCGGTGCCGCAGTCGCGGTGCTGCCCGGTAGTTTTCCCGCTCAGCGCGGGGCGGGGCACTGGCCTTCGTAGCGGCTCAAGCCCAGGCCGTTGGCCTTCTTACTGCGGCCGACCGGGCCGTTCTTGGCGGAGCGGACCCAGGAGCCGTCGGTGTCGAGGACGGGCATGCGTTCGCTGAAGGCTCGGCTGTACTGGATGGTGCCGTCGACGGTGAGGATGCCGTCGCGGACGTCGATGTGGGCGACGGTGGCCCAGAAAGAGCTTTTGCCGTTGCCGATGACGACGGTGATCTGGTCGGCGTCCTTGTCGGGCAGGCCGTCGGGGCCGGGGCGGCCGTAACGAACGCGCACGCGAGGGTTGCCGAATTTGTCGATGGCGCCTGCGCCGTTGTCGACGGATTGGTAGACGTTGAGCAGCAGGTCGCCGTTTTCGGTGGGGCGGACGGTGACCTGTTCGGTGGCGGGGAGGTTGTTGGCGCCGGGGCCGCGGGTGTCACCCTGGTGGTGGACGAACGGCCACTTCGTGATGTCGCCCTGGTGGCCCTGCTCGCCGCTGAGGACTACATAGTCGCCGGTGATCTCGTTGCGGCAGAAGAAGTACACGTCCAGGTCGCCCACACCGAATTCGGTGACGCGGCCGTTCGCATCGTATTTCGCGCCCCGGCCGTCCCATTCGAGGCCGACGGTCAGGACATAGCCTGGATCGCCCTTGCGAAGGTCGATGGTGGCGCGACGGTCCGGAGAATCCTTGGTCAGGACGACATCGACTTTGCGCAGATCTATCGAGGAGGCAGGGGGCGTAACGCTCTGGGGTGCAGGCACTTCGGTCACCCGCGCAGGCGTGTCGGCCGGTTCGTCTTCCGCGTCGACGTCGATGCCGTGATCGGTGGCGAACGCCGCCAGCCCGGCGCTGTACCCCTGGCCGATCGCGTCGAGTCGCCACCCGCTCCCCCGGCGATACAGCGCGACAGCCTGCAGCACCGTCTCGGAGTCCAGACCCGGTGGCACGAAACTCACCGATTGGCTCGTGCCGACCGCCGAGACCCGCAGCCCGGTGACCGCACCGAACCGGATCCCCTGCGCCTCGGTGCTACCGGTGATCACCACTCGGTGGATCTCGGCGGGCAATGCCGAAAGATCGACCGCCACAACAGCATCGGACTCCAAGCGGACACCGGGAGCAGCCGGGTTGTTGAAGAACACGAAGTCGGCGTCGGAGCGCACCTTGCCGTCGGCGGTCAGCAGCACCGCGGCGATGTCCACCGCCCCGGCCGGGCTGTCGAGATCCAGTCGCACCGTGTACTGCCCGTCGACCAGATCGGTTTTGGAACCTTTGGACACCTCGACCATCGTCGTCGCGCTCCCACTCATGATCGTGCCCCTCCGCCGGTCGAATGAACCCCACGGTACCCGCACGGCCTGGTGGCGTTGCGCGCTCGGTGAACGACCCCGGGCATGTAGCTATGACCAAGCACCGTCGAAAATCCGTTGGAGTCGGTCACAGGATCGGCGCGCACGGGTAGCGGCGACAGCGACTGTGTCGTTGACTGGCCGGATGGATGTCGGAGAACTGATCGATCGCAAGGCGGGTCGTCGGGTCTCGGTGGTGGTACCCGCGCTCGATGACGAGGACACCGTCGCCGGGGTCGTTGCCTCTGTTCGCCCGCTGCTCGGTGGGTTGGTCGACGAGTTGATCGTGATCGACGCCGGGTCCGTCGACCGCACCATCGCCCGAGCACGGGACGCCGGGGCCGCGGTCCACACCGGTCAGGAGGCATTGCCCGCCGTGGCGACACGGCCGGGCAAAGGTGAGCTGCTGTGGCGGTCGATGGCGGTGTGTACCGGCGATCTGATCGTCTTCTTGGACGCGGACCTCGTCGAACCCGATCCGATGTTCGTGCCGACCCTGCTCGCACCGTTGCTCGCCGACCCCGGTATCGCGTTGGTGAAGGGCTTCTATCGCAGGCCGATAGCCGATGAGGGTGGCCGGGTGACGCAGTTGGTGGCGCGCCCGCTGCTCACCGCGCTCGCGCCCGCGCTGGCCGAGATCATCCAACCGCTCGGCGGCGAATGTGCCACCACCCGGGCGTTTCTCGGGCAGATCTCCATCGCCGGCGGTTACGGCGCGGAGATCGGGATCCTGCTGGATTGTTGGCAGCGGCGTGGTTTGTCGGCCATCGCCCAGGTCGACCTCGGGATCCGGGTCCATCGCAACCGGCCAACGCACGAACTCGCGGTGATCGCCCGCCAAGTGGTGGCGACACTGCTCGACCGACTCGGCATCCGCGATTCCGGGATCGGCCTGGTTCAGTTCCTGCCCGAGGAAACCGGTTGGCGGCGAACACCGTCGGAGGTCAGCCTCGCCGACCGGCCACCGATGTCGGGCTACCTCGCCGAGTACCGCGACATCGCCTGATACACGAAAACGCCGGCCCGAGCGGACCGGCGTTCACGCCCTACGCGGCGACGAGACCGAAGTCGAGCTTCACCAATTGGTCGGCGCAGTCGAAGTACCGGTCGTCGTGGGTGATCACGATGACGGTCTTGCCGCGGCGCTTCAGGTCGGTGAGGATCTCGCGATAGAACACCTCGCGGAAGCGCGGTTCCTGGTCGGCGGCCCATTCGTCGAAGACGTAGATCTGCCGGTCTTCCAGCAGGGCGGTGAGCAGGGCCAGGCGCTTGCGCTGCCCCTGCGACAGATCGACGGTCGACAACCGCCCGTTCTGCACGGTCACCTTGTGCGCGATCTGCAACTCGTCCAGATACCGCTGGACATCGGCGTCGATACCGGGACGGTCGAAGCCGAGGTAGTCCTCGAACAGATGGAAATCGGTGAACACCGCCGACGAATTCTGCCGGTACCACTCGATGTTGTCGTGGTCGATCCTCTCCCCGTTGAGCGACAACGACCCCGTGCGTGGCACATACAGACCGGTGATGAGCTTGGCCAGCGTCGACTTCCCACTGCCGTTGCCTCCGACGATGAAGGTGATCTGGCCCGGCTCGAAGACCAGGTCGATCGGGCCGAGCCGAAAACCGGTGTCGGAGGACTCGTCGAGCTCGGGCGGCGGTGCCAGCGGGCGTACATCGGTACCACCGTGGTCGACCCAACTCTTGCCGTTGACATCCACCTGCGCACCACCCGGATGCGCACCGGGGTGGGCGGGATGCGGATGCGGTGGTCTGCCGTTGCCCTCACGCGGTGGCATCCCGGGACGCGGCGGATGCCCGCCCGGACCGTGCGATCCCGGTGGCGGCGGCACCGCGGACGGCGCCTCGGAGCGATACACGTAGCTGACGTTGGCCAGTTCCAGCTTGGCCTCCCCCGCCCCCGGACGCTCGGTGAACGGCAGCGACTCCTCGTCGTGCAGCGTCGTCATCGACAGGTTCATCGCCCGGATCTTGTCGAGTGCGACGTCACCGCGCAGCAGATCGGGGATGCGGTGCATGAAGTTCTGCATCGGCATCGCCAGGAACGTGGTGACCAGCACGTAGCCGACCATCGTCTCGCGCGGCAGATCCAGTGCGGCCGCGATACCGAACAGGATCAGCGCCATCGTGCCCAGCTGCAACGCCTGGCCGAAGCCCTGTGCGTAGGAGAACTTCGAGCCCGCGTCGGTGTTCTGATCGCGCAGTGTCCCCGCCGAACCGAGCAGGTGCCGGTCCATGAAGTCGCGGCGACGGCCACGGTGCAGCTTCAGTTCCTTGATGCCGAGGGTGACGGCCTGGAACGATCGCAGCAGCGCGTCCTCGTTCTCGCGGGCTTCCCGGTAGATTCCGCGGACCCGCTTGAGAACCATTTCCACACACGCGATGCCGACCAGCGTGCCCGCCACCGTGACCGCGAAGATCGGACCCGAGACCACCGCGAGGAACACGAAGCAGCCGACGATGGTCGCCACGTCCACGCAGATCGAGGGAATGGCGGTGACGGCCTGCGACAGCGAGCGCACGTCTTCGGTGAGCGTCGCCATCAGCCGATGCATGCCGAGTCGTTCGAGGTGTTCCAGTGGGGCGGAGACGATTCCGGAGCTCAGATCACTGCGCAGCCGATAGATCGCGTCCTGGGACAGCTGGATCAGCAGAACCTGCGACAGCACACCACTGACGAGGATCACCAGACCCGTCGCCGCGAACTGGACCAGCAGGTTGTCCGGCTGCGGCCGCGGCGAGACGACCGCGTTGATCAGCGTCACCAAGTAGGTGTTGGCGGCGCCGCAGATCAGGCCCGCGGCGACGACCGCCGCGATCCGGGCCGGCGACAGCGCGGCGAGAAAACGGAGCAGATGCATGACTTTGCGCTCTCAGCTGCGGATGACATCGAACACGATGCCCTCGAGGGTGACACCGGGTGCGAACGAGAACGCCACACCGGTCGAGATCGGTGCCGCCGTCTGCGTGTCGCGGATCATCCGCTCCAACACGAAGATCAGCGAAACACTGAGCATGTTGCCGTGCTCGGCGAGCACCTCCCAGCTCGGCGCCGCCACCTCGGCGGGGATGCCGAGCGAATGCGCCGACTCCTCGATGATGCGGGGTCCACCGGGGTGGATCGCCCACAACTCGATGTCGGACTTGCCGAGCCCGTTGCGCGCCAGCACTTCCGAGACCACCGGATCGACACCGCGATAGATGTAGTCGGGCAGGTCGGTCGCCAGCTCGCAGGTGATGGCCGTGTCCTTCACGCCGAGCACGATGCCGTCCTCGGCGTCGTCGAACAGGTGGCTGAAGCTGTCGCGGATCACGACGCTGCCGGCAGCGAGCGGCTTGTGCACCTGGTTGGCGCCGATCACCACCGCACCGCAACCGTCACCGAACAGGCTGTGGGTGATCACGTCGTTGACGTCGTCGTCGAACACGGCGTTGACCGAGCTCAATTCGATGCACAGCACCATCGCCTTCTTGTCCGGATGCGCCCGGACATAGTCGACGGCGGCGCGGATACCGTTCATGGCCGCGGCGCAACCCATGAAGTTGATGACCATCCGGCCGACCGTCGGCGACAGACCCAGTTGCTTGACCACCGCGACGTCGACGCCGGGGGCGATGAAGCCGGTGCTGGTGACGAAGATCAGCTGGCCGATGTCGTCGGCCGGGTTCTCCAGGCCGGCGACCGCGCGTCGGGCCACGTCGACCGCCAGCGGCACCGCGTGCTCGAGGAACAGGTTCATCCGCTCCCGGATGGTGCCCGGTGTGCGGCTGAACGCGAGGAACTCGGGGTCGAGCGGGTCGATGGCCAGGTGCCGGGTGTCGATCCGGGTCTTGGCGTAGATCCGCGGGATACGTTGGCGCTGAACGGGGTCCGAGAACAGTTCGGCGACCCGCCCCGCGTTCTCGGCCTGATCGACGAGCAGCGAGGGTGACCCGGTGGCGACGGCTTCGATCACGCCGACGGTCGTCGGCGGCGTGGGAGGTAGCAGGTCGTGCCCGCGCTCGACATCGGGCGTGCGGAGCAGGTCAAGGGAAACAGACACGGGCACAAATCCTTTCGAGACAGAACAGATGTGGCAACGGCCGGGTCAGACGGTTCCGATGCCGGAGAAGCCCTGCGCGGTATAGGTGACGCAGGTCTTCAACGCCGAGGGTGCGCAGTGTTCGCGCACGAATCCCCACCGGTTCTCCTCGGCCGCACGGGAGGGCGCGAGCAGATAGGTTCGGCACAGCTTGGGGAAACGGTCTCCGAAGAAGCTCTTGGCGGGCAGCCACTCCACACCGAACTTCGCGGCCTCCTCACGCACCACGTTCTCCGAGGCGATGTTGGCGAAACCACTGCGCTGGAACGGGAGTACGTGATGGGCACGGTGTGAACTCAGGCCCGCCGAGAGGAAGCAGTCGACGTACTTGTTGCCGACCACGGTCAGGTCGTAGGCCTGCTCGAGCTGGTTCACCGCCCAGTCCTCGGTTTCGACGTGCAGATCCTCGGTCGGGATCTCGAAGTCGTGGCTGGCCACCACCATGAAGGTACTGATCCACAGCGTGATCACGAACTGCAAGCCCCAGGCGAACAGGTCGCCCGCGACAGCGAAGGCGACGAACTCGGCCACCAGCAGCAACCGCATCCCGAACGAGCCGATGAAGTGCGGCAGCGCGCCACGCCAGCTGCCGTACATGTCCTTGATGCCCACCTTGCGGGTGAGCCGGCAGACATCGAGGAGCCGGATGATCATGCCCGTCAACAGATGCCCGAACTTGTGCACCGTGTGCACCGGCACCCGATACAGGCGCGGGATCTGCATCATCATCGTGAAGACGTTCTTCTTGATGTCGACTTCACTCTGGGTGTGCGGGTGGTGCAGCAGTGCGTGGCCATCGGCGGTGACGAAGGACAATGCGACATAGTTCATGTCGAACGCGTTGACCGCGTACTTGTTCCAGCCCTTCTGCGCGCGGTGGATCGCGTAGTGGCCGAAGCCTGCCAGCGAGCTGCGCAGCAGCACCATCGCGATCACGAAGGCGGGCAACGGCATCCAGCTCGTGTCGTAGAGGCGCAGCGCCTGCACGGCGACATAGGCGAAGATCAGCACGCCGACAACGATGTTGAACGCGCGGTCCATCCGCTTCAGTCGCGCCGCCAGCTCCGGCTCCTTCAGCCGGGCCTTCACCTGGTGCAGCAGATCGGACTTGTCGTCGAACTTGTACTTGGGCGTGTCGTCCCAGCTGTTGAAGCCATCCTTGAACAGGAAATCGGGGGCGTTGTTCTTCGGGTGGATGTCCTCGGGAATGGCATCGCGACCGAGACTGTAACGCTCGATCATCCGCGCGATTTTTTCCGGATCACGGTGGTAGGAACCGATGATCGACGTGATGTCACGATTTTTCGTGCGGCCGATGAAGAATTCACCGCCCGGGTGCTTGGAGATCCAGTCACTCAGGTCGTAGGCTCTGCCGTTATAAACCCATACGTTGTTGACGGGAGGCCGACCCCCCGGGCCGGGCGGTGGCGGGAGCTCGCGCTCGGCTTCATCAGGTCGATCATCGATCGTCATTAGTTCTTCCTCCGTGTCCGATCGGCGTCCGATGCGTGTTGCCTGCCGACCAGCGTCCCGACACGTATAGTCCTTGTGGCGCCTTGCATCTCGCTGAACATTCTCTTATTGGATGCGCACTCGTGCGTGCGTGATTCGCTTACCGCCGACGACACCCAGACGACACACCGGCCCGGGGCTGCGGAGGGCACTACGTGCCAGGCTCCGCTGACCCCGGACCGGTGTGGGTTGATCCGGTATTACCGGTAGATGTCAGCCGGCGGGCTTGATGATGTTGACCGGCTTGGCCCAGTTCGACAGGCCGACGGTGACCTCGCCCTGGTCCTTCTTCACCACGGCGCGAACAAGATTCGGGCCGTCGCCGGTGGAGGGCGCGTCCGAGGGCTTGGTGGAATCCGATGCGGGCGGGGCGGTGTCCTGGATCCACACGGTGATCGGCATGGTGCCCGCGTTCTGCCCGATGCGCGGCACGATCGGATCGATCACGGCGGCGTCGATGGTGCCCGAGACCTTGACGGTGTTGATGCCGTCGATCACCTCGCGGCCCTCGGTCTTCGCGTTCTGGATATTGGCGATCACATTCGCGATGCCCTTGTCCTTGTCCAGGATGACGCCCGGATCGTAGACCTTCTCGGCCGGGCCCGCAGGCACGTAACGGCCACCGGCCTGGGTGTAGAGGACCTTGTCCACCACGAGGAATTTCGCCTCGGTGAATTCGGCTTCCGGAGTGAGCTTGACCTTCGCCTCACCCATCGCGGCGCCGGAGCCCTGGGTCTCGTTGGTCACGTCGGCGGAGACCGTCTCGACCGGCAGGTCGGGCAGGTTCTTGACGTTGATCTTCAGGTGCACGTTGTGCAGGGTCTGCGTGGTCTTCGCCGACTCCTTCACGAGCTGTGCGCCTTCGGGCAGCTGGCCGGTGGGCGCCGGGCCCGCCGTGGTGGCCGAATCGTCTTTTGTGCAGCCGGTGACGAGGGCCGCGCAGACCGCCGCCACCGCGACGACCGAAGTGATGCCGGAACGTCGCGAGAAGCGGCGACGCGAGGTGGGGTTCGGTGTCATGTCGATCAAGTTTCATCCCCTGGAGATGGTGGTATATCGGTACAGGGCAGCCGAAACCATTGTTCATCTCGTGCTCCCCCGTCGGCGATAGTACCCGAGGAATTCGATTCGCGAGTCCTCCGGACGCACTACCGATTTCGGATATCTGAGACCCGGTGGCCGATCCCGTTGCCCCAGGTCAGCCGACCGTGTGGAAGCGCCGCCGATGCTCGTCGACCGGTCGCAGACGCGCTTCGTTCGACATCGCCAGTAGCACGGACAACTTCGCGGCCTCGGCCTCGGCCTCGTTGATGGGTGTGAAGATCTGGATCCACTCGCCGTCGGTGGCGGGCAGCGCCATGATCGTGAGGTGCATCGCGAGATCGCCCACAGCGGGGTGCTGGACCACCTTGATCAGGTTCACCGGCACCGCGACGTCGTTGCGGGCCCACATGCCGGCGAATTCGACACTGGCCCCGCACAACTCGTCGACCAGCCCCTGCCAGATCGGGTCGGCGAGATGTCGGATGTACGCGCCGCGCAAGTAAGCGACCATGCGGTGTTTGTCGTCGAGGTTGTGCTGGTAGGGATTGCAGCACTCGGGCGTGAGGAACACCGTTCGCAGGACATTGCCGTCCGGGTCGGCGAGGGCAGGAAACAGTGCGCGGTAGGAGACGTTGTGAGCCAGGACCTCGTACTTGGAATCGAGCAGCACAGCGGGCAGCGGTGAGAGCTGGTCCAAGATCATCGGCAGGCCTGGCGGCATCGTCGACGGCACCGGCGGCGCGGGTACCGACGGCACATCTGCAAGTTGGTAGAGATGCGCCTTCTCGGTGTGGTCGAGACCGAGGGTGCGCGCCACCGCATCGAGTACCTGGACGCTGGGGTTGATCGGTCGGCCCTGTTCCAGCCAGGTGTACCAGGTGACCCCGATGCCCGACAATTGCGCGACTTCTTCGCGGCGCAGGCCGGGCGTACGTCGGCGCGGACCCGGCGGCAGACCGACATCACTCGGCGAGATCTTGGCGCGACGCGATGTGAGGAACGCGCCGAGTTGGGCTCGGCGCTCGGTGCGCACCGAGCGCATGGCGACCACTTCACTGATCCCACCATCGTCGCCGATACCGATCCCGGTATCCAGGCAGCGCGGGTACCTGGATGGGTGGGACGCTGCGCTTCCTTTCTCTCGGCAAGCTCACGGTTTACGGCGGTCTCATCGTCGTCACGAGAACATTGCCTGGTGCGTGGCCCACAGAAATAAAAAGCGGCCGACGATACTTCTCAAGGTGGGACAACGCAAACAGCGAACCATCGCATCGACCCACGAGGACTCATGGCTGACCGACTGACGATCATGGCTGTACACGCTCACCCGGATGACGAAGTCATCGGCACCGGCGGGATTTTCGCGCGATACGCCGCGGAAGGTATTCGGACGGTCCTGGTGACCTGCACCAACGGTGAGCAGGGCGACGGCCCGGGCGGGATCAAGCCCGGGAATCCGGGACACGACGCGAACGCGGTCAAGGCACAACGACTCGCCGAACTTCGCGAGTCGGCGGCGCTGCTGGGTATCGAGCACGTCGAACTGCTCGGCTACCGCGACTCCGGCATGGACGGGTGGGACGGCAACGACGATCCCGAGGCCTTCTGGAACACTCCGGTCGAGCAGGCCGCGACCCGGCTGGCGGAGCTCATGCGGCAGTACCGACCACAGGTCGTCGTCACCTACGACGAGAACGGGAACTACGGTCACCCCGACCATATCCAGGCCAACCGCATCGCCTTGGCGGCTACGGAATCCTCGGGCATCCCGGACAAGCTCTACTACACTGCCATCCCCCGCGAATCGGTCAACACACTGTTCGCGGCCTTCAAGGCGAGCGGGCAGGACTTGGGTGATTTCGAGCCACCGGAGGACTTCGGCACACCGATGGCGGAGATCACCACCGTGGTGGACGTAGCCCCTTACGTCCGGCGCAAGGTCAAGGCGCTCGAAGCCCACGCCAGCCAAGGTGACAGTATGCCGTTCCTGCAGCTGTCCGAAGAACTCCAGCAGCTGGTCTTCGCCACCGAGAGCTTTGTTCGCCAAGTCAACCGCGTCGAATCTGCCCCTGCCGAGGAGACCGACCTGTTCGCCGGCCTCCGCTGACTACCAGAGCAGGCATCGTCGCCCGCGCAGTCCTGGCAACTGCTGCGCACCGATCCGGCTCCGGGCGACAGCACAGCCGATTGCTCGTCCTGCGGCCCGTCAGCGGGCGATGGCCAGGTACTGCAGTTCCTGGTATTCCTCCAGCCCGGTGCTGCCGCCCTCTCTGCCCAGACCGGAGGACTTCATCCCCCCGAAGGGGGCGGCGGGGTCGGAGATCACGCCGGTGTTGACGCCGACCATGCCGGTCTGGAGGTTTTCGGCGAAGTCGAGGGTGTCGCCGAGGTTTTCGCCGAAGACGTAGCCTGCCAGGCCGGAGTCGGTGTCGTTGGCCAGTCGCAGCGCCGTTGCCGGGTCGGTGAACGTGCGGATCGCGGTGACGGGGCCGAAGACCTCCGAATTCCAGAGGCGGGTTCGGGTGTCGACGTCGGTCAGGATCGCCGGTCGCAGGAAGTGGCCGGGCGCGTCGGTGTCGGTTCCGACGGTGTGCAGGTGTGCGCCCTGGGTCACCGCTTCGTCGATGAGTGCGGTGATCCGCTGGACTGCCGCGCCGTCGATCACGGGTCCGATGCGGGTGGATTCGTCGAGTCCGTCGCCCACCGGCAGTGCGGCGACGGCGGCGAGGAACCGTTCGGTGAATTCCGCTGCTCGCGATCGATGAACCAGGAAGCGGTCGGCGGCGACGCAGGTCTGTCCGGCGTTGCGCAGCTTGGCCAGCACCGCGCCGTCGACGGCCTTGTCCAGGTCGGCGGACTCCAGTACGACGAAGGGGGCGTTGCCGCCGAGTTCCATCGAGGCCCGCAGGACTCCTGGCGCGGCTTGTGCCAGCAGCGCGCGGCCGACGGCGGTGGAGCCGGTGAAGGTGAGCTTGCGTAACCGTCGGTCGGCGAGGATCGGCGCCGACACCAGCGGGGCGCGCGAGGTGGTCACACAGTTGACGACTCCGGGTGGCACTCCTGCCTCCACCAGGATCCGCATGAATTCCAGTGCGGTGAGCGGAGTTTGGGGAGCCGGTTTCACCACGACGGTGCAGCCCGCGGCGAGTGCGGGAGCCACCTTGCGGGTGACCATGGCCAGCGGGAAGTTCCACGGTGTGATCGCGAAAACCGGGCCGACCGGCTGTTTCCGGACGGCGATGCGGCGGCCACCGCTCGGTGCGCGGAAGTAGGCTCCGCTACCGCGGGTGGATTCCTCGGCGAACCAGCGCAGGAATTCGGCGCCGTAGCCGACTTCGCCGCGCGCCTCGGCGAGCGGTTTGCCCATTTCCAGGGTGATCGTGCGGGCGATCCGGTCGGCTTCGGCGTGCAGCAGGTGGAACGCGCGCAGCAGGATGTCGCTGCGGTGGCGCGCATCGGTGGCCGCCCAATCCGCTTGCGCCGCGGCGGCGGCGTCCAAGGCGGCCAGGGCTGACGCCTGGTCACCGTCGGCGACGGTCGCGATCTGTGTGCCGGTGGCGGGGTTGCACACGGGCATCGTGGTCGTGCTGTGGACCCAGTGGCCGCCGAGGAACTGGGCGACCGGAAGGTCGGGAAGGATGGGGTTCATCGTGCCTCCGTGCCCGATGCGAAGACGATCACCTGACGCACGGCCGCACCGTCGGCGAGCTGATCCATGGCCTCGTTGAGATCGTCGAGCCCGATACGGGCGGAGATCAGCTTCTCGACGGGCAGCCTGCCTGCCCGCCACATCTGCTCGTAGCGAGGGATGTCGCGTGCCGGGACAGCCGAGCCGAGATAGCTCCCGACCACGGTGCGCGCCTGCGCGGTGAACATCAGCGGTGACAGGGTCACGGTGGCCGACGGCGCAGGCAGGCCGACGGTGACGGTGGTTCCACCGGGGGCGGTGGCCAGGAAGGCGGTTTCGAACGCGGCCGGATGACCGGCGCATTCGATCACGTAGCGTGCCCGAATACCCTCCGCCACAACCTGTTCGGGTGTGTAGGTTTCGGTGGCACCGAGGTCGCGGGCGGCCTCGAGCTTGGCGGGCAGGCGGTCGACGGCAACGATGCGCCGCACCCCGATCGCGGTCGCGGTGAGCAGCGCGGCCATGCCCACACCGCCCAGCCCCACCACCATCAGGTCGTCGTCGGGCCCCGGGTCGGCGACATTGAGCACGGCGCCGCCGCCGGTCAGGACGGCGCATCCCAACAGTGCTGCCACCTCCGGCGGCACATCGTGGCCGACCGCGACGACCGAAGCCTGGTCGATCACCGCGTGCGTGGCGAATCCGGAGACGCCGAGATGATGGCGCACAGGCTGTCCGGCCCTGGTCAGCCTGCCGGGATGGTGCAGAAGTTCGCCTGCCGTATTCGCCCGGGTCCCTTCGGTGCACGGAAGCGCTCCGTCGCGGGCGCACGCCGCACAGCGTTCGCAGCGCGGCAGGAACGACATGACCACCCGCTCACCGACGACCAGATCGTCGACCTGGTCGCCGAGTGCCACCACGATGCCCGCTGCCTCGTGACCGAGCAGCATGGGCAGCGGCCGCACCCGATTGCCGTCGACCACACTGAGATCGGAATGGCACACACCGGCCGCTTCGATCCTGACCAGTACCTCGGTCGGGCCCGGATCGTCGAGTTCGAGGTCGTAGACCCCGATCGGGCGCGACGTGGCGAAGGGCCTCGGCCGGTCGTGGTGGTCGAGGACCGCGCCACGGATGCGCATCAGATTTCCGCCTTCCGGTGCTCGGCGGCCGGACCCGACAGGTAGCGCAGGTGGTCGCCCGCATCGCCGAGCGTGTGCTCGATAGTGGTGAGCCTGGCGGTGTAGTGGCCCACCGGGTACTCGGCGGTCATTCCGATCCCGCCGTGCAGCTGGATCGCCTCTTGGCCGATGTGCTTGCCGGAGAGGTCGATTCGACGTTTCGCGCGGGAGGCCACGGTGGGATCGACGGCTCCGTCCGCCAACGACATCACCGCGTACAAGCTCATGCTGCGGGCCAGTTCCAGGCAGACGTACATATCCGCGGCCCGGTGGGTGAGGGTCTGGAAGGTACGCAGCGCGACACCGAACTGCTTGCGGGTCTTCAGGTATTCGGTGGTGAGGCGCAAGGCCTCGGCCATGGCACCGACCGCTTCGGCACCCAGTGCGGCCTGGGTGGTGATCACGGCTTCGTCGATGATCGCAGCGGCGTCGAGGTCGGTGCCGAGCAGCTCGGCCGACGCACCACGGAATTCGATGTCGGCTCCACGGCGCCCGTCGTAGGTGCGGTAAGCGGTGCGCACGACGGCCGCGTCACGGGCATCGACGAGGAACAGCGCGGTCTCGCCGGTGGGCACGACGGCTGAGACGATCAGCCGGTCGGCCCGATCTCCATAGGCCACAGGGCTTTTGCGGCCGGTCAGCGTCCACCGACCACCGGTGTCCACGGCCAGGGTTTCGCATCGCGGGTAAGGCCAACGAACACCGGGCTCGGCATGCGCGAAGGCGAACAGCTGCTCGCCGTCGACGATGCCGGGCAGCAGGTGTGCGCGCTGGTCCGGCGTGCCCGCCCGGCCGATCACCAGGGCGGGCAGCAAGGCGCAGTCGAAGACCGGTTCCGGCGCCAGGGTGCGACCGAGTTCCTCCAGGGCGAGCATCGTTTCGATGGGGCCGCCGCCGATGCCGCCGTCGTCGACCGACACGGTCAGCCCGAGCACACCGATCTCGGCGAAGGCAGCCCACACCTTCGGATCCCAGCCGGGATCGTCGGCGATGACCTCCGCGCGGCGTTCGGGGGTGTAGTGGCGGGTCAACACGCTGCGCACGGTGTCGCGCAGCAGGGTCTGCTCAGGGGTGAAGGTGAAATCCATAGCGGTTGCTCACAGTCCGAGAATCGTCGAGGCGATGATGGTGCGCTGCACTTCGTTCGATCCTCCGTAGATGGAAGTCTTGCGGTAGTTCAGGTAGCCGGCGACGGTGCGGCGCGCCCAGTCGTCGGTCTCCCCCACCCGGGCGACGGCGGCGGGGCCCGCGATGTCGACGAGCAACTCGGTGACGGCCTGCTGCAATTCGGTGCCACGCAGTTTGAGAATCGAGGACACCGGGTTCGGGGCGCCGCCGCTCGAGCTCGCCGCGACCCGCAGTTGCACCAGCTCCAGCGCCAGCAGTTCGTTGTCGAGATCGGCGATCCGGGCCGCGAAGGCGGCGTCGTCGAGCAGCGTGCCGGCGCCGAGCCTGGTCTGGGCGGCGTATTCCTTCGCCAGCTCCAGGCGGACCTTGGTCTGCCCGACCGCGGCGATGCCGGTGCGTTCGTTGCCGAGCAGGAATTTGGCGTAGGTCCAGCCGTGGTTCTCCTGGCCGACCAGCTGATCGGCCGGAACGCGCACGTTCTCCAGGAACACCTCGTTGACCTCGAAGCCGCCGTCGATCAGCTCGATCGGCCGCACGGTCACGCCCGGGGAGTCCATCGGGAACAGCAGCATCGAGATCCCGGCCTGCTTCTTCGGCGCCGTGGGGTCGGTGCGAACAAGGCAGAACATCCAGTCCGCGCTCTGGGCGGCGGTGGTCCAGGTCTTCTGTCCGTTGACCACGTATTCGTCACCGTCACGCACCGCCACGGTGCGCAGCGAGGCCAGGTCGGACCCGGCGTCGGGCTCGGAGAAGCCCTGGCACCACCAGATGTCGAGGTTCGCGGTCGCGGGCAGGAAACGCTGCTTGAGCTCCTGCGAGCCGAACTCGGCCAGGACCGGGCCGATCATGTTGGCGTTGAAGGTGAGTGGCTCGGGCACCGAGGCGAGTTGCATTTCGTGATGCCAGATGTGGTGCTGCACCGCCGACCAGTCACGGCCGCCCCACTCGGTGGGCCAGTGGGGTACGGCCAGCCCGGCGTTGTTGAGGATGCGCTGGGTGGCGACGTAGTCGTTCTTGCTCAGCTCGTGCATGTGCCGGTGGCGCCGACGGATGTCTGCGGGGATCTCACGGCGGAAGAAGGCGCGCAGCTCGTCGCGGAAGGCGAGCTCGTCCTCGGTGAAGGCCAGTTGCATGGTCCAGTATGTTACATAGAGTTGTGTGTGTATCAAATAGAGGCAGGGATCAAGTACATGAGCACTTCCTTCGCGACGGCTCCACGGAACCGCGGCCGGCGCGGTCGGCTTCTCACCGCTGCGCGGACGGTCTTCACCGCGCACGGCTTTCACGGCGCGAACATGGACACCGTCAGCGCCGTCGCCGATGTCACCAAACCCGTGCTCTACCGGCACTTCTCGACCAAGAGTGAGCTCTACCTCGCGGTGATCCTCGACTACCTCGACGAGCTCGCGGACACGCTGCGCGATGTCCGTGACGAGACAACTTCCGATTTCGACCGGGTCCGGCGCACGGTGACGCTGCTGTTCGATCTGGTCGAATCGAGCCCGCACTCCACGCCGGAGCTGGTTTTCGGTGCCGCCGCCATCGGCGACCCCGCTGTCGAGTCCCGAATCGCCGCTGCCATAGCGGAATTCGTCGCCACCCTGGCCACTCATCTGCATCCGGACGACGTCGGCCGGCACCGCACCCGCCTGCTCGCATTCGGCCTCATCGGGGCAACCCTGGCGGCGGCAGGTGAATGGCACCGTATGCGGCAACCGATTCCGCGACAGTCGGCCCTGGAAGCCATTGCCGGGTGGTACTGCTCGGGCGTGCGCGAGACCAAGAGCGTCGGCACCGCGTAGGGGCGCAGGGGATACCGCGGCCGGCGGGTTACCCGGATTCGCCGGACAGCAAGGAGAACTGTCTGGATTTCACGAGACCGGCAACGGCGTTCACTTTCGAGTCGGGGCAGGCGTAGTCCGGATGAACGCGGATCACCGCCGCGGCGTCGTGTAGCGCGATCATCTGCTGTTCGGCTTCCGCAGCGCTACGGCCCGAGCTGGTGACGGGGTGGGTGGCCAGTTCTGGCCGCTGCCGATCTATCCGCCCGGTCGACACAGCGTGGGCGATACGCCGCGAACACCGACATCGGGCCTGCTCGCTCGCGTGCCCGCAGGTCGAGGTCAAGAATGCGCGCAGGCGCTTCCTGGCCCGCTCGAGACGTTTTCGGTAGGCGGCGGGTGTGAGGTCCAGAATCCAGGCAGCATCGGCGGATCCGACACCGAACACGTCGTCGAGGACGAACGCGATTCGCTCGGCACGGTTCAGGCACTGCAACATCGCTTGGCTGCACTGGAGGCGAACTTCGGTGGCGAGCAACTCCGCGTCGGGTTCCCGGTGGTCGGCTGCCAATCCCTCGGCCAGCGCGTCACCGAACGCGTCGAGGCTGAGTTGCGCCGCCTCCTGTATCGACTGCCTTCGTTGATCGAGCAGGTGGTTGACGCCGATGCGGTACGCCCAGGTGAGCAGTTTCGCCTCGCCGCGCCACGTGGCGAGCCTGGTGAACACACGCAGGAGAATCTCCTGTGTGGCGTCCTCGGCGTCGGCGCGCCGACCGGTCATCCGCAGCGCCAGCCGATAGATCGGATCCTGCAGCCTGCGCATCACCTCCGCGGCCGCGTCGGCGTCACCGTCGACGGCTTCGGCGACGAGCGCGACCTCGCTCGGGTCGACTGAACTGAGGTCGGTCGCGTCGTCGGTCATCGATAGATCGTCCACCTGCGGCGGGGTGGGCGCAACGTTCACCGGTTCGGTGTTGCGGTGAGGGCGTGACGCTGCACCCATCGGGCGATCGCGGTGCCGATCTCGTCGGGGCGGTCCTCGGCGGCGTGATGTCCGGCCCGGCCGCAAGCGACGACGTCCAGTGCCGCGATGTGGTGTCGGCACCACTCGGCCATCGCTTCGTCGATGAGCAGGGTGGGGGAACCTTCGAATGTCATCAGCAGCTTCGGGGTGCCGGTGCTGGTCGCCAGCCACCGGTCGTAGGCCTCGATGCGAGCGACGAGCTCGGCGGGATCACCGCCGAGCGGCATCTGGCGCGCCCAGGCGAGGATGGGCCTGCGGCTGTCCCGGGTCGGGTAGGGCGCGAGATAGGCCTGCAGATCCGCCTCGTCCACGGGATCGAGCACGCCCCCGGTGAAGGCTTGGCGAATGAACAGGTCCTGCTCGAGCACCATCTCCTCGCCGATGCCCGGGGTCCGGATGGATTCGGACCGGGCGCGTGCCTGCGGGGAAAGCTCCTCCCATGCCATCGGTTTGATGATGGTTTCGAAGAAGGCCAGTCCGCTCACCCTTTCCGGGTGGCGGGCGGCCCAGTCGCAGGCGAGCGCGCCACCCCAGTCGTGGCCGACGAGGACGACACGGTCGAGGTCGAGGGCGTCGAACCAGGCGTCGAGGTAGCGGGCGTGGTCGGCGAAGGTGTAGCCGATGTCGGGTTTACCGGATCTGCCCATGCCGACGAGATCCGGCGCCAGCAGCCGCCCGTCAGCGATGTGGGGCAGGATGTTGCGCCACACATGCGAGGAGCTCGGGTTGCCGTGCAGGAACACGAGCGGGTCGCCGGCGCCGAGTTCGGTGTAGGAGATGTGCGAGCCGAGAACTTCAGCGGTCTTCACGATCTGGCCTTTCTTGTCGGGCGATCCGTATCCACAGGAGGCCAGCGCGATCCCCGCGGCGATACCCCCGAGCAGCGCCCGTCGAGATACCGGCCGACCGGGGTCGGGTGCGTCCGAGCGAAGGTGCCTGCGCATAGTGATCCCTTCGCGCCCCTACAGGGGCGGGTGTCGAATGACTGGTACACCTCTTTCGACACCGAAAACCGACAGCCGTGACACACCCGGACGGTGATCTACATCACCCGGTTGCTCGACGCGGTGGACGGTGAGCAGCGAATGTCCACTCATCTGAGAAACGTTGCGGTATTCATGCCCGCAGCAGAGCGGCCTGGACGCGGCTCAACCGCTCGACGTCACCTTGGAAGCCCGCCACGGCGTCGTTGTACAGGAACGCTTCCCACAGCCGGACCAGCGCGTATGCCAGGGTGGCACGATCGATGGGCGGCCGATATCCCTGCCCTTCGGCGCGTTCGAGCAGCCCCTCGACGATCGAGACCGCCGCCGGGTGCACCACCCCGTCGCTGCGGGTGATCACGCGCAATGCCGCGGTGGATTCCTGGTCGAAGTAGGTGCGCAGCGAACCGTCCTCGACCAGCCAGTGAATGGCGTTGTCGAGGATCTCGACGAGCCGTTCCCCGCCGGTGGCGGTGCTGCGCCGTTCGGCGTAGGCGACCATGCGCTCGAGCTGGCGCGCCAAGGCGGCACCGAGCAGCCCGTCCCGGGATCCGAACCACCGGTAGATACTGGTGCGGCCCAGACCGAGCTGGGCGGCAATGGCATTCGCGTCGACCCGTTTTCCCGCCAGGAATGCCGCGACGGCCGCGTCCAGCACCGCGTCACGGCTGGCCGCGGCCGGGCGACCGGGCGCTCGAGTTCCTTCGGTGCGTGCCACGCTCGACAGCATAGGGTGCGGTCCGTGTCCGGCCGCGCAGCCGCTGCGGCCTACTCTCCGAAATCGTTGTCGCCGGTGAGTCCCACCGATGGGCTCACCGCGCCGACCCCCGATCCAGGTACTCGTACCCGAATCGACGCGGCGTCTAGGGCTTGCGTCCGACGCCGCCGACGATGCAGTGGCGGACGTCGGAGAGCGGGGTGAGGTGTGGGCCGTCGGACCACCAGTCGTCGCAGCGGACGAGGCCGGGCTCGATCATCTCGAGATTGCCGAACATCGCCTGGATTTCGTCGCGGGTGCGGAAGCGTCCACTACCCATCGGGCTGTGGATGAACTTCTCTTCCATCTTCTGGGCGAGCCCGCTGTATTCGGGGGTCTCCGGATCGTAGAAGTGGGCGATGGCCACGAACGAACCCGAGGGCAGTGCGTCGATGTAGGTCTGCATCAGGGCGGGGCCGTCTTCGCCCAGGTAGTGGTGCAGGGTGCCGATGTGGAACAGAGCGAGGGGTCGGGTGAAGTCGAGTTCGCGGCGCACCGTGGCGTTGCCGAGGACTTCCAAGGGTCGAAAGATGTCGGCTTCGGCGATGCGGGTGCGGTTGTTGCTGGCCAGCAACGCCTGTGCGTGCACGAGCACCGACGGGTCGTTGTCGACGTAGACGACCTTGGACTTCGGATTCACCCGCTGAACCACCTGGTGGGTGTTCTCCGCGGTGGGCAGACCCGATCCGAGGTCGAGGAACTGGTCGATGCCCGCCCGGGCCAAGAACCGGCACGCGCGGATCAGGAAGTCACGGTTGGCCCACGCCAGGTCGTTGACCTGGGGCGCGACCGTGCGGACCTGGTCGAGCACCTGCCGATCCACGTCGAAGTTGTCCTTGCCGTTGAGTGCGGCGTCGTAGACACGCGCGATGCTCGCGCGGGTGGTGTCGACCCCGACCGGGACAGAGCTGGGGTAGGCGGCAGAAGAATGCGACATCGGGGAGCGCCTTTCGGGCATCGGAGCCGACTGGTCGAATCCAGCGTAGAGCATCGGTTACGTTGGCAGACAAGCTATTCCGACACGAGCCGGGGCGGGCATGGAACCGGGTACCCAGGGTACCCGCATCAGCGGACTCCTGTTCCCGCAGGCCTACCCGTCCCACGATCAGAACATGATCCGGATACTCGAACCGTCCCCGATGCCCGAATCGATGACGGGCAGGCGTCCGCTCCAGCCTCGATACCGACGAGGCCGCACTGCAATTGATCGTGACCGGCTCTGTGATCGCCCGCCGCCTCGGCCGCGGTCGCCGTGCGAAGGATCGGCCGCTGAGTGTGCCGATCGCGAGGTCACCGGTCCTGAGCTAGCGTGACACCATGCACGAGCTCAGCGCCGGTGACATCTTCGCCGGTTTTCGCATCGAGCGGGTGCTCGGGTCGGGTGGGATGGGCAGTGTGTACGCCGCCAGGCACCCGCGGTTGTCCAGACTGGTCGCGGTGAAACTGCTGCACTCGTCGTACTCGGCGGATCCGGTGTTCCGTGGCCGGTTCGAGCGTGAGGCCGATCTCGCGGGGCGGCTCGATCATCCGAACATCGTGGCAATCCACGATCGGGGCAGCGAGGACGGGCGGCTGTGGATCGCGATGCAGTACATCGCGGGCAGCGACGCGGAATCGGCACTGCGGACAGGGGCTTTGGCAGCGGACCGGGCGTTGCACATCGCACGGTCGACGGCGCAGGCCCTCGATTGCGCCCACGCGGCCGGGTTGCTGCACCGCGACGTCAAACCGGCCAATATTCTCCTGAGCGAGAGTGCCGGCCGCGGCGACGAACGAGTACTGCTCACCGATTTCGGCATTGCGAAGGCCATCGACGAGGGCACCGCGCTCACCCGGACCGGGACGTTGGTGGCGACGCTGCGGTACGCGGCACCCGAGCAGCTCGACGGCCGTGCCGCGGGCCCGCGCTCGGACCAGTATTCCCTGGCGTGCACGCTGTTTCACCTGCTCGCCGGTCGGCCACCGTATACCGCCACCAACGCGGGTGCGTTGATCGGTGCGCACCTGATGCACCCGGTGCCGCGGATCAGCGAGATGGTGCCGGGTCTACCCGTCGCTGCGGACGCGGTGTTCGCGCGGGCGCTGGCCAAGAATCCGGATCAGCGCTTCGCCAGTTGCGCGGAGATGGTCGCGGCGGCGACCACAGCGCTGACGACCGGAATCGCTGCGCTGCGCCCGATGACCGGCCCCGCCGACAATTCCTGGCCCGGAGATCAAGGGCCGCAGGTGATGCCAGTGGGCGGACGCGGTCCGCAGGGAGGCCGGGTCGCGGGCGGCCGAGCGTTCGGCGGGGACCATCGGGTGGGCCTCGACGGCTCTGCTGTGGCGGGCTCTCGTCGAGGGAACGCGGCGTGGTGGGCGGCGGGCTCGGTCGGGGTGGTCGCGGCGCTCGCGATCGTGACGGCGATCCTCGTGAGTCGAGATTCCGGGAGCACCGGCCAGGCTCCGACGACGACCGTCGCCCCGACCACGACCGTCGACGCGTGGGCCGCGGCGCGGCCGACTATCGCGATGTTCCCCGACCTGCTCCCCGCGAGTCCGGACAGTGCGGGGTATCGGGGCTTGCGGTGCAGTTTCGCGACGAAGAGCCCGGAGGCGGTGTGGGACACAGGGTTCGACTGCACCGATCGTGAGGGCATCAACTTGCAGGTGATGGCACACGAGGACGCCGAGACCGTCGGGCGGTTCGTAGCGACGCTGCCGGCCGGAGCGACCCGGCAACTGCGGTCGAGGTACGGCAATTCGCTGACCGTGCACAGTTTCAACGGCTCCACCGGACCATGGCTGCTGGTGCGATTCGACGCCGCCCCGTATTCGACCGTGCTGCTCCAGGTGTACTGGAAGGGCCACACCCATCAGGAGATGATCGACCAATGGTTGAGCACCGCACCACTGTGACCGCGCGACTGGCCCTGGGCACGCTCGCCGTGCTGCTGGTCGGCTGCGGCACCGTCGACGGCGCCGCGATGCCGGGTGAGATCGATGTTCGGTCCCTCGACGTGGGCAGCTATACGACGGTGCCCGCCGACATCGAGACGGGCCGAAAGTCCACGGACGGGCCGATTCTGGAAGGTCTGCGGATGGCGGGCGCGGTGGTGTTTCCGCACGACGTCGACCCGGCGCTGACCCACAGCTGGGGCACAGATGTCCTGGACACGCCACGACGGGCCTCGGATGCCTCGGCGATCTCGAATGTCAATCTCGCTGTACTGGAACGGCATCGGATGATCGTCGGTTTCGACATCGCCGAGGGCTCCCGGCCGTTCGACAAGGCCACACCGGCGATCGAGACCGACGCGCGGATCACCCGGGTGGTGCTGTTGCGGTTTCCCGGCGCCACGATCGCCGAGCAGGCGGCACGGGAACTCGAGGCGACCGACTTCGGGGTCAACCCGGACAACCAGCCGGTACCGATCCCCGGTTACGCTGCCGCACACGCACATTGGCGACCGGGTATCAAGACGATCGGGGCGACCTTCGCCCACGGCGAGATCGTGGTGAGCCTGTTCCTCCAGCATCCCTCGCCCGACATCGACGCACTCGCCAAGCGTGTCGCGGCAGTCCTCGATGCCCAGATCCCGCTCCTCGACGCCTTCACCCCGACCGCGCCCGACCGGATCGCCGAACTACCCCGCGACCCCGACGATCTGTTGCGCCGCACCTTGATTCCCGGTCCGGCCAATCAGCAGATCGCCATCTCCTCGCGTGAGTTCGCACCGTGGACAGGTCGCGCGAGTCGGCACTACCGCCCCACCGAGCCCGTCGAGCTCGGTGCGGCCTGGGATCGCGGCGACGTGGACGGCGTGGCGCATTCCTACAGCACCACGCTGTTCCGATTCCGTGACGACGCCGCGGCCGAGGCTTTCGGCACCGCCTGGCATGACACGCTCAGCGCGGCCGCGCATCCTGTGTCGGCGCCCGAGGGCGTTCCGCGGGCGCGGTGTGCCGAACGTCGCGCGGGCAACGCGCCTGCGCTGACCCGCTGCTATGTGAGCTACCGCCGCTACGGCGCGTTCGTCAGCGGGGCCGAACCCGCCGGAGTTCGCCAGCAGGCGGCAGCGCAGTACGCGCTGCTGGCGAACGCTCAGTAGTTCAGAGCTGAGCTTCGATCGCCCGCACGACCTCGTCGGCGTCGGGGGTCGTGCGCGGACGGAACCGGCCGGCGACTGTGCCGTCGCGGCCGACGAGGAACTTCTCGAAGTTCCACTGCACGTCGCCCGCCGTGCCTTCGGCGTCGGCTGTCTCGACCAGGGCGGCGTAGAGGGGGTGCCGGTCGGCGCCGTTGACGTCGGCCTTGGCCAGCAGCGGGAAATCGACGCCGTAGGTGACCGAGCAGAATTCCTGGATCTCCTCGGCGCTGCCCGGCTCCTGGCCCATGAACTGGTTGCTCGGGAAGCCGATCACGGTGAAACCGCGCTCGCCGTAGGTCTTCTGCAGCTCCACCAGGGCGCCGTACTGGGGCGTCAGGCCGCACTTGGAGGCAACGTTGACCAGCAACACGGCCCGCTCACCCGCCAGCTCGCCCAGCGTGGTGTCCTCGCCCGTCAGGGTCTGCACCGCAATGTCTCGAATGTTCGCGCTCATCACATCACCACCAGATCTCGTCGATGTCGCCTTCGACCGTCACCGTACCGGAGCCGATCGGTACACGAGTGTCCCGCTGGGCGGGAGAATCTGTAACACGTTCTTGTTTTGTGGCGCGGTTGACGGCACCATTCCTGTCATGGGCTGTGACGCCCGCACCCCGAGCACCGGAGGAACCCGTGAGCGAACAGCCCCATCGGATCGACACCGTCCGCCCGCTGCGCGCGAGCGAGGTGACGCACTGGGATTTCGAGGCCGACGTGGTGGTGGCCGGCTTCGGCATCGCCGGCGTGTGCGCGGCGATCGAAGCGGCGCGAGCGGGTGCGAAGGTCCTCATCCTGGAACGCACCGGGGGTTGGGGCGGCGCCGCGGCGCTGGCGGGCGGGTTCGTCTATCTCGGTGGCGGCACACCGCTGCAGAAAGCGCTCGGATTCGACGACACCCCGGAGAACATGGCGACCTTCCTCACCGCGGCCCTCGGGCCCGGTGTCGACGAGGCGAAGATCAACGACTACTGCGCGGGCAGCGTCGAGCACTACAACTGGCTCGTCGACTGCGGTGTTCCGTTCAAAGAGTCGTTCTGGGGTGAGCCCGGCTGGGAACCGCCGCACGACGAGGGCCTGATGTACTCCGGTGGCGAGAACTCCGCGCCCTTTCTCGACATCGCCGAACCCGCTCCACGCGGCCATGTTCCGGAACTGGCAGGCAAGAAGATCGGTGAGCGCAGCGGCGGCTACATGCTGATGAAGCCGCTCGCCGACACCGTCGCCGGGCTCGATATCGACGTCGAGTACGACACCCGGATCCGTCGGCTCGTCGTCGACGACGAGGACCGGGTGGTGGGCGTGCTGGCCACCACCTACGGCAAGCCGGTCGCGGTGCGCGCCGCACGCGGCGTCGTCCTGGCCACCGGCAGCTTCGCCTACGACACCGAGATGATCGATCGCTACACCCCACGCCTGAGCGGCAGGCCCGGCGCGGCCATCGAGGAACACGACGGCATCGGCATCCGGCTGGCTCAAGCGCTGGGCGCCGAACTGGCGCACATGGATGCCAGTGAGGTCGCTATCTTCGGCGATCCGCAGATGATGGCGCGCGGCATCCTCGTCAACGGACGCGGTCAGCGCTACATCACCGAGGACACCTACCCCGGCCGCATCGGTCAGGCGACGCTGTTGCAGAACGACAACCAGGCGTTTCTGATCATCGACGAGGCCTCGCTCGAGGAGGCGCTCGCGACCGAGAGCGCCACCCCGTTCTTCCGCTTCCAGCCGAAGTGGGTCGCCGAGACGGTCGCCGAGCTCGAGGCCGAGATGGGGCTGCCCGCGCAGACGCTGCAGACCACCGTCGCCACCTACAACCAGCACGCCGAGCAGGGCAGCGACCCCCTGCTCGGCAAGAAACCCGAATGGGTGCGCCCGATCACCGGTTCGCTCGCCTGCTTCGACCTGCGCGGGTTCACCGCCGGATTCACCCTCGGGGGGTTGCGCACCGACCTGGATTCGCGGGTGCTGCACGTCAGCGGTGAGCCGATCGCCGGGCTGTTCGCGGCGGGTCGCTGCACGTCGGGGCTGTGCGCGTACGGCTACGTCAGTGGGGCTTCGCTCGGCGACGGCAGCTTTTACGGCCGCCGGGCCGGGAAAGCCGCGGCCGCGGGCTGAACGGCGCACAGCCCGCCACGCGCCGACTGTCAGTACTCTGCTTGCAGCGCTACGCCCGACGACGAGTCCGGCTGGGCTCACGGTCTTTTCATGTCCGGGAGCAGGCGCGCCGAACGACAGACGCAGTGCAGATCGGAGTTGGACAGTGCAAGCAGGTGGGACGTCCGCGGATTACGTGATCGTCGGCTCCGGATCGGCGGGGGCGGTGCTCGCGAATCGGCTCAGCGCCGAACCCGGCACCACGGTCGTACTGTTGGAGGCCGGGCCCGACGACGACGACAAGTTCGCCCATATCCCGGCCGCGTTCTCGAAACTGTTTCGCAGCGAACGCGATTGGGACTATCTGACCGAACCGCAGCCCGAGCTCGGCGACCGGCAGATCTACTGGCCGCGCGGCAAGACCTTCGGCGGCTCGTCGACGATGAACGCGATGATGTGGGTGCGCGGCTTCCGCGCCGACTACGAGGAATGGGGGCTGCTGGCAGGAGAGAAGTGGAACTTCGCCGCCGCGGTGGAGCAGTTCCGCAAGATCGAGAACGTCCAGGACGCCCAGTTCCCCGACGAAGGTTCCAAGGGGCCCCAGCACGTCCAGCGTCAGCGCAGCCCACGCGCCTCGACGCACGCGTTCCTCGAGGCCGCGCGCCAGGCGGGCCACGACCTCGAATCGGCGAACAGGCCCGCACCCGAGGGCTTCACCCAGACCATGGTCACCCAGCGTGACGGCAGGCGCTGGAGCACCGCCGACGGGTACCTGCGCCCGGCGATGAAGCGGCCGAACCTGACCGTGCTGGCCGAATCTCTGGCCACCCGCGTGCTGTTCGAAGGCACCAGGGCGGTCGGCGTCGAGTACCGCAACGGCGGGCAGACCCACACGGTGACCGCCGCTCGCGAGGTGATCCTGTGTGGTGGTGCGGTGAACAGCCCGCAGCTGCTGCAGCTTTCGGGCATCGGCGATCAGGACGAGCTGAAAGAGCACGGCATCGAACTGGTCGCCCACTCCCCCGAGGTCGGCGCGAACCTGCAGGACCATCTCATCGCGGCGCTCGGCTACAGCGTGGAATCGGATTCGCTGTACACCGCGGAGAAGCCACTCGAACTGATCAACTACCTGGTCCGCCACCGCGGCATGCTCACCTCCAATGTCGGTGAGGCATACGGTTTCGTGCGCAGCGAGCCCGACCTCGAGCACCCCGACCTCGAGTTGATCTACGCCCCGGCACCGTTCTACCACGAGGGTCTGGTCGAGGCCACCGACCACGGAGTGGTGCTCGGCGCGATCCTGCTTCGCCCGCGCAGTCGCGGCAAGATCAGCCTGGCCTCGGCCGATCCAACGGCCAAGCCGGTGATCGATCCGCGGTATCTGTCCGATGCCGAGGGCGCCGACCGGGCAGCGCTGACCACCGGGCTCCGCGTGTGTGCCGGGCTCGCCGGGCAGCCCGCGCTCAAGAGCGCGCTCGGCGCGCTGATCTACCCGCCCGAGGCACCCGCGGACGATCCCGAGGCCACCATCGCGCTGACCATCGAGCAGTTCTCGCACACGCTCTACCACCCGATCGGCACCTGCCGGATGGGCACCGACGCCGCCAGTGTCGTCACCCCGGACCTGAAGGTGCGCGGTGTCGAGGGTCTGCGCGTCGCCGATGCCTCGGTGATGCCGTTGATCATCCGCGGCCACACCAACGCCCCCGCCATTTTCATCGGCGAGCAGGCCGCGGATTTCATCCTGGCCCAGGCCTGACCCAGGTGCGGGTGGCGCGCCCGCCGGGGCGCGCCACCCGGCGCCTCATGCTGCCGCGAGACCCAGCGAAGCGGCCGCGAGCAGCAGATACGGCAGTGGGTAACCCAGATCCGCGTACCGGCGCGCCCGCAGCACGGTGAGTTCGGCGGCGACGAAATACAGCACGAGCCCGGCTGCGGCCGCCACCGCCAGCGGCCGATAGGCCAGGCCGGCGAGCAGGCCGAGTCCGCCCGCCGCCTTGACCAGAGCCAACGGTGTGAGCGTCCAGGGCGCAATGCCGTAGTGGCGCATGTTCTCGCGCACCCAGTCGGCACGGACGACATCGATCAGCGCGGCGGCCAAGGCCGCTACCGCGGCGAGCACGGTGACGACGAGATAGGTGGTGTGCATCGGATCAGATCCTCCGGTTCGGGTGATCGGCGCCTCTGTCATCGTGGAGACAGCCGCCGTGACGGACAGCGAATGCCGTCCCTTCGATTGACGACCGGCGTGAGCGAAAGGTGACCGATGCGCGCGGAACTGTTGGAGGCGTCGGCGAACGCGTTCGAACAGCGGCGCGATCGGCTGCGCGGCGTCGCCTTCCGGCTGCTCGGTTCCGGGGCCGAGGCCGAGGACGCGGTCCAGGAGGCCTGGTTGCGCTTGGCCGGGACCGACACCGAGATCGCCGATCTCGACGGCTGGCTCACCACGGTGGTGTCGCGGATCTGCCTCGATATGCTGCGCGCCCGCGGCCGTCGCGCCGAGGTCGCGGCATCGAACGCTCCCGCTCGGGCGGCGACCGGCGCGGGCACCGATCCCGAAGCCGAAGCGCTGCGGGCGGATTCCGTCGGGCGGGCGCTGCTGGTCGTTCTCGACGCGCTCGGCCCCGAGGAACGGGTCGCCTTCGTGCTGCACGATCTGTTCGCCGTCCCGTTTTCCCACATCGCGCCGATGCTCGGACGCACGCCCGCCACCACCAAGAAACTCGCCAGCCGCGCCCGACTGCGGGTGCACGCGCCCGCCCGGATCGAGCCGACCGAACTGCTCGCCCATCAGGCCGCGGTGACGGCCTTCGTGCAGGCTGCCCGCGGGGGCGATCTCGGCGGACTGCTCGCGGTGCTCGCACCCGATGTGGTGCGCACCGCCGACCCGACGGCGCTCTCACCCGGAATGGCCGCGCTCGTGCGCGGGGCCCGGGCCGTGGCGCAGGGCGCTCTCGCGCTGCGGCGACGGTCGCGGGACGCGGTGCTGATGCTCGTCGACGGCAAGCCCGGTCTGGTGGTGGCCGGAGCGGGTGGCCCGGTGTTCGCGGTGACGTTCGTGGTGCGTGACGGGCGGATCGCGGCTTACGACGTCGTCGCCTCGCCGCGACGTTTGGCCGCGCTCACGCTGTCGTTGCCGCCGGCATTGCCGTGATCGCGGGCGCGAATCGATCGGGCCCTACCATTTTGGCAGTCGCTGCAATCATGCAGCCGGTGCCGCATTCACCTACTCGTGAACCGACACCGACGCGGTGTTCCTGGTCAGTGGGCCGGGACGCGGGCGAACCCCAACGGTGGAGTCGGTACCCGACCGGAACGCAGGTCGTGCCGGAAATCGGGCAGCAGCGGAAGCACTTCGACATTGCGGGCGGCGTAGCAACGCACCATCGGCAGTGCGCGCGAGACCTCGGCGCGTTCGACCGGCTCGGCATCGACGAACGCGAGTGCGTCCAGGCCGAGACCGAGGGTCCCCGCGATACGGACGATCGAGGCGGATTTGCGGCCCCAGCCGACCTCGACCGCCGAGAACATCTCGTACAGTCCGTGGCGATACAGCGTGTGCAGGGTTCTCGCCCGGTCACCGCGCGCGGCGACAGCATGCAGCACACCGCGCTCGCTCAGTTTCGTCAGCGTGCGCAGTGCCGGTGGGTGCGGCGTGGTGCCGGTCTCGTCGTGGACGACACCCTCCCACAGGGTCTCGTTCAGTTCCCAGACCAGACATCGAACGGCAGGTCGCATGGCGCTGAACTCTACAACCACTGATAGCGAAGAACCAGACTTGTGACCGGTCACTACGTCAGCAGCGACCCGTGGGCCCTATACCCAGAACATGACAATCCATTCCGGTTTCGTTTGTAGTTCGTTAGGGTGGGGTTCGCTGGACAGCGGGGGGTACAGCCGAACTGGCGAAGGGAACACAGATGTCCGTCCACAACCCGCCCCGACCGTCGCTGACTGTCTCGGGCAGGCCGATGTCGTTGCCACTCAAGGATGTTCGCGCGCTATCGCGGCAGATGGTCGGCCATTTCGTCGCCAACGTCGCGCCCTGCGGCACCCTGCCCGGCGACGCGATCTCCGGCGATGTCACCACCATCACCCGGATCTGCCTGGAATTCGCGGTGGGCATGCTCGACGGGCGCGATGTCCCCAGCCAGCTGCAGCGCCTACAGGACGCGGCCAGCGCGTGGGCACGTGAAGGCGTGCCGATCGACACGATCCACCACTCTATCGCCGAAGGCTTCAAAATCGGTCTCGACCTGGTGGTATCGAGCGCTTCCGGCAAGGACTTCGACAGTCTCGTCGGCGGCGTCAAGGTCGTGATGGAACTGCTCGACACGATCACCGCGCAGATCTCGATGGCCTACGTTCGTGAGCTGCGCGGCGTGGTGAGCGAACACCACACCGCCGTCCACACCCTCACCTCGGCGCTGCTCGGCGGCCACAGCACCTCGACGATGGCTCGCGAATGCGGCATCACCATCGCTGAGACCTATGCGGTCTTCGCCCTGGCTATCCCGCAGCATCGTGAGGAAGCCAACCCGGCGCTCGATTCGAAGGTGGTCGCCCGCCGCAAGCTGCGCCGCGTGCAGGCTGAACTGGCCAAGCGCTGCGGCGACTCGGCACTGTCGCTGCTCAGTGTCGACGGTGGAACCGTCTTGATTCCCGCCGACACCTTCGACCGCGAGGGCCTGACCGCGCTGGTCGCCCAGCTCTCCCAGGCCGCGCAGGTCGGTATCACCGCCGCGATGGTCGAAACGAGCACCACCGGGGTTCCCGATGCCGCCGACCAGGCCCACGAACTGCTGGACATGGTGCAGCGGCTCGAGGTGACCTCCGGTCTGTACCGCTTCGACGAGCTGGCCCTGGAATACCAGCTCACCCGCCCCGGCCCGGGGCGCGAATTCCTCGGCTCGCTGCTGGACCCGCTGGATCAGTACCCCGAGCTGCTCGAAACCCTGCAGCGCCATATCGCCAACAACCTCAACCGCCAGCGCACCGCGCGCGTACTGCACGTACACACCAACACCGTCGACTACCGGCTCAAGCGGATCGGCCAGCTCACCGGCTTCGATCCCACCCAGCCCTCGGGGCTGTGGTACCTGCGTTCCGCGCTCGTCGCGCGCAGTTACCGTTCCGTCCCGGCCTGACCCCCGACACGACGAAGGCGCTGTCCACCGAGGTGGGCAGCGCCTTCGTCGTTGTCAACGGGGGCGGGTCAGAGCGCGCCGCCACCGCCGACCAGCCACGGGTTGAACGTGCAGCTCAGCTGCGGGTTCTGCACCGGGTCCAGTGCGCGAAGCGCGATCGACAACGCGCGCGGCGAGTACATCATCGTCAAGTGATCGGAGATGTCCTGCTCGCAGCCGTCCTGCAGGGTGATGTTGTCCACGCGCGCCCCCGGACCCGCCTTCAGGAAGGTGAGTTCGTAGGGGTTGGTGACCTCGTCATAGCGGGTACCGACGATGGTGTAATCGACGCCGGGGACGGTGTCACCCACCGAGTTGAGGTTGTTCACGAAATCCGAGCCGATGGTCTGCTGGATACCCGCGTGCCCGACGAAGATCTCGATCGGACCCAGGATGTCGATACCCAGGTTGTTGATCATGCGACCCAACGCACCGATACCGTCGAGGCTGGTGCCGTGGTGCGTGGCACCGAAGGTGATGAGCTTGTTCACCTTCGCCGCGCCACCTTCGAACTTGGTGTACCAGTTCGCCATCGCGCCACCCTGCGAGTGCGCGACGATGTCGACCTCGTCGGAACCCGTGGCCGCGAGCACCCGGTCGATGAACGCCGCGGTCTGCTCGGCCGAATCCTCGATGTAGCCGGTACCCATCACACCGGGCAGGAACGAACCGACCCCGCCACCTTCCATCATGTTCGAGCGACCGTAGTTGAACGTGAACGTGCAGTAGCCCGCGTCCTTGATCGGCTGACCCATGAAGGCGTAACCGTTGTAGGCGTTCATCCAGGTGCCGTGCAACAGCACAACGGGGCGAGGATGTTCGGCGGTCGGCTTGCAGTTCCAATCGTTGGTCCCGGGCGCCCCGGCATCGGGATTGTTCAGCCCGTAAGCGAACGCGGCGAGAAACGCCGTCGACGCCGGCCCGTGCGCGCCGGGATCAGAGGAATAGCCGCCCGAGGAACCCGAGCTCGAACCCGAACCGCCGTAGCAGTCACCGGACCCGTTGCCGGACCCCGCGCCGCTGCCGGAGGTGCACGCCGAACCGGACCCCGCGACCTGACGGCCCTCGGAGACGATCACGGCGAGATCGTGCTCGGTCGGCGCCGCCGCGGGAGCCGCGCTCGCCCCCGGCCCGGTGAATACCATGGAAAGGGCGCCGACTCCGGCGAATACCGCCGTGTGCAGCGTGCGCCTGCGACTGGGAGATTTCATGTGTTGACTTGTCTTCCTGTGCGATTCGAATATTCGTCGCCCTTTTCTTCGGGGAGAACGAATGGCTTGTCGAAACCGCCCAAAACATAAGCCGCAGAATTCCTTACGAGACGCTTGTCACGTGCGGTCTGGGCAGGTCACCACGTCCTCTCGAAAACTGCCATGACGAGGCACAGGAAAATTTCCAGCCGTTCGGTTGGGCGCAGGTTCGAGTCGCGAAGGCGCTGTGTCCGACCATTGTTCCACGCGAAATGCTCTGTGAATTATCATCTCGCCGTTGCGCATTCGCTGCGCGCGGCGACCCCGAGGAGTCGCTCGTCGAGCCACAGCATCGCCTCCGGATAGCCGGTCACCGCGCCGATGATGTGTTCGCCGAGCACGCCGCGATAGACCGCGTTCGCACCGAGGTCGCACTGTTCGAGGTAGAGATTGTGCGCACCCTCCGCGGGGATCCAGAACTCCTGGTCACCGTTGTAGATGTAGAGCGGAGTAGCCGACCGTAAACCTTGCATACGGGTGATCTCGTAGATCTCGGTGGCCAGTTCCGAACGCAGCGGGTCGGCGATATTCGCGCCGACGTCGATCGGCAGATGCAGAATCCCCGGCAGTGCGAACACGCTGGCGCACGTATCTTTCATGATCGACGTCGTGACCCAGCGCCCGAGATTGTTCATCGCGGCAAGGATTTCGGGGCGCTCCCGGCCGATCGCGAAGGTCGCTGCCATAAATATTCCCGATGCGAGGTTGGCATTCATACTGCGCGAGAGGATCTCGAAGTCGGCCGGTACACCGCCCAGCGCCGCGCCGACGATCGCGTCGGCCAGTTCCGGTGCGTAGGAATCGATCAGTTTGGCCGCACCGTGGGTGGCGATCGCGCCGCCGGAATAGCCGGTCATCGCGAAGCGGCTCTCGCCGTAGGACGTGGGGTCCACCCCGCGCACCGCCCTGATCGAGTCGAGCACCGCGTGCCCGGCGACATATGGTTCGGCGTAGGCCATCCACGGGCCCTGATGGTCGGGCACCAGGACCGCGTACCCACGCAGTACCGCCAGTTGGGTGGTCGGCGGCATGAATTCCGTCGCGCTCGACTGTGTGGTCAGTCCGTGCGCCAGTGAGTAGCCCGGGGTGCACTTGCGGCCGAGCGCGTCGATGGGCAGGTTGTTCACCAGCACGGGGCGGTCGCCGGACCCGGTCCACTCGGTGGCGGGCACGATCAGGGTCGCCGTGGCGTAGGACGGCCTGCCGTGCGCGTCCTCGGTGCGGAATTTCAGCAGCGTCGCCGAGCGAATGGGCACCACGGTGAGCCAGGCCGCGGTCGCGGTGATGTCGCGGGATTCGATCAGATCGCCGGGCGCGAGCTCGTTCAGCCCGGCGGGCCACTGGTCGAAGATCGGATCGCCGACCGGCGACGGCAGGACTGCCGCGTGCAGTGCCGCGAGTTCGGCGGCCGGATCAGCGGTGTTCGGCTGGATCGGCGAGGGGATCACCTGATCGATCCAGCGCTGCAGGTCGGGCAGGAATCCGGGTGTTCCCAGCTGTGGCACCGGGAATTCGTGGGTCGGCGGCGGATCGGCGGCGGCGGTGCCCGCCGTCACCGAGCACAGCAGCAACATCGAACCGACAAGTACTCGAACAGATCTCATGGCACACACGCCTTCGGGTGGCAACGGATTCGTCGATGACGTGCCACTATGCGGTGCTTCGACCCCGCCGAAACTCCCCCACCGCGCCGTCGTCAGAGCTTTTACGCTACGTGCAGCGAGGAAAGGACTTCGGCGTTGTGCCCGAGTCGTGTGCGCAATGCCGCTGTATCGCAACAAGAATCGCCCCACCCGGCATCGATCGACCCGAATCCGCATCAGGGGGGCGCGGATCCGGGTCGATCGAACGCGGGCTCAGCAGGTGCTGGGCGCCGGTTCCCCCCGTAGCCGCGCGTCGAGCCACCCCAGCGCGGACGGCAGGCCGAGCACCGCGGCGGTCAGATGATCCGGGGTCGGTGTGTGCTGGCTGACGACCTTGGCGCCGGCCGCGCACCAACGCGCCACGGTGGCGGTGATCGCGTCGACCGGGATGAGTCCGTCGATCGGCGAATGCCATTCGAAGACAGGCATTGTCGGCGCACCCGGATACAGTTCGAGGCTGTTCTCCTCGACCACGGCGCGCGCCTGGGGATCCTCCACCAGCGAGGTGGTGGCCGCGAAGTCGAGGATTCCGCGCCCGGCTCCCGCGCCGAGGATGTCGTTGGTGCAGGCGTCGCGGATCGAGGCACGGGCGGCCAAGCCGCTGGCATTCATCTGGTCACTGATCGGAAACCGTTGCGGGTATTCACGTTCAAGGCCGATCCCCGCCGCCAGTGCGAGTCCGAAGACCGGATGCGAGCCGAACCCGAGGCCCTCGAGCATCGACACCAGGTTCATCGGCACCCCGCCCATGGCCGCACCGGCGATCTCGAGCTCGGGCGCGTACTCGGGCTGCAGAGCCGCCGCCCACGCCGTCGCCATGCCGCCCCCGGAATACCCGGCCATCGCGACCCGGCTACCGCCGACCCGCAACTGCTCGACCTGGCGCACCGCGCGGATGCCGTCGAGGGTCACCTGACCACCCAATTTCGCCGCACCGTAAGCGAAATTGGGGCCGAGGTGGTCGGGCACGGCCATCGTCCACCCGCGCTGGAGCGCATAATTCCAGGCCACCGCCTCGCGCACCATCAGGTCGGGGTCGTCGGTGTAGAGGACTTTGGAGACCGAACAGCGCGTGCCGAGGCCGTTGATGATGTGCTGGTAGGACAGCACGGGGGCATCGGCGTGGTGGTCGGTCGGTTGCAGCACCGTCGTCGTCGCGGCGATCGGCTCGCCCGCGGAATTGGTGGAGCGGAACTGGATCAAGGTGACGTCGGTGTCGGGGAACATGGCCAACGGCGGCATCTTCCGCACGTCGAGCACGTCTCCGGGTTGGTGCGCGTCGAGGTCTGCGGGCTGACTGTAGAAGGGGTCGGGATCGGCGGTCGGGTACAGCGGCGAGGCGTTGCCCGCCGCGGCGGGGACCACAGCCAGTACCGCTGCCGCCGAGCCGACCAGGAGCGCTCGGCCCAGCCGAGTACGTCGTGGCGCGGCAAACCAGATCATGCGGCTTTCCCTCCCGTGTCGCTGCTGTCGAGAGCGATCTTCGCCGGTACCGTGGCTCCTCGTCGACGGGTCGGCGCGAACATCGGCGGAGCTCACAACCTCACTCTGTGCGTAGTTGTGATCGAAGGCAGCACGCCGATATGCGTGTGCACCGCCGCGGCGACAGGTGGATTGTGAGATCTCCAAGCGAAATCGGAACGTGTTCCTCTCGATGGTGCAAGACCTACTGTCGAGTAGGAAGGCGCTCACCAGTGCCGGGGCGAAAGGAGCACGCCATGATTCCCACCGACGAGAACATCGCCGCCACCCTCCACCGCATCGACCCGAACGAGATACCGACCCGGCGGATCACGGTCTACTTCGACGGCTCGACGCCCGAGGACGCACTGGTCCTGGAATACGCCGCGACCCAGGCCGAGGCATGGGAGTTCACGTCGGCGGCCGTGCATTCCGGCCTACTGGTGACCGTCGACGGGCAGGTCGGCCCTGGCCTGCGTCGGCTGCCGTGCCGGTCCCTGTGGCACTGACGACGGCGCCGCCCCGCCGATCGCACTAGGCTGACACGACGGGCCCTCGTCGGCTCGCGGTGACAGAAAGGGCGTTCGTGACACGGTGGCAGTTCCTGCTCGCATTCACCGCGGCGGCCGCACTCACCGGCTGCGGCCCGGCTGAGACCGCCGATGTCGCGGACCCGCCCGACACGGCCACCCCGACAACCACCACCACACGGGTTCGGGCCACCATCGCGCCACCCACCACAACGGTCGACCCCTACGCGGGCCTTCCTCTCATCGATCACGTGACCTGGACCGAAAACGTCGACGGCTCCCGACTGCTCGTCTTCCCCACCCAGGCGGGCCGCAAGACCGCCGCGCCCGGTACCGACGAGTCGGCCTGGCAGGAAGTACGCGCCCTCGACGCCGCTGCCGACGCACCGGGCATGCGCGACCAGTTCCTGTGCCACTGGGTATGGGCGAGGATGGTGGCGCCCGACAAACCGAGCTGGAATCTCGAACCGTGGCGCCCCGACGTCGGCTATCAGGCCACGGTGGCGGCGAACTGCAATCCAGGCGGCCCCGAACGCTGATAGGAGCACACCATGCGCATTGTCATCGCCGGTGGACACGGCAAGATCGCTCTACTGCTCGCGGCGGTGCTGACCCGTCGCGGTGACCAGGTCCACGCGCTCATCCGCGAACCGGGCCAGGCCGCCGACATCGCCGCGACCGGCGGTGTGCCGGTCATCTACGACATGGAACGTGACAGCCCCGCGGACCTCGCGGCCGCGGTCGCCGGGTCGGACGCGGTGGTGTTCGCCGCGGGGGCGGGCGCGGGCAGCGGCGCCGCGCGCAAATACGCCGTCGACCTCCACGGTTCCGTGCAGTTGGCCGACGCCGCCGAGCACACCGGCGTCGCGCGGTTCGTGCAGATTTCGACCATGGGCGCGGGGAGCCCGCCTGCAGCGGGGACCGACGAGGTGTGGGCCGCCTATATCGACGCCAAGACCCGCGCCGAGGAAGACCTGCGGACACGCGATCTGGACTGGACGATCCTGCGCCCCGGCCGGCTCACCGACACCGAAGGCAACGGTCTGGTCACGCTCGGACCGCCGCCGATTTCGCGCGATGCGGTGCCGCGCGCCGATGTCGCCGCGACACTCGCGGCGATCTTGTTCGCGGGCAACACCTTTCGTCGCACGCTCGAGCTGGTTTCCGGAACGGACTCGATCGAGTCCGCCGTCTCAGCGATCCGATAACCAGAAATTAACTATCGCAGCATATTTCGCCCACTCGACTCATTCGCGGGCAACCCGCGCCACATTGTCGCCACCCGTCGAACTCGGCGAGCCGCCGGTCACACCACTATTTGCGAATCACCTGCGGTAAGGGCGACGGCGAGAACCTGCATTCGCCGCTCAGAAGCCGGAAAATACGCTGCATCGAGACGGAATCGATCGTGCAGATGTGCTTGCATCTGAAAGTGGCTCCGTCCTAAACTCAGGGCCGCAACACAATTCAGGGAAAAGTAAGGGGAGGCCGCGAGCGGCACACCCGGGGTAGCGATTGCCTTGGGTTTGCCACTGCCTTAGCACAGGGGCATTCACATGAACAACACCACAGGTCGTCACAGCCTCGCTGATCGCGCAGCGACCACCCATCCCGTCGCCGCGGGGTGGTCGAGGGAAAGCGCGGTCGCCTTCGTCATCGACGCCGTGGAATCCACCGGCGCGGCGACCCGCAACGATTTCGATATAGACCGCATCGTGACCACCGCGCACGAGCTGGCCGATGACTGGGATCTGCAGACGCTGACCCCTGATACCTTCTGGCGCATCGCCGCCGGCTGTATCCGATACTGACTCAGTCGCGCTCTGCGTACTCCAGCAGGATCGCCCGCGAACGGTCCGGCGGTTCGGCCTGCACACTGAGCTGATCCATCACCGACAGGTACAGCGCGAGGTCCTGGCGACGCTCGAGA
Source organism: Nocardia sp. NPDC058633 (assembly GCF_042717045.1). NCBI lineage: Bacteria > Bacillati > Actinomycetota > Actinomycetes > Mycobacteriales > Nocardiaceae > Nocardia > Nocardia sp. NPDC058633. Next base: position 51,615 of record NZ_JBHXRA010000021.1, read on the forward strand.
TAGAGCGCGCTGGTCAGTTGCTCCAAGTAGACGATGTCGGGCAGCTCCGGCTCACCGAAGCGCAAGATGCTGAACGAGCTACCGGCCGCGGCGTGTCCACCCGCCGCGTACGGCAGCACCTGCACCGTCACATTCGGTAGCTTCGACAGTTCGACCAGATGGCGCAGCTGCGCCCGGTGCACCTCGCGTCCACCGATCGGCCGATGCAGGACGGCTTCGTCGATCACCGCCCAGACCACCGGCGGGTCGACCCGGCGCAAGACGTCCTGGCGCCGCTGACGAACCTGCACACGGCGATCGGTTTCGGCGTCGTCGACACCCAGGGTGACGACTGCCCTGGTGTACTCCGGCGTCTGCAACAGCCCTGGCACCAACTGCGCCTCATAGGTACGGATCTGGCTGGCCGCCTGCTCGAGACCGAGGTAGGTGCTGAACCACGACGGCAGCAGATCACTGTAGCGATGCCACCAGCCGGGCTCACTCGCCTGTCTGGCCAATTCGAAGAACGACGTGCGTTCGGCGGGGTCGTGCACGCCGTAGAGCGTGAGCAGATCCCGGATGTCGCGTTCCTTGAAGCCGGTGCGCCCCAGCTCGAGCCGACTGATCTTGGCATGCGAGCCGCGGATCGCGTCGCCGGCGGCCTCGCGGGTGATGCCTTTGCCCTCGCGTAGCTTGCGCAACTGGCCACCTAGCGCGATGCGCAATACGGTGGGGCCGCGGTCGACAACAGATTGCACGCGACCGATCTCGTCGGGTTCAGCCGTCATGGACCCAGATCCTACCGATTACCCGGTGAGGTAGTCGAACTCTCCGGCCTTCGCGCCGCGGATGAACGCGTCGATTTCGGGCCGGGTATAGAAGATCACCGACCCCTGCGGGTCGCGCGAGTTGCGCACGGCGACCGAACCGTCCGCCGCCTCGGCAACCTCGACGCAATTGCCGCTCGGGTTGCTGTAGGTGCTCTTGCGCCACGCACCGTCTCCCGGGCGTTCACGCTGATCATGCTGCATTCCGGACATACCGCACTCCTCCTTCTCGAATGATGCCCATCGGTACGAAAATTGCAGATGCACGCACAAACGTTCTTGCATCTGCTTGCGCGATGGGGACATTAACATGCGAAACGCCGCCGCGCACCGGTCGGTACTTACCTGATGTCAGGACCGGGGACGCCCCTCCACCGAGCCGTCCACCCCCCTGAATTCCTAAGCGCCACAACCCCATCGCGGCCCGACACGGCCAGAACGAACGTGCAGATGTGCTTGCATTCGAAAACAACTCGCCCGTAGACTCACGGCGCAAGATCACCGGGAGGTCATCGGCTACACCGGCCGAGCACCCCTCCCGTCGCCGGATGGGAGGGGACTAGATGAGTGGTCCATTTCAGCGACACCTCGGTGCCGCAGGTGCACCGCCCACGGCGTGTAGCGACGAGCCGAACGGGCTCACCTACCGTCAGGCGCGCGAGATGCTGCGCCAACACGACATCCACGGTCCACAGTGTCGCCAGTGGCTGGCCGCGGCGGCGTACCTGTCCGCGGGGCTGGACGACGAATAGTCCGGTCGTAACGTCTTCGTGCTGGTCAGGTCGGTGTCGACCGGTCATGCTGGGGAGCGACTATCGATCCGGACAGGTGGTGCGCGTATGCGGATAGCGGAGATCCTGCGCAACAAGGGCACGGCGGTCACGACAGTGCCGCCGCCGACCACGGTGCGTGAGTTACTGGCGGTGCTGGACGAACACAATATCGGCGCGGTGGTCGTCTCCCCCGATGGCGCGGTGATCGCGGGCATCGTCTCCGAACGCGACGTGGTGCGCCATCTACACACCCACGGTGCCGCACTGCTGGACCGGCCGGTCACCGACATCATGACCGCCAGGGTTCGCACCTGCGGGCCCGACGAGGACGTGTCCTCCCTGCGCGATGTGATGACCGAGCACCGGATCCGGCACATGCCGGTGGTGGAGTCCGACCGGCTGATCGGCATCGTCAGCATCGGTGACGTGGTGAAGAGCGAGATCACCGAACTGGCGGCCGAACGCGAACATCTCGTCGAGTACCTCCAGGGCAACTACTGAGCCGTCGGCTGGACTCGGAGCCGAAAAGCCTTGCGCCTGAAAACTCTTCGCGAGTCGTAGTAGAAACGTGCGTATCGTTGAGCGGGTGCACCCCGCCCGGCCCGAGCTCGCCGCCGTCTCGGTGATCCGGCACGCGCCCACCTGTTCGCGCGCGGCTCTCCACCATTCCCACACCCTCGACGAGGTCGAGCGTTTCGTCGCGTCCGTGGCCGGCATCGCCGAGTACGGGCGTTGATCAGACCTGTCCCGAAGCCCCCTGACGCCGAGGAGGAACGATGGGCACGCCCACCGTGCAGCACTACGATCGTCGCGCCGCGTCCCGGGTACTGGCCGGATTGGCCGCCCCCGGGCTCTTCGCCACCACCGATCCGCCGGATCGGGCCCGAATCACTGTCCGCGCCACGGCGTTACAGTTCGAGACCGGCGCCACCCTGACACAGTCCCAGCGCATGTACCTGGAACGGTTCATGCGGCCGTGCCGACCCGATCAGGTGAGGAGCGCGACCCATCGCCTCACCTGGACCGACAGTGCGGGCATTCCCAACACCGGGTACTTCCACACCGCGGGCGCGGGCCCCGAACTCGCGGTGATCGCCCGGGAAACCGTGCTCGCACTGTGGCATTCGCTGTCGGCCTCCGGCATTGCGGCGCGGGCCGCGGCGCTGTCCGCCCACGATCGGCGTGTCCTTTCGGCGACGACCACCGATCACGATCCGCACGAGATCTTCCGGGTCGGCATCGAGGCCACGGGCCGCGCGTTGGTCCAGCACGGACTGATCGCCGACGACACCCCCTGTCGCGACGTCGTCGCGTTCGCCAGGGGGATGCGAGATTCCGGCATCTTCACGGCCGTCGCCACCCGTTGGTTCTGGGAACTGCAGGCGTCCACCTTCCGGCGCGGGATGATTCCGGTGCGATTGGCCGCCCAGCCCGACGGCTCCGTCCGCTACACCGCCGACTCGATCACCGTCCTGCGCGCGATGAAGGACGCCACCATCGCCGACGCGCACGCGGTGATGCTGCGCGCGACCACCGAGGAAGGCCTCGAGATCGAGGCTGCTGTCGCGAAGTATCACGACGATCTGGACCTGATCTCCCGGCAGTACGCGCTCCTGCCTGCCGACACCCAACCGACCTGTCCGGCCGCGACGCAGCACGAGATCGACGGTGCCGGCGTGCATGTGCTGGCCGCGGTGGTCGACCGGTTCGTCGAGACGTTCGCCGCGCTGGCGGACACGGTGGAGGTGGTCGAGGACCACACCCAGCAGCGACCCGAAACCGCGCCGACAGGCGACGACGGGGTCTTCTACGTCCCCGATATGAGCTGTCGGCACTGCGTCCGCACGATCACCGCCCTGCTCGAGTCGATGGAAATCACCGTCGTCGACATCGATCTGGAATCCAAGCGGGTCATCGCGCGGATTCGGAGTCCGCGCAACAGGTTCCGCGTGTTCGAGGCATTGCGCGACGGCGGCTACAACCCGGTCGACGACGTGCCGGCACCGGTGCCCGGCGCGTCGGTGGGATGATCCCGCCCGCCGTTCCCGCCGCGCTGCATCCGCTCGTCGCCGCGTTCCTCGCCGACCGCGACGGTGTGCGTACGGCGTTGCGGCACTACGGCTCTCCTCTGCACCTGGTGTTCCCTCAGGTCTTCACCGACAACCTCACAGCGCTGGGCAGCGCGCTGGACACCGCAGCCGTCCGACACCGGATCTGCTACGCGCACAAAGTGAATCGTTCGGCGACGTTCGCCCGCACCGCCGCGCACGCGGGGATCGCCGTCGATGTGGCGTCCGCGGGGGAACTGCGTGCTGCCCTGTCCGCCGGATTTCGCGCCGATCGGATAGAGGTGACCGGGCCCAAGGGCACCGCGCTGTTGCGGGCCGCACTCGCGGCCGCAGTGACGGTCAATGTGGACAATCTGTGGGAACTGGCGACCATGGCCGAGCTGGCGCGCCCGGACCCGCCCGCGCCGGTACTACTGCGTGTTTCGGGATTCGCCGGTAGCTCGCCGAGTCGATTCGGCATCGATCTCGCCGAGGTGACGACAGCGCTGGAGCTGCTGGTGCGACATCGCGATCGGTTGCGGCTGCTCGGCTTCGCCTTCCATCTCGACACCGCTGCCACCACCGAGAGAATCAACGCCGTCGGTGACTGTCTCGAACTGATCGAACGAGCCTACGGGCACGGTCTGGCACCGACCGTGCTCGACATCGGCGGCGGCCTGCGCCAGGTCTTCGCCGCCGACGCCACGGGTTACGACGCCTACGACCACGCACTGCGGGCGGGTCTGCTCGGGCGTGGCCCCGCGATGCACTGGGGCAACAACACGTTCGGCTACCACCTCGCCGAGGGCAGAGTGCACGGCGGACCGGTGTTCCACAAGTACGCCAATACCGAACCCGCCGCCGCCACCCTCGCCGAACTACTCGCCGCGCCACTGAGCGGGCACGGCGGCCGGGCGCTGGGGACGGTGCTCACCGACAATCTTCTCGATCTGTGGCTCGAGCCGGGCAAAGCACTGGTCGACCATGCCGGAATCACCGTGGCGCAGGTCGAATTCGTCAAACAGGCGGGCAACGGCGCGACACTGGTCCATCTCGACCTCAGTCGCGACACCGTCACCGCCGCCGACCAGGAGGTGCTCATCGATCCGATCGTGTTGGCCGACAACGTCGACACCCGTCCCGCCGGAGTGTATTTCGCCGGACACCTGTGCCTGGAGCGCGACCTGATAACCCAGCGGCAGGTGCGGGTCGCGCAGCTGCCGTCGCCCGGCGATCCGGTGGTGTTCGCCAATACCGCCGCCTACCACATGGATCTGTCGGCCACCCAGGCCGGCATGCACCCTGTTCCGGCGAAAGTCGCTGTGCTGCATCGCGACGGCCAGTTCGTGCTCTGCCACGACGCCGACTACCGGCCCGGACAACGATGATGGTCTACACCCACATCACCGAGCTGATCGGCAACACTCCCCTGTTGCGCCTCGACCCCGGCGTGCACGGGCTCGCCGATGTCGACCTGTACGCGAAGTTGGAGTCGCACAACCCTTTCGGCTCGGTGAAGGACCGCGTCGCCTGGGCGATGATCCGCGACGACCTCGAGCGCGTCACCGCCGGCGGTCAGTCGTTCATCGAGGCCTCCAGCGGCAACACCGCCAAAGCACTGCGGGTGCTCGGCGCGCTGCACGGCATCCCGCTGCGTGCGGTCACCAACCGGATCAGGGTGAGCGAGGTCCGCGAACTGCTGCACTTGCTCGGCACCGAGATCGTGGAGCTACCCGGCCTGTCCGAGTGCCCCGACCCCCATGCGGCCGACGATGTTTCGGCGATCATCGATCAGACCATCAGCCAGGCGCCGGGCCGCTGGTATCACCCCTCGCAGTACACGAACGAGCGCAATATCGCGGCCCATCACGACGGCACCGGCGCCGAGATCGCCGCCGACCTCGCGGCGGCGGGGATCGGAGATCTCGACTATCTGATCGGCGGCCTCGGCACCACGGGGTCCACTCGCGGCACCGCGACCGCACTGCTGGCCCATCATCCGGGGCTGCGCACCGTCGGGGTGGTGTCGGACCGCTTCGATTTCATCCCCGGCATCCGTTCCGAGCGTGAGATGTGGGACGTCGGCCTGTTCCGGCCGGATTTCTACGACGAGATCGTCACCGTCGACTCCGCCGCCGCCATCGAGGCGACCCTCGACCTGGTTCGCGGCTACGGCGTACTCGCGGGGCCGACCAGCGGCGCCGGCTACCACGCCGCCCTACGCGCGCTGGCCGCGGCACCGCGGCCCGAGGACAGGGCGCTGGTGGCCGTGTTGATCGTGTGTGACCGAATCGAGCCGTATCTGTCTTATTTCGCCAAGCGCAGGCCGGACCTGTTCGGCAAGGCCACCGGGCCGGCTCCCCCGACCCCCGGCGACACCGCGCCGACGCTGTCACCCGCCGCACTGGCCGAACTCGACCGCACGGGTCGGCCCACTGTCGTCGATACCCGTGGCGCGATGGCCTACCGAGTCGGGCATGTCCCCGGCGCGCTCAATATCCGCGACGACCAGCTCGACGAAATGCTCACCCAGGGTGTGCCGTTTCCACGATCACGGCCGGTGGTGTTCGTATGTCCGGTCGGGGAGACCTCGCTGCGCTTCGCCGCACTGGCCCATGGCGCCGGCTATGACGCGTTCGGTCTCGCGGGCGGCATCGTCGCGTGGCGCGACGCCGGCTATCCCCTGGAGCGCGGCGGCTGATCAGGTGAGCACTCGCGTCGCGCGGCGAGCGCCGCCGCGCGACCGCGCGTGCCCGGTCGCGGCCACCAGGGCCGGGAGCGGGCCGCGATATCCCTCGGCGAGCAACCCGACCACCGCCCGGAAGCGCGCCACGAAGTGTTGCGCCGTCGTCTCGTCGAACCGGGCGATCGGGTACAGCAACGAGCCGTCGACGCCGGCGGGCGCACCGAGCGAATCGTAGTGATCGGTGAGTCCGAACTCGAGGTCGTGCTTGGCCCTGATCACCCCGGTCGGCACCTCGCTGATCGACAGCCCCTGGGCGGAGGCGGGTTCGGCGGTGGCGCGCGACGCCTCGGCACGCTGCAGGATGAGCGTGGCCTGAAACAGCGGGAGCGCGGCGTCCTGCAGCAGACAGCGCTTGAGGCGGGGGTTGGGGGTATCGGGGTGGGTGTAGGCGGCGAGCGCGACCCGGCGCACCTGATCGAGGAGCTCGTCGACGTCACCCGCCCGGTCGAGGCGGATCCGCATCAAGACGTCATCGGAGAAGTTGCCGACGAGATCGTCGAGCAGGCGGTGATCACGACCCGACACCGCGGTGGCGACAGTGACATCGGAGCTGCGCGCGAACACGCCGACAGTGAGGGCGAACGCGGCCTGCAGGACCATGAACAGACTCGCCCGCCGGTCCCGCGCCAACCGCAGCAACCCGGCGTGGATGCCGGCGTCGAACGAGATCGGCACCAGCGCACCGGCGACCGGGTCGACCGGCGTCTCGGGCTGTTCGCGCGTGGGCAGGTCGAGCAGTGCGGGACGACCCGCCAGCGCATTGGCCCAGTACCGCAGCTGATGGGTCGCCCGACTCCACTCGTCGGTGAACTCACCGAGTTGTTCGTGCTTCCACAGGGTGTAGTCGATATAGCTGATCGGCAACGGTGGCCATTGTGGGCGGGCGCCGACCCGGCAGGCCAGGTAGGCGGTGACCAGATCGCGAACGAGCGGGCCCATCGAGCGCCCGTCGACCGAGATGTGGTGCACGACAAGGGCCAGCACCACATCGCCGGGGCCGAGTACGAACAACCTCGCCCGGACCGGCAGATCCCGGGTGAGGTCGAAGGGTTGCCCGGCCAGCGCGGCGACCGCGGGTGCGAGTTCGGCTTCGTCCACGCCCCATTCGGCCACGTCGAGGACGGCCTCGTCGGGATCGACCACCTGCTGCGCCGGCCCGAGCGCCGTTGCCGGATAGCGGGTTCGCAGCGGAGCATGCCGGGCGACAAGGAGTTTCAGCGCCTCCCGCAGTGCGGCCACGTCGACGCAGGCACCGCGCACACGCATCGCCCGCGCCACGTTCCAGTCCGCCGACCGACCGAGTCGCGCGGCATGCCACATCCGCTCCTGGGCCGGCGCGAGCGGGACGTGCGCCGGACGCGGCCGCGGGGCGAGCACCGGTGGCGCGCAGGGCCGCACACACACCGGCTCGCTCCCGATGCGCGCCGTCGCCGACAAAACGCCACGACCGGCTTCGAATCCCCCCGCTCTCGTCCCCACACCGGGGTCCAACACGCGTCTACGACCTCCACACCGTTCCGACAGGTGAGAAACGCTAACGAGTGGACGTGAACGGGCAGTTACCGGATCGTGACCATGCACGGTCGGCACCGTCTCATCGCGAATCCCGAGATTTCGCCGACTATCCACTTTCCGGGCGAAATCGCCCAAAAGCCGCGTTAGAGTAACGACGGGAAGCGGAGCGAGGAGTCTGTTGGTGTCCATCGGGAAATTGGTGTCTTTCGACGGTTCACGGGGTTTCGGGTTCATCCGGCCCGATGACGGCGGGCCCGATGTGTTCGTGCACGTCAACGACATCGGCCTCGACGAAGACGAACTGCGCCAGGGTCGTCTCTTCGAGTTCGACGTGACCGAAGGCGACCGTGGCCCCAAGGCGATCAACCTGACCGGCGTCGGCCAGCCCCCCGCGGCCCCGAAGACGCGCAAGAGTGGCGACCGACTCGGCCCCGACGAACTGCGCCAGCAGATCACCGAACTGCTCTTGGAAGCCTCCCCCGCGCTCACCGCGGCCGAGATCATCACCATCCGCGACCGGTTCACCATCTTCGCCGACGAGCACGGCTGGCTCGACAGCTGACCTCCCGCGCGCGAGATCCGCGCATGTGTCGGTCCCCCGTCCTACGATCGCCTCACACACCGATGAATCGGGCGTGCTCGCATCGTCGACACGGGTGAACAGACCCGCGAGGAGGATCGGATGGATCTACCGGTGATGCCGCCAGTGCGCCCCATGCTGGCCAAGTCGACACCGTCGCTGCCGCGCGAACCAGGGCTCAGTTACGAGCCGAAGTGGGACGGCTTTCGCTGCATCGTGTTCCGCGACGGCGACGAGATCGAACTCGGTTCCCGCAACGATCGCCCACTCACCCGCTACTTCCCCGAGTTGGCCGAGCTGTTGAAAGCGGCGCTGCCGCCACGGTGTGTCGTCGACGGGGAGATCGTGGTCGTCACCGACCAGGGCCTCGATTTCGACACCTTGCAGCAGCGGCTGCATCCCGCCGCCTCCCGGGTCACCAAGCTCGCGGCGCAGACGCCGGCCAGTTTTGTCGCCTTCGATCTGCTCGCGCTCGGCGACCGCGATCTCACGACAGCGCCGTTCAGCGAACGCCGTCGCGACCTCGAATCGTTGCTCGACGCCGCGCCCGGCCGGATCCACCTGACGCCGATCACCCAGGATCCCGACGTGGCCCAGGACTGGTTCACCCGGTTCGAAGGCGCGGGCTTCGACGGCGTGATGGCCAAGTCCGACGATCTGGCCTACCTGCAGGACAAGCGCGTGATGCTCAAGATCAAGCACGAACGCACGGCCGACTGCGTGGTCGCCGGGTACCGGATGCACAAGGACGGCGAGGGCGTCGGTTCGCTGCTGCTCGGCCTGTTCGACGACGAGGGCAATCTGCATCACGTGGGGGTCGCGTCGAGTTTCACCGCCGCCCGGCGGCGCGACCTACTCGGTGAGCTGGCGCCGCTGCGTGAGAACGCCCTGGCTGATCATCCCTGGCGTGACTGGGCCGACGCCGCCGCGCAGGCGAACGCCGACGGCAAGATGCCCGGTGGGGTGAGTCGGTGGAGCGGCGGCAAGGATCTGTCGTGGGAGCCGTTGCGCCCGGAGCTGGTCGCCGAGGTGCGCTACGAGCACGTGCAGTCGGGACGGTTCCGCCACGGCGGGCGCCTGGCGCGTTTCCGGGCCGACCGCACCCCGGAATCGTGCACCTACGCCCAACTCGACGAAGTGGCGCCCGCCGAGCTCGACGCGATCTTCGGGATCGGCCGATGAGCACCGCGATCGAACTCGACATCGATGGCCGCGCGCTGACGATCAGCAATCCCGACAAGGTCTACTTCACCAAGCGGGGTGAGACGAAGCTCGACCTGGTCGACTACTACCGGGCCGTGGCCGAGCCACTGCTCGGCGTGATCGGTGGTCGTCCGCTGCTGTTGGAACGCTATCCCGACGGCGCTTCGGGCAAATCGTGGTTCCAGAAGCGAGTACCGAAGTCGGCGCCGGACTGGTTGCAGACGGTGGAGGTGTCCACCCCGAACGGCACCACCAGCGACGCGCTGGTCGCCCACGATCTCTCCCACATCCTCTGGGCGGTGAATCAGGGCTGCCTCGGCTTTCACGTGTGGCCCAACCACGTTCCCGATCTGCGGATCGCCGACGAACTGCGCATCGACCTCGACCCCTCACCCGGCATCGGTTTCGACGATCTGCGCCGGGCCGCGGTGCTCACCCGCGAGGTGCTCACCGAACTCGGTATCGATGCCTTCGTCAAGACCTCGGGTTCTCGTGGCCTGCACATCTACGCGGCGCTGGAACCGCGGTGGGACGGCTACGAGGTGCGCGCGGCCGCGGTGGCACTGGCCAGAGAGCTGGAGCGCAGGCATCCCGAGCAGATCACCGCGCAGTGGTGGAAAGAGGAACGCGGCTCGCGCGTGTTCGTCGACTTCAACCAGAACGCGCCGCACAAGACCGTGTTCGGCGCCTGGTCGGTGCGGCCGAAGGTCGGCGGACAGGTGTCGACGCCGATCACCTGGGCCGAACTCGACACTGTCGTCCCCGACGAACTCACCATCGCGACCGTGCCCGCCCGCCTCGCCGAATCCGGCGATCCCTGGGCGAACCGTGCACCGCAGTCGATCGAACCGCTCCTGGCGCTGTCGGAGCGCGACATGAGCGCGGGGCTGATGGACGCACCGTGGCCACCGCAGTATCCGAAGATGCCGAACGAGCCGCCCCGCGTGCAGCCGAGCCGAGCCAAGAAGGACTGAGGCTGTTTGTGCCGGGACCCCGATCTACTCGGTGGTCCAGGGCGACCAGACCGCGGCGCTACCCTTGCCCTCGCACACGAGCGCGTGATTTTCGGAAGTGCGCCCCGACTTGTCCACCGCGGGATCACACTTCGCCCCGGCGGTGTAGTACGACCCCGACACCCGGAACGGCCCTGACCAGGTGTATCCATCGGTTCCGCGCAGACACAGCAACGTCGCACCGTCCGCGGCGACGCCCAGCAGACCGACCTTCTCCGCGGGACACGCTGTGCCCTTCTCCACGACGACGCCCTTCTCGGGGGGTGCCGGGGGACTCGTCACCGGGACAACCTCGGTGGCCGTCGGCGCACTGTGGGAGGTCACCGACACCGGCGTCGGTGACGACGATGCCGCCGCCGCCGACTGGGCCAGCGCCGGAACGGATACATCCAACCCGCCGAAGACCGCGAGCCCGATCGCGGCCGCGACCGCCACCTCGGAAATGCCGAGCAGCAACGCCAGCACCGCGATCCCCCGCCCGCGTGGATGCCCGAACGACAACAGCCCGAACACGATCGCGATCGGGAACAGCAGCATCAGCGCGGCGGCGAGCGCCACCATGGCATAGGGATTCACGCGCGGTTGGTCACCACGGCGACCGCCCGCCGAACCGTCCGTGCTCACCTGCGGCCAGCGCTGGCCGTCCCAACGCCGATCGTCGGACTCCTGGTCGGGGTCGTCGTCCCATTCCTCGTACCGCGCCATCAACCCCGGGCCCCTCTCCGATCTCCCCGGGCGCAACGAAACAGGTGCGACGCCGGGTTACGCGACGAGAATAAGGACTCCGAGCCCGGTAAAACAGCTCAAACGCGAAATTGGGTCACAGTGATATAACGCGCGGTCTCGCCACCGCGCCTCGGTAACGAACCAGCTACCGGCGCGGCGGCCGCGGCTGAGCCAACTCGGTGCTGGTCACCCGGCGAACCACCGGACGTATCGCCGGGTCGCGAGGAAAACCCGTGGCCGCAGCACGTCTGCGGCAGACCGAGTCCGCGAAGCCGCGCTCGACTTCTAACGTCCGGCCGGATCGGTGCGCAGCACGCTGGGGATCGTCTCGGTGATCATCGTGAGCAACGTATCCGCCAGCAGTCGATGCACCTGTGCCCTGGTGAGAGTGCCGCGGGTGATCCATTCGCGCCCGGCGACTTTCACCAGGCCCGCGTAGGCGAGCACCAGCGCACGCAACGGTGCACTGTCTGCCAGATCGGCGCGCCCGATCATCACGAGCATGCGTTCGGCGGCGGCGTCGTCGGCCTGGTCCAGGATCTGCTGCACCTCGGGGTCGTCGCCGACGCCTTCGTGGCTGGTGACCTTGACCCAGGTGGTGCCGTGCTCGACGATCGTGTCGAGCAGCCAACCCACGATCGCGTCGACCCGCTCGCCGGGCGTGCCGTCGGGGATCGACACCTTGTCCTGGCGCGGCAGCGTCACCATACGGCGCACCACCGCCAGGTACAGGTCGCGCTTGTTGCCGAAGTAGTGGTTGATCAGGCCGCGCGCCACCCCCGCGCGCTGCGCCAGTTCCGCGGTCGACACCGCCGCATAGGGCCGTTCACCGAACATGTCGATGGCACAGGCCAGGATCTGCGCGCGTCGCTCGTCGGGTTCGAGCCTGCGCCTGCGCGGCGCGTCTGCGGTGTCGGTGTCCAGCGGGGAAATCGCGGTGCTCCGTCGCGTTCGATGGTCACCGCGCGGTTGCGGCGACGGCCCATCACGATACCCAGCGGGTCGCCCGCGCGGCCAATGCGACAATAGATGTCGTCCACCGCTCCCGCACGAAGGAATGTCGCACTCCCCGATGACCGAGAACACGATCGATCCGGATGAGTTGGCGACCTGTCTGCGGGTGCTGGAACGCGCCGGACAGCTGGAGAAGGAACACCCCGATTCCATCGCCGTGCAGCGGGCGGTCGGGCACATGTTCAAAAAGCTCAAGCACCGCCGTCGCATCGAGGCCAGGGAGCAGATCTCCTCGAACGATCGCGCGGTCATCGCCGCGACCGCGACGGGTTCCCCGCAACGCATCGACGACGAGACCGCGGGCATCCCGATCAGCTCGTCGGTCTCCGGCGCGAGCGCAGGCACCCTGCTCAAGGCGCGCCCCTGCTACATCTGTAAGCAGCGCTACACCCAGGTCGACGCGTTCTACCACCAGCTGTGTCCCGACTGCGCGGCCGCGAGCCACACCAAGCGCGACGCCCGCACCGACCTGTCCGGCAAGCGCGCCCTGCTCACCGGCGGACGGGCCAAGATCGGCATGTACATCGCGTTGCGCCTGCTGCGCGACGGTGCCCACACCACCATCACCACCCGCTTCCCCAACGACGCGATCCGCCGATTCGCCGCCATGGAGGACAGCGCCGACTGGCTGCACCGGCTGCGCATCGTCGGCATCGACCTGCGTGACCCCGCACAGGTCGTCGCCCTGGCCGACGACGTGGCCGCCCAGGGCCCCCTCGACATCCTGATCAACAACGCGGCCCAGACCGTGCGTCGATCGGCGGGCGCCTACAGCGCTCTGGTCGACGCCGAGACCGCGCCCCTGCCCGCGGGCGTCCTGCCGGAGATGGTCACCTTCGGCAAGACCATGCAGGCCCACCCCACCGCGCTCACCGCCTCGCTCACCCCCTCCCTGTCGGCCACCGATGTCGCCGAACTCGCGCTGGTCGCGGGCTCGGCCACCCCGGAACGGATCGCCGCGGGTGTGGCCATCGACGCCGGTGGCCTCGTCCCCGATCTCGCGCACACCAACAGCTGGGTGCAGACCGTCGGCGAGGTGGAGGCCACCGAACTGCTCGAGGTGCAGCTGTGTAACTCCGTCGCGCCGTTCATCCTGGTGTCGCGGTTGCGTCCGGCGCTGGCGGCCGCGACGGGCAGGCGCAAGTACGTGGTCAACGTCTCCGCGATGGAAGGCCAGTTCGGTCGCGGCTACAAAGGGCCGGGCCACCCGCACACGAATATGGCCAAGGCCGCGCTGAACATGCTCACCCGCACCAGCGCGCTCGAAATGTTCGAAGCCGACTCGATCCTGATGACCGCGGTCGACACCGGCTGGATCACCGACGAACGTCCGCACTTCACCAAGGTCCGCCTCGCCGAGGAGGGCTTCCACGCTCCGCTCGACCTCGTCGACGGTGCCGCCCGCGTCTACGACCCGATCGTGCAGGGTGAAAGCGGCGTCGACCTGTACGGCTGCTTCCTCAAGGACTACCGACCTTCACCCTGGTAACCCAAGCGATGCCGAACCGGAATGATGATCATGATTCCGGGTGGCCGGCGGTTACATATTCTGAACAGGTGCCGTTCCGGGTCCTGGTCGATGTTCTCGCCGTCACCCACGTCGCGTTCATCGCGTACGTGGTCGCCGGTGGTTTTCTCGCGTGGCGGTGGCCGCGCACGATCGGCCTGCACGCGCTGGCCGTGGCGTGGGGTTTCGGCACCGTCCTGGTCGGCTTCCACTGCCCGCTGACCTACGCCGAGAACTGGGCGCGCAGGCAGGCCGGGGTGGGTGAGTTGCCCGCAGCGGGATTCATCGATCACTACCTGACCGGGGTGATCTACCCCGACAGCGCGGTCGGCGTGGTGCGCGCGGTTGCGGCGATCACGGTGCTCGTGTCGTGGCTCGGCTTCGCGCGCCTGTACCAGCGCCGACTCAGCTCACGTGCCGTGTGATCTCCCGCGCCACCGCGGCGTGCTGTTCGTCGAGGTAGAAATGCCCGCCGTCGAAGGTACGCATGCTGAACGGCCCCGCGGTGACCGTGCGCCACTGGTCGGCCTGCGCCACGGAGGTCGTCGGATCCTCGGTGCTCACCAGAGCGACAACCGGGCACTGCAGTAGCGGTCCGCGCCGGTGCCGATAGGTCTCGACCGCCTGGTAGTCGGCGCGGACCGCGGGCAGCACGAGATCGGCGAGTCCCGGTTCTGTGCGCAGCAGTCGCACCGGCGCCGGGTCGTTCGCCAGCCGCTCCAGATCGTCGATGAGCGCGGCGTCCGAGGCCTGGTGCAGCCGTCCGGTTTCGACGAAATCCGGTGCGGGACGGCCGGAGACGACAAGGGCGCGCACCGGTTGTCCGGCGGCGGCGAGCCGCAGTGCGGTCTCGTAGGCGAGGGTCGCGCCCATGCTGTGCCCGAACAGTGAACGGGCCGGTCCCGGCTGCCGCACGAGGTCCGCGGCGATCCGGTCGGCGAGCAGATGCAGGTCGGTGATCGTCGGATCGTCGAGGCGGTCCTGTCTGCCCGGATACTGCACGGCCGTCACTTCCACGCCGGGGCCGATGTGTCGCGCCAGTTCCCGATAGAAGGTCGCTGATCCCCCGCCGGGTGGGAAACACGTCAGCCGTGCACGCACCGCCGCGTCCGATCGCAGTATTCGAACCCACTCCGTCGCAGCCGTATTCACGCCCACATCACACTCCTCACCATCATCACCGCAACTAGGCTGGTCGATGTGACCACCGCGCAGCACCTCGTTCACGCCTACGAGACGGGGCTGGGACTTCCACCGTCGAGCGAGGCCGACGTGCCCGACCCCGGTGCGCGGTTGGCGGCCACCCTACCGGTGTGGGCGCTCGCGGCGGGTTCGGTGGCGGCGGCGAGCGCGGCCGCCAACCGATTACGGGCCACGCGGAACCTGCCCGTTCGTCCGGTTCGCCTCGATGCCGACCGGGTCACCGCGGCGTTCAGCAGTGAACGGCTGTTCCGCCGGGGCACGAATGCCCCCGCGTTCTTCGCCGAGCTGTCGGGATTCTTTCGCACCGCCGACGGCTGGGTCCGCACCCACGCGAACTACCCGCATCACCGCGATCGACTGCTGCGAGCGCTCGACCTGGCCACCGACAGTGACGCCACCTTGCTCACCGCCCGGGCGGCCACGTTGAAGGGCGCCGAGATCGAAGACGCCGCGGCAGGAGTCGGCGCGATCGCGGTCCGCCTCCGCGCCGAGGACGAATGGTCCAACAGTCCGATGGGTCGTGCGGCTGCCGCGGGCCCGCTGGTCGCCATCGACGTACGTGACGATCACGCACCCGTCACCGGCGCCCTCGGGTCGGCACGCGATCGTCGTCCCCGATCGGCAGACCATTGGCCGGGCACTCCACTCGGCGCCACCGCGGCGACTCTCACGACCGACCGTCCGCTGACCGGTGTGCGCGTACTCGATCTCACCCGCGTGCTCGCCGGCCCGGTCGCCACCCGAACCCTCGCGCTGCTCGGCGCCGATGTGCTCCGCGTCGACCCGCCACACCTGCCCGAGATCGACTGGCAGTTCTCCGACACCGGTCAGGGCAAACGCTCCACGCTGCTCGACCTGCGGACCGACCTCGCGACCTTCGAGGAGTTGCTCGCCGCGGCGGATGTGCTGGTCACCGGTTATCGCCCGGGCGCGCTCACCGCGGCCGGTGTGCGCACCGCCCGACATCGCGGTGTGATCGAGGCATCCGTCTGCGCCTGGGGCACCGGCGGACCGTGGGGTGCGCGCCGGGGTTTCGACAGCATCGTCCAAGCGGCATCCGGCATTTCGCTGCTCGAAGGCGGCCCAGACCGTCCCGGCGCACTCCCGGCGCAGGCGCTCGACCACGGGTCGGGCTATCTGCTGGCCGCGGGCGTCATGGACGCCCTCTCGGCGCGCGCCGAGGACGGGTTCGGCCGCAACGTCCGGGTGTCCCTGGCCCGCACCGCATCTTGGCTTCTTGCCGCGCAGCGCCGCTGCCCCGACCACCCCGTCGCGACCGCGCCCGATTCGCGAGCAACGGTTGCGCACGGCGAACTCGTCACAGCCGCACCGGCATTCGCCGATTACGGCGACTACCGCTGGCCCGCACCGCCGTACGGATCAGCCCAGCCGTTCTGGGTCGACGCTCCCGACCACCACCATCGCCCGTGACCGACAGCCCGAATCACTTCCCCGCGAGCGCCTCGACCGCCATCGTGAGCTGATCTCCATCGGCCGCCACCGAACCCGGATCGAGCAACCACAGCATCCCCAGTCCTTGCGCGAGAACGAAGTACAGCCGCCCGATCGCGGCGGCCTGCGCCGGATCGAGTGGCGATGGAGGACTTCGACAGTGAGGGCGCCGTCGCCGACCCGAGCACCGCCAAGGCGATCATCACCCTGCGCACGGAGGTCGACCCGGCACTGCGCCGCGACGTCGACGCCCAGCGCGCACTCATCAGGAAGATGATCGGCGACGCGGGGTGGCACGCTCGGACCATCCTCGACGCGATGGATTCCACCCCCGACTTCTACTTCGACGAGGTCGCCCGCGTCGACGTGCCCGAACTGTCGATCGGACGGGTCACGCTGATCGGCGACGCCGGCTACTGCGGCTCCCCCTGAGCGGCATGGGCACCGCGATGGCCATCGTCGGCGCGTTCGTGCTGGCCGCCGAGACCGCCGCCACCCCGGATGATCCGGCAGGAGCGCAGCAGCGCCACCAGGACAAGATCTCACCGTTACTCGACACGGCCGAGCAGATCCCCGGAGGCGGTATGGCGATGAAGATCTTCTTCGGTCACACCGAGGAATTCGTGCTTGCGACCTACTGATCGACCGTCGACCGGCCGCGGGCCCCGAGAGGCCCGCGGCTACCCTCGACGACGTGCCGCAGAAGATCTTCCTCGACGTCGATACCGGGATCGACGACTCCCTGGCCATCCTCTACCTGCTGGCCTGCGACGAGGCCGAGATCATCGGCATCGCCGCCACCGCGGGCAATGTGGACGGCGCCCAGGTCGCGGCCAATACGCTGGCGATGCTCGACCTGGGCCGAGCACCCGAGATCGAGGTGGCGCTGGGCGCGGCCGAACCACTCGCCATCGCCTTGCGGACCACCGAGGACACCCACGGTCCGCAGGGCCTCGGGTACGCCGAACTGCCTGTCTCACCGCGTTCGCTGTCGGCCAGGTCGGCGGCTCAGCTGTGGGTGGACCTGGTTCGCGCCGATCCGGGCGAGGTGACCGGCTTGTGTACCGGTCCGCTGACCAATCTCGCCCTGGCTCTGCGCATCGAGCCCGAACTGCCCCACCTGCTGCACCGTCTCGTCGTCATGGGTGGTGCCTTCAACCATCCCGGCAACACGACCCCGACCAACGAGTGGAACGTCCACGTCGACCCCGAAGCCGCCAAAGAGGTGTTCGACGCCTTCTCGGCCGCGCCGCCGGACCGCAGACCGCTGGTGTGCGCGCTCGACATCACCGAATCCATCGAGATGCGCCCCGAGCACCTCGAACTGCTCGCGCGGTCGGCACACAGCGCACCGATCGAGCGGGTCGACGCGGGCGATCCCCCGCAATTCCGGTCGGCGGCGAGCAATCCGATCATCCGCTACCTCACCGACGCGGTGCGGTTCTATTTCGACTTCCACCACCAGTACGACCTCGGCTACCTGGCACACATGCACGACCCGTTCGCCGCCGCGGTCGCACTCGATCCGACCCTGGCGACCACCCGCCCGGCCACCGTCGACGTGGAGCTGGCGGGCACCATCACCCGCGCCACCACCGTCGCCGACTGGGCCGGTATGTGGGGCCGAGAACCCAACGCCGACATCGTGATCGACACCGACCCCGCCGTCTTCTTCGAACGGCTCACCACCCGCGTCGGCGCCCTGGCGCGCCGCCTCTACCCGGAGCAGCCATGACCGTGGACACCGTCGCCTACCTCGCCGACTTCCGCACCCGCTACGACCTGCCCGCGATCGTCGACGTCCACACCCACTTCATGCCCGATCAGGTGATGCGCAAGGTCTGGGCATATTTCGACGCCGCCGGTCCGCTGACGGGGCGAGCGTGGCCGATCACCTACCGCGACGACGAACAGGTGCGCCTGAAAACCCTGCGCGACTTCGGCATTCGCGCGTTCACCTCCCTGGTGTACCCGCACAAGCCGGAGATGGCCGCCTGGCTCAACGACTGGACCGCCGAGTTCGCCGACCGCACCCCCGATTGCCTGCACACGGCCACCTTCTACCCCGAGCCGGACGCGCCCCGCTATGTCCGCGAGGCCATCGACCGTGGGGCGCGAGTGTTCAAGGTACACATCCAGGTCGGCGCGTTCTCGCCCTTGGACCCACTGCTCGACCCCGTGTGGGCGATCCTCGCCGAGACGGGCACGCCGATTCTCATCCACTGCGGATCCGGCCCTGCCCCCGGTGAGTTCACCGGGCCCGCCCCCATCGCCGAACTGCTGCTGCGCTTCCCGACCCTGCGCTTGATCATCGCGCACATGGGCAACCCCGAATACAGCGAATTCCTCGACCTGGCCGAGCGATATCCCCAGTTGTACCTCGACACCACGATGGTGTGGACCGACTTCAGCGAGGGCGGTGCCCCGTTCCCGCCCGCCGAACGAGATCGACTGCGCCGCTTCGCCGATCGCATTCTGTTCGGCAGCGACTTCCCCAATATCCCGTACCCCTATGCCGAGGCCGTCGGCGCGTTGGAACGCCTCGATCTCGGCCCGGAGTGGCTGCGCAAGGTCTGCCATGACAACGCGGTGCGATTGTTCGAGCTCGGCTGATCAGTCGGTCAGTTTCGACGCGTAGACAGCCAGCCGAACGCGGTTGTCGGTCCCGGTCTTGTCGAGCAGATTGGCGACGTGGGTCTTGACGGTGCTCACGCCGAGATGCAGGCGATCGGCGATCGCCTGATTGCCGTGCCCTTCCCCGACCAGACGCAGCACCTCGCGCTCGCGGGGCGTCACATCGGCAGGCGGCGTGGGCGTTTCCGGAACCGGCCGCGCGTGCAGTGCCCGCCCGATCAGGCGACGCAGCAGTGCCGGGGAGAACAACAGGTCGCCCTCCACCGTGCGCCGGATGGCGTCGAGCAGCACGGCGGGCTCGGTGTCCTTGACGAAATACCCCGACGCCCCGGCGGACAGTGCCGGAAACAGATGGTCGTCGTCGTCGAAAGTGGTGAGCACGAGCACTTTCGCGCGCGGTGACGAGGCGAGTATCTGCCGGGTCGCCGCGACACCGTCCAGGCCGGGCATCCGCAGGTCCATCACGACCAGGTCGGGACCGAGCTCGGCATACAGCCGCACCGCTTCCACGCCGTCGGCGGCCTCTCCCACGACGGCGAGGTCGGCGGTGTCCTCGATGAGCATTCGCAGGCCGGCGCGCACCAGTCGCTGATCGTCGGCGAGCAGGACCGTGATCACGACGGCTCCCCGTGTCTCGCGCTGTCCGGCAGCCAGGCGCGCACCGTCCAGCTCCCGTCGTCGGTGCCTGTGCCGACGGAGAGGGTGCCGCCCGCCAGTTCGGCACGCTCGCGCATTCCGACGATCCCGTGCCCCGGTGGTGCCGTGGCCCGGCGACCACCGTTGACGACCTCGATCGCGATCCCACCCTCGCGGGCGCTGATCCGAAACCGCACCGGCACAGCGGGATCCGCGTGTTTCATCACGTTGGTCAACGATTCCTGCACCAGTCGCAACAGGGTGAGCCTGCTG
Organism: Nocardia sp. NPDC058633; assembly: GCF_042717045.1. NCBI lineage: Bacteria > Bacillati > Actinomycetota > Actinomycetes > Mycobacteriales > Nocardiaceae > Nocardia > Nocardia sp. NPDC058633. The sequence goes on from NZ_JBHXRA010000021.1 coordinate 71,744, forward strand.
ATCGCGTCGAGTCCGCTGAGGTCGGAGTCGACCTCGGCCACAACGGTGAACCCCGCGGCCCGAGCCCGGGTGAGCGCGGCATCGACCTCGGTCGCGACCGCGTCGGTGTCGACCAAGGCGACGGTGCCCAGAGCCGGGTCACGCAGAGCGGCCAGCAGCCTGCGAATGTCGGCGAGCGCGGCGGCGGCGGTACCCCGCACGTCGTCGAGGACGGTGAGAATGCGCGGATCGGCTTCGCGCACGACGTGCCCGGCCACCGAGATCCGCAGCACGATCGAGGCCATATGGTGGGCGACCACATCGTGGAGTTCCCTGGCCAGCGCGGCACGCTCGTCGAGACGGGTCCGCGCCTGGGCCTCGTCGGCACGCTGGCGCAGATTCTGCGCCAGCTCACGCTGTCCACGCAGATACAACCCGAGCAGCAACGGCAGTCCCACGTAGGCCACGGCCTCGACGAGGGTGGACGCCCGACCGATCGAAGTGTCGTGGAGACCGATCCGTCCGAGTGCCACCGCGGCCGCCCACGCGGCTGTCGCCCCCGCCACGGTCGGCCACCGGTGCGTGCGGGCGACCACATCGACCAGGGCCACCGCGCCGAGGTACGGCACCAGGCCGGACACACCCCAGGCATCTGTGCGCAGCATCGGCACGGCCAGGATCGACAGCGCGATCGACACCGGGAGCGGCCTGTGCGAGCCTGCCAGGAACACCACGCCCGCGGTCATCGACAGCAGCCAGTAGTGCGGTGGCACACGGTACTGGTCCGGGTAGGTGCTGGCCAGCAGCACCACCGGGATCAGCACCAGCGGTAGCCACCGCAGCAGCACTCGCCGGTCGCGGTGTGTGCGGATGTCGATCACGCCCCCACGGTAGGTGACCGAGCGGTTCGGACAGCGCGGGTGGGGGTCGGCGCGCCCGCAGGGAGGCGACGAGCGGCACGGCATCCGCCCGAGCTCCTGCTCTATCCATTCGCGAAGGGTCTTCTGATACCACGCGACAAGTGCGTCCGCAAGGGTCGCGCGGGCGGAGTTCGGTGGATCGGTTCCGACTGTTCGGCGGAGCCGCGGCCGCGGTGACCGAACGAGGCTGGGGGTTCCCACACAGAAGGAGCAATACGTGGTCTCGCGACGAGGATTTCTCACCGGGCTCGCCCTCGTACCGGCGGCGTACGCGGCCGGGTGTTCGATCCGCCCGTCGCCGGCCGGTTCGGCAGCCGACTCGCCCCGCGCCCTGCCCATCCCACCCCAGGCCCCCTCGACCGTCGGGCCGGACGGCGTCCGCCGGTTCGCCTTGCGGGCTCAGTCGGGGACCACCGAGATGATCCGGGGCAAGCAGACACCGACCTGGGGATACAGCGGATCGGTCCTCGGCCCGACCGTGCGCGCTCGACGCGGTGAGCAGGTCGCCTTCACCATCACCAACGATCTGTCCGAACCCACCTCCGTGCACTGGCACGGAATGCACCTACCCGCGAAGTTCGACGGTGGCCCGCACCAGATGATCGCCCCCGGCGCGGTATGGGCGCCACACTGGACGATCGCGCAACAAGCCGCCACGCTCTGGTACCACCCGCATCCCCACGGCGCGACCGAAAAGCACGTCCACCGTGGCCTTTCCGGACTCTTCCTGATCGACGACGATGCCTCGGACGCGCTGGATCTGCCGAAAGAGTACGGCGTCGACGACATTCCGCTGGTGATCCAGGACCGCCGGTTCACCGACGACGGCACCCTCGACGACTCCGATGCCACCGATGTCGGCCTGCTCGGCGACACGATCGTCACCAACGGGATCGCGAACGCCCACCTGACCGTCACCACCGAGCGGGTCCGGTTGCGCATCCTCAACGGCTCGTCGGGCCGCCTCTACAACCTCTCCTTCAACGAGGGCAGAAAGTTCCAGCTCATCGCTACCGACGGCGGCCTGCTCCCCGAACCCGTCACCCTGGAACGAATTCAACTCAGCCCCGGCGAACGCGCCGAACTGGTGGTCACCCTCGGAGCGGGCGAGAACGTCACGTTACGGTCGCTGCCGATCACCGAACGCGCGGGCATCGACCGCGCCGCGGAGTTCGGTTTCGACGACACCTTCACCATCTTGACCCTGCGGGCCGCTTCCGGCCTGCGCCCGTCCGCCGCCCTGCCCGCGACCCTGATCCCGATGCGCGCCCTCGCCTCCCCGACCACTGCGCCGACCCGCTCCTTCGACCTGCAATGGTTCATGATCAACAACCGCCGCATGGACATGAACCGCATCGACATGACCGTCCCCGTCGACACCACCGAAGTCTGGACGGTCCGCAACAAGGACAACTGGCCGCACAACTTCCACGTCCACGATGTGCAGTTCCAGATCCTCGCTGTCGACGGAACACCCCCTCCCCCAGACCTTTCCGGCTGGAAGGACACCGTCTACACCACGCCCGATACCACCTACACCCTGGCGATGCACTTCGCCGACCACACCGACCCCACCTACCCGTACATGTACCACTGTCACCTGCTCCACCACGAAGACCAGGGCATGATGGGCCAATTCCTGGTCCTCGCCCCCGGTCAGCAAGCCGCACCCATGCAGATGGACATGGGGTCCATGAGCCACGGCTAGACGGCTGTCAGATTGCCATGTCTGTGCATCGTCGTTCCGAAAAGATGGACCCCAAGCTCCGGTGATTCCTCCTTTTCGATGCGTCATCGCTTCACTATCCGCGGAGTTTGACTACAGTCGAGCCATGGGCATCGAGTGTTCTGACATCGTCGCGACACCCCGGGCCGAGGTCTTCGCCTGGTTCGCCCGTCGCGGCGCGTTCACGCGCCTGGCTCCGCCGTGGCAGCCGGTCACCCTGCTCGCCGAGGCCGATTCGCTGGCCTCCGGGCAAGCGGTGCTCGGACTTCCCGGCGGGCTGCGCTGGGTCGCCCAGCACGACCCCACGCAATACCGTCCGCCCGAGCGGTTCGTCGATGCCGTCGCCGCGGACGGTCCTGCTTCGATCCCGGTGTCGCGCTTGTTGTCGTGGCGGCACGTGCACGAGTTCACCGAGGTCGACGACACACACACCCGCGTCATCGATCGGGTGCAGACGCCGATTCCGGAGTCCGTGTTGCGGCCGATGTTCGCCTACCGCTATCGCCAGCTGACGAACGATCTGGCCGCCCATCGCCGAGCGGCCGAGTCCGGTCGACAGCCCTCGACGATCGCGATGACCGGCGCGTCGGGACTGGTCGGTACCGCGTTGAGCGCTTTCCTGAGCTCCGGCGGGCATCGCGTGGTGCGGTTGGTCCGCCACCGCCCCCGTCATCGCGACGAACGACAGTGGGATCCCGCCGATCCGGCCGCCGACCTGCTCGCCGACATCGATGCCGTGGTTCACCTGGCGGGAGCGTCCATCGCGGGGCGATTCACCGCCGAGCACCGGCGAGCAGTCGCCGACAGCCGTATCGAACCGACCCGTCGGCTGGCCGAACTCGCCGCCGCCTCGAATATCGACACCTTCGTCTGCGCCTCGGCCGTCGGCTACTACGGCTACGACCGCGGCGACCACACGCTCACCGAGCAGTCCGAGCGCGGCGACGGATTTCTGGCCGATGTGGTCGAACAATGGGAGGCCGCGTGCGCTCCCGCCGCGGTGGGCGGAGTCCGCGTCGTGCGGGTGCGCACCGGCATCGTGCAGTCTCCTCGTGGCGGCACCCTGCGATTGCTCCGGCCGTTGTTCACCGCCGGCCTGGGCGGGCGGATCGGGGACGGCCGACAGTGGTTGTCGTGGATCGGCATCGACGACCTCGTCGATGTGTACCACCGCGCGTTGTGGGACGACGCGCTGGAGGGCCCGGTCAATGCCGTTGCGCCACAGCCGGTTCGCAACAGCGAGTACACCCGTGTGCTGGCGCATGTGGTGCACCGCCCCGCCCTGCTGCCGGTCCCGAGTTTCGGTCCGGCGGTGCTCCTGGGCAAGCAGGGCGCGCGCGAGCTGGCCGAGGCCAGCCAGCGCGTGGCCCCGGCTCGGTTGACGGAGGTCGGACACGCTTTCCGCACCGAGGGTTTGGAGGAGACGCTGCGCCATCTGCTCGGGAGAACTACGAGCTGACACAGTCATCCGTCGCCGGGCGTCATCAGCGAACAGGCGATGGCGGAGAGCCCGCTCCGGGATCAAGACCGCCTCGACTACGCATCATTCACCGACCGATCGTCCACCCTCGACCGGAAACGGTGACGTCGCCGACAGATTCAGCGGAGGGCGTCGACCGCGGCCGTCAGGCTACCGATGCGCTCCACCTCGTCCGGAAGCATCACGACTTCCCAGCCCGGCCCGCCGACGAGCACCCGCGCACCGGCCCGCACACAGGCAAGCACCGCCGAGGTCAACGCGGTCGACTCCCGCTGCGACCACAACAGCACCGCGGTTCGGCCCGAATGCCTGGCGAGCGCATCCGACAGCGCGACCGTCGGCACGTCGGCGCCCAGCATGCGGGCCCCCACCCCCGCCTGCGCCAAAGCCGCACGCAGCACATCCAAAGGGAGCGAATGCGTTTCGCCACTGGTGCACGCGAGCAGCGCGGGCGCACTGCTCTGCGCCGGTTTCACCTGTTGCATGACCGCCGCGATCGACCACGACAGCAGGTGCTCGACGTCGATGCATCCCTCACCGCCACCCTGGCGTGCGACGATATCGGCGAAGGCGGGCCGACACACCCCTTCCCAGGTCTGCACGACACCATGGGCCCGCACGTGCGCATCCAGGTGGGCGTAGACCGCGCCGGTGTCCAGCGCGAACGCCGCGTCGAGCAGGCCACCGCGATCACCGAGAACCGGCACGGGCCCCCGGGCCGCGGCCGCGGCACCGGCCGGACTGGCGCCGCCGCCGATCAGCGCGAGCATGTGCTCGAGCACGGCGATATCGGTGTCGGTGTAGAGCCGATGGCTGCCCGGACGTTCCTGGGCGGGACCGATGCCGTAGCGGCGGTTCCAGCTTCGCAGGGTCGCGGTCGGGATGCCGAGACGGTCGGCCACCGCGCGCACCGTGTATCCGGCCGCGGCGGAAGCAGGAGCAAAACCGGCGGGCATCGTTTCATTCTGCCCGGAATGCCCGGGCGGATGCATCACGGCCCGGCCCTCACGCGTTGTCGGCACGCTCCGGCCATCCGCTGAACCGTCCTTCTCATGCATCAATAGTGCATCATTTACTGCTAGCCTGGGGGAACATCGTCTACCGCGAGGAGTTTCCTGTGCGCACCCGACTCGGCCCGTGGACCACCGCCCTGCTGATCGCCGTCGGACTCACCGTCAGCGGCGCCGGCACCGCAGCCGCCGAACCACCGGCGCCGGTGCCGAACCTCGAGCTCGACCGCTATCTCGGCACCTGGAATCAGCTCGCGGCGGTCCCGCAGGTGTTCAACCTCAATTGCGCGCGCGACACCACCGCGACCTACACCCTCGACCCCCGAGGCGACATCGCGGTCCACAACCGCTGCCACACCTGGAACGGCGGCGTAGACGAGATCCGCGGCACAGCGACGGTGAACGACCCGGCCACGAACGCGCAGCTGCACGTGAGCTTCCCCGGCGTCCCCGGCCAGGACGGCCGTGAGGGACCGACCAACTACATCGTCACCGCGCTCGGCCCGGACTATTCGTGGGCCCTGGTCACTTCCCCGAGCAGGCTCTCCGGTTTCGTCCTCTCGCGCACCCCGGCTCTGGACGACGCCACCTGGCAGCAGATCGACGAGGCGATCGTGACCGCGGGCCAGGACCCGTGCATCTATCTCACCTCGCCCACCACCGGCGGACGCACGGGTGTGCTGCCCCTCTGCGCACGATGAGCGTCGCTATCGCGCTGTTCACCCGTGACCTGCGCGTCCACGACAATCCGGTGCTCACCGCGGCCGCCCGCGAAGCCGACCAGGTGGTGCCGTTGTTCGTCGTCGACGAGGCGCTGGTGCCCGACCGCTGCCCGCCCAATCGCGCGCACTTCCTGGCCGCCGCGCTGACCGATCTCGACAAGGAACTGCGCGCGGTCGGCGGTGCGCTCGTCGTGCGCCGCGGCTCGGTGGTCGACGAGGTCGACCGCGTGGTGCGGGAGACCGACGCCGCGAGCGTGCACCTGGCCGAGGACGTGAGCCGCTACAGCAGAAGGCGCGAGCAGGCTCTGCGCCGGATCTCCGACACGACCGTGCACTGCCATTCCGGTTCCGTCACAGCCACGTCCTCCGAGCTCACCCCGTCGACCGGGCGTGATCACTTCGCCGTCTTCACCCCCTACTTCCGGCGCTGGAGTGCGGCCCATCACCGCGCCCCGCTCCCGGCGCCCCGGTCGCTGTCGGTGCCGTCGATCCGCAGTGCGCCCCTGCCTCGGCCGGAGGATCTCGGTGCCGGGGAGCCGTCACCACGGTTGCGGGTGGGCGGGGAGTCCGCCGGGCGTGCGCTACTGCGCGACTGGCTCGACGGCCCGATCGTCGACTACGCCCGCGACAACGACGATCTCGCCGCCGACGCCACCTCCCGGCTCTCGCCCTACCTCCATTTCGGGTGCTTGTCCCCCACCGAAGTGGTGAACAGGGTCGATACAGCGACCGACGGCGGACTCGCCTTCGCCCGACAGTTGGCCTGGCGCGACTTCCACCACCAGGTGCTCGCCGCTCGTCCCGATGCCGCCTGGTCGGACTATCGCACCCGGGTGACCGCGGGCCCCGAGGACGAAAAGGCCATCGACGCGTGGCGCGACGGACGCACCGGCTACCCGATCGTCGACGCGGGCATGCGGCAACTGCGCGCCGAGGGCTGGATGCCGGGGCGTGCGCGCTTGATCGCGGCCAGCTTCCTCGCGAAATCGCTGCATCAGGACTGGCGGGTCGGTGCGGCGCACTTCCTGCGCTGGCTCGTCGACGCCGACCTCGCGAACAACCAGCTCAACTGGCAGTGGGTGGCCGGCACCGGCACCGATACCCGACCCAACCGGGTACTGAACCCCTTGCGCCAGGCCGACCGCTACGACCCCGATGGCGTCTACGTGCGACGGTGGCTGCCCGAGTTGGCGCACCTGCCCGGCGCGAGTATCCACCGTCCGTGGCGCGCGAACATCGACCCGGCCGAATATCCCGCGCCGGTCATCGACTGTGTGGGCAGCTAGCGTGGCGACGACCATCGACGGCGATCGCCGACAGTCCGCGCCACCGAGTCGGCCGAGCCCCGTGGCGACGGCAACAACGTCGCCACCCATCCGAACCCGAGGGCGGGCCGAACCCCCTCTCATGCTGAAACGAGCAGGGACCACACGATGACGACCCGGCCGGGCTCCGCACCGATCCACCTGCGGGCCGTCACCGAGCAGGCGGCCTCCTGCCCCGTGGGCGCCGGGCGCGACCACGCCGCCCAGGCCCGGCTGGTCATCCTGCTGGACGACATCGCGGCGGGCGATCGGACGGCGTTCGCCGAGTTCTACCGTGCGGCCAGCCCCCGGGTGTTCGGGCTCGCGCTGCGCATCGTGCGCAACCACGGTGCCGCCGAGGACATCGCCCAGGAGGTGTTCCTCCAGGTCTGGTCGCTGGCCGGACAGTACGACTCGGCCAAGGCCAGCCCGATCGGCTGGCTGCTGATGCTGACCCACCGGCGCGCGGTCGACCGGGTGCGGACCGAGCAGTCGGCCACCCGCCGCGACCTCGTGTTCGGCCACGCACACCTCGGGCGCGACCACGACATCGTGGCCGAGGAGGTCACCCAGCGCCTGGACGAGCAGGCGGTGCTGGACTGCCTGCAGACCATGACCGACCTCCAACGCGAAGCGGTGGCGATGGCCTACTACGGTGGCCGCACCTACGTCGAGGTCTCCGAGACCTTGGCGGTGCCGTTGCCGACGGTGAAGAGCCGGATCAAAGACGGCTTGAAAAGGCTCGAGAACTGCTTGACCGGAGGGACCCCCCGATGAGCGACACCGATCGGCGGACCCCCTGGTCGTGGATCGACGAGGCCTACCCGTACGCCATCGACGCGATGGAACCCGCGCAGCGATTGGCACTCGACCAATGGCTCGAGGCCGCGGGTCCCGAGCGGGTGGCCGAATTCCAGACCGCAGTATGCCGCATCCAGGAGACGATGGCGGAGCTGACAGTGTTCGATTCCGTCGCACCGCCGGCGCGACTCGAAGCGGCACTGATGCGCGCACTGGACCAGCAGGATCCACCGGCGCGGCCGCTCACGGTGCGCGGCGCCGCGGGCAATCGGTGGCAGCTTCGATGGCTGGCCGTCGCCGCCGCCGCGATCGTGGCGGTCGGCGCCGGGGTCGGCATCGCGGTGGTGATCGAGCGCGCCGACGACGGTCCGGGCACGGTCACCGCGCAGCAGGTGCTCGACCAGCCCGACAGCCAGGAGTCCTCGGTCCCCGTCACCGGTGGCGGCGCGATGACGGTGTACCTGTCGCGGGAACTCGGGGCGGCCGCGGTGTCGATGCACGACCTGCCCGCGCTGCCCGCCGATCGCGCGTACCAGCTGTGGCTGATACACGCGGGCACACCGCAATCGGTGGCGGTGATGGACGGTCAGGCTTCGGTCGTCACCGCTGTCGACCGAGCCGACACTCTCGCGGTGACCGTCGAACCCGCCGGTGGTTCGGCCGGGCCGACCACGCCGGCGATCGTCACCATGACGGTCACCTGAGCCGCCGCCCGGCCGAGATGCTCACGCCTGTGCGACGAGGTAGTTCACCAGGGCGTCGACGAGGTCGCGAGTGCCTGCCTCGCGCTGGGCGCCGGTGTCGAAACCGTCGAGGTGAGCACCGAATTCGACGAGGGTGAGCTTGGTGCCGGTGGTGGTGGGTTCGAATTCCCAGGTGGCCACCGAGGTGGAGATATGGGATCCGTTCAACCACATGTCGTAGGTGTAGACGAGGCGTTCGTTGTCGACGATGTCGGTGTAGGTCGCCACGAATCGGGAGGTCATCTTCTTCTCGAAGGTGCCTTCGTTGATCTCGCGGCCGCCGACCTCGAAGTCGACCGAGACCTCACCCTGTTCCCAGCCTTCTTCGCCGCCGAACCACTTCGCTTTCACCGTGGGGTCGGCGAAAGCCTGGAAAACGACGGCGGGCGCGACGGGCACCTCGCGCTCGATGGTGAACTGGGCGTGAGCGATGGAGCGGGTCACCGTGTCGGTCATTGTTCTTCTCCCTCTGGTTTGTCGGTCGATTCCACGAGTAGTGCCGTGAGCCGGTCCACCTGTCGCTGCGCCGGCGGACGTTGGCGGTGCAGCCAGTCCGTCGCCGTGGCGAAGGCATCCGGCATCAGCTGGTAGGTGCGCACGCGGCCGATCTTGGCCGAGCTGACGAGCCGACCGGCCTCCAGCGCTTTCAAGTGCTGCACGATCGTCGGAAGCGCGACCTCGAACGGTGCGGCGAGATCCGACACCGATGCGGGCCCACGCGACAGCCGTTCGACGATCGCGCGACGAGTCGGATCGGCCAGAGCCCGGAAGACACTGTCGAGCCCTCCATCCGGTTCGTCGGGTGAATACTTAGGCACATGCCTAAGTATTCACGGTCGCGGCACTTCGCGCAACCCTTCGTTCGGTTGAAATCGCGTCGACTACCGAAAAATGCCACGCGAAGCGCGGTGCGTGACCAAGGGGTCGCTCACCGAGTACCGCCGCAACCGCAACCGGCCGCGACGACACGCCACCGATCAAGCGTCGAACGCGCTCAGGATCTCCTCGGCCGCGAGGGCCGGCGTGAGGGTGCCCACGCGGACAGCCGACTCCACTTGCGCGCGAACATCTTTCACGTTCGGATTGTCGGCGAGGCGACGCAGGATCTGGTCGTGGACCATGGTCCAGGTCCAGTCGACCTGCTGGCGGCGCCGCTTCTCGGCGAATTCGCCCGCCTCGGTGAGCACCCGCCGATGATCGAGGACGGTGTCCCAGAACTTCTCGAGGCCGACGCCCTCCAGGCCGCTCATGGTGAGTACCGGTGGTTTCCACAGCGCGTCGTGCGGGTGGATCAGGCGCAGTGCGCCCGCCAGCTCGCGAGCGGCGCCTTTGGCCTCGATCTCGTGTTTGCCGTCGGCCTTGTTGACCGCCACGAGTTCGGCGAGTTCGAGCACGCCTTTCTTGATGCCCTGCAACTGATCTCCGGTGCGGGCCAGGGTGAGGAAGCAGAACACGTCGACCATATTGGCGACGGTCACCTCGGACTGGCCGACGCCGACGGTTTCCACGAGGATCACGTCGTATCCGGCGGCTTCCAAGAGCACGATCGTTTCGCGGGTCGCCTTGGCGACGCCGCCGAGGGTGCCCGCGGTCGGCGACGGCCGGATGAACGCGTCGGCTTCCAAGGACAATCGCGCCATGCGCGTCTTGTCCCCGAGGATCGAACCGCCGGTACGGGTCGACGACGGATCCACCGCGAGAACAGCGACCCGATGCCCCTTGCCGAGCAGGTACATGCCGAGCGCGTCGATGAACGTGGACTTGCCGACGCCGGGGACGCCGGTGATCCCGACCCGGTTCGACACGACACTGCCCGGTTCCGCGGCCACCCCTAGCAACAACTGCTGAGCCAGCTCCCGATGATCGGAGCGGGTGGATTCGACCAGGGTGATCGCGCGGGCCAGCGCCGACCGCTGCCCGGCCTTGATCTCCTCGGCGAGCGCGTCCACGTCGATCGTCCGGCGAACACCCGCAGCGGTGCGGCCTTCGTTACGGGGCGAACCGACGCCCGCGGTGGTCCCGAGCCGAGGGTGCGCGTCGGCACCCCCGGCTACGTGTGCGGCGTCGCTCATACTGTTCCGATACGGCAGGCTCGGGCGCCCTCAGTGGCTACGCCGGTTACCGCCTCCGGGCGCTGACCGCTCATGCCTGTGCGCCGCCGCCGATCTCGTGCCCGAGTGCGGCGCCCAGCTTCTTCAGCAGGTCGATGGCCGCGTCGGCGATGACGGTGCCGGGCGGGAAGATCGCCGCCGCACCGGCCTCGTAGAGCTCGTCGAAGTCACCGGGCGGGATCACGCCGCCGACGATGACCATGATGTCGGGACGACCGACCTCGGCCAGCGCCTGCCGCAAGGCGGGCACCAGGGTGAGGTGACCGGCGGCCAGCGAGGACACGCCGACGATGTGCACGTCGTTGTCGGCCGCCTGGCGAGCCACCTCTTCGGGCGTCTGGAACAGCGGACCCACGTCGACGTCCATGCCGAGGTCGGCGAACGCGGTCGCGATCACCTTCTGGCCGCGGTCGTGACCGTCCTGGCCCATCTTGGCGACCAGGATGCGGGGACGGCGCCCCTCGGCCTCGCCGAACTCCTCGACCAGCGCGATGGCGGCGCCGATGTTGGAGGCCTTGCCTGCTTCGTCACGGTACACACCGGACAGGGTACGGATTTCGGCCTGATGACGGCCGTACACCTTCTCCAGCGCGTCGGAGATCTCACCGACGGTGGCCTTGGCGCGCGCGGCGTCGATGGCGAGCGCGAGCAGGTTGTTCTCCATGCCGCCCTCGGAAGACGCTGCCGCACGGGTCAATTCGGCCAGCGCCCGCTCCACAGCGGCCGAATCCCGTTCGGCGCGAAGCCCTCGCAGCTTCTCGATCTGCTCGGCACGCACCCGCGAGTTCTCCACCTTGAGAACCTCGACCGCGTGGTCCTCTTCCACCTGGTACTTGTTGACACCGATCACCGGCTGCTGCCCGGTGTCGATGCGCGCCTGGGTCCGCGCGGCGGCCTCTTCGATGCGCAGCTTCGGAATGCCCTCCGAAATCGCCTGTGCCATCCCGCCGTGCGCTTCGACCTCGGCGATGTGGGCGCGCGCCCGCTCGGCGAGCTGGTGGGTGAGCCACTCGACGTAGTACGAGCCGCCCCACGGGTCGATCGGGCGGGTGGTGTTGGATTCCTGCTGGATGAGCAACTGGGTGTTGCGGGCGATGCGGGCGGAGAAGTCCGTCGGCAGGGCCAGCGCCTCGTCGAGTGCGTTGGTGTGCAGCGACTGGGTGTGACCCTGGGTCGCGGCCATCGCCTCGATGCAGGTGCGCGCCACATTGTTGTAGGCGTCCTGCGCGGTCAGCGACCAGCCCGAGGTCTGCGAATGTGTGCGCAGCGACAGCGATTTCGCGCTCTGGGGTTCGAACTTCGACACCAGCTCGCTCCACAGCAGACGCCCGGCGCGCAGCTTGGCGACCTCCATGAAGAAGTTCATGCCGATGGCCCAGAAGAACGACAGGCGCGGCGCGAACTTGTCGACATCCATGCCGGCGGCGATACCGGCGCGGATGTACTCCACCCCGTCGGCGAGGGTGTAGGCCAGCTCCAGATCGGCTGTCGCACCGGCCTCTTGGATGTGGTAACCCGAGATGGAGATCGAGTTGAACTTCGGCATCTTCGCGCTGGTGAAGGCGAAGATGTCGGAGATGATCCGCATCGAGGGCTTGGGCGGGTAGATGTAGGTGTTGCGGACCATGAACTCTTTCAGAATGTCGTTCTGAATGGTTCCGGCCAGCTGGTCGGGCGTCACGCCCTGTTCTTCGGCGGCGACGACATAGAGCGCCAGGATCGGCAGCACCGCACCGTTCATGGTCATCGACACCGACACCTGATCCAGCGGGATCTGGTCGAAGAGCTGACGCATGTCCAGGATGGAGTCGATCGCGACACCGGCCATGCCGACGTCACCCTGGACGCGGGGGTGGTCGGAGTCGTAGCCGCGGTGGGTGGCGAGGTCGAAGGCGACCGAGAGCCCCTTCTGGCCCGCTTGCAGATTGCGGCGGTAGAAGGCGTTGGAGTCCGCGGCGGTGGAGAAGCCCGCGTACTGGCGGATCGTCCACGGCTGGTTCACGTACATGGTCGGGTACGGCCCACGAAGGAACGGCGCGACGCCGGGCACGGTGTCGAGGGGATAGCCCTGCGCGACAACCGCATCCCGATCGGCCTTGGTGAACACCGGCGCCACGTCGATGCCCTCCGGGGTCGACCAGACCAGCTGCTCGGGAGTCGTGTGGTTGGCCGTCGCGGCATCGGCCACGAACGCGCTCACCTGCTCGGCGTCGACGTCGGCCGCCGCGGGCGCGTGCTCGGTGAGCGGCACCTCGGCGAAGCTGCCGATGCGGTGCTCGATATCGGATGTGGTCATCAGGCTCCCACCTTCTCCAGCAGCTGCGACAGCACCGCGACCGCGTCGATGCGCAGGGCCAGGTACCCGTCGGGACGCTGCGTCCCGCTGTATTGCGCCACCGACTTCTCCGGTCCGGCCAGCAGTACGGTCTCGATTCCGGCGGCGCGCAGGGCGTCGGTCGCGGCGCCGGCCTGTTCGCCGTAGCGCTTGTCCGCACCGCACAGGACCGCGATGCGCGCACCGGATTCCACCGCGGCGGTAGCGATCGCGTCGACGGTGAGCGGACCGGGGTTGACGGACTCGATGCCGCCCGACGCCAGCACGTTCGCGGTGAAGATGGTGCGCGCGTTGTGTTCGGCGACCGGGCCCAGCGGCACGATCAGCGCCTTGGGGCGCGCGCCGTTGGCAGCCAGGTAGGCGTCGGAACGGTTGCGCAGCGCTTCGAAGGCGGCGCCGTAGCGCGCGTTCGGGCCCGGTTCCCGTGCCTGCTCCGACAGCGGGGGCTCGGCGAGGTTCGGGAACTCGTTGACGCCGGTCACCGCGGTCCGGCGATGGGCGACATCGGCGGCGCGGGTGGCGGCGGTCTCGGCGATCCGGGCCGCGAGCACCCCGGCGTCGAGCGCGGCGACGTAGCCGCCCGCCGTCTCGAGCTCCTGCATGAACTCCCATGCCTTGGCGGCGAGTTCGTCGGTCAAACTGTCGACATACCAGGAGCCGGCGGCCGGGTCCTGGACGTGCCCGAGGCGAGATTCCTCGAGCAGCAGCAGTTGGGTGTTGCGCGCCAGGCGCTGGGAGAACGTCGTCGACACACCGAGTTCGCCCGCGGGCAGGGCCGCGTCGAAGGGCAGCACGGTCACCGAATCGGCGCCGCCGACGCCCGCGCCGAACGCGGCGAGCGTGGTACGCAACAGGTTCACCCAGGGGTCACGCTGGGTCATCATGGCGGCGGAGGTGACAGCGTGTTGCGGAGCGGCACCGAAAGCGGGAGCACCGCAGACCTGCGCCACTCGGGCCCACAGGCGCCGGGCCGCGCGGAACTTCGCGATGGTGGCGAATTGGTCGTCGGTGGCCGCGAAGCGGAACTCGACCTGGCCGAACGCGTCGGCGATGTCGACCCCGGCACCGGTCAGCAGGCGCAGATAGGCCAGACCGGCGGCGACGGCGGCGCCCACTTCCTGTGCGTCGGCGGCACCCGCGTTGTGGAAGGCGATGCCGTCCACCGTGATCGCGCGCACGGTCTCGGGTCGGGCGATCGCGCGCACGGCCAGTGCGACGGCCGCGGCCTGGTCGAGGTCTTCGGCACCGGTGAAAGCGCTGGTCAGCGGGGCGGCGCCGAGACCGACCCGGATCTGCGCGCGATCGTCGATCGAGTACCCGTCGAGCACCTCGAACACCCGCTCGGCGGCGGTACCGGCAGCCGCGCCGGCGACCAACGTCAGCGGAGCCAGCTCGAACAGCAGCCCGCGCAGTGCGATCGCGATGTCGTCGACGGCAACGCCGTAGGGGCCCGCACCGAGCGCGACGGCGCTCACCCCGTTCTCGAGACCGGTCAGGATCACCCGGTTGGTGGCCTCGGCGTCGTCCTCACCGGCGAACGCACCGACGAACCAGCCGCGCTGCGGGTCGCGCGTGGCATCGCCACCGCGGACATAGGGGAAGGCGCCGGGCAGCGGCTGTTCCGGCAGCTCGTCACGGCGGGTGTAGAGCGGGGCGATCGTGAGCCCGTCATAGGTGGTCTCGTCGAGCAGATGTTCCGGTTCGGCAGGGAGCTCGGAAGCATCGACCCGCCGCGCTTTCGCCAGCACACCCGCCACGCCCTTGCGCCAGGCGGCGTACTCGGGCACCGGATCCGGTGCGAGCCCCGCCCCGGACTCTGAACCATTCGGCATAGCTGCTGTTCTCTCTTCCATTCGACGACCGCACCCCGGTGTGCTGTCGATCCGTGAAATCCCACAAGCGGGCCCACAGCGAACCAGGATGTGTCCGGTTCCCTCATGATGCTATCTGTGACAGGGTGTCCGCCCACTCGGGCCATCCCCTACCGGCCGGTACGCTGACCCGGGTGTCCCGCATGATCCGTTCCCCGCGCCTGCTCATCGCCATGGCCGGGCTCGCCGCGCTGTTCGTGGTGGCGATGATGGTTCCGTTGCCGGGCCCGCAGCAGATTCGCGAGTGGGCCGGTGGTGCCGGGCCGCTGCTGCCACTGGTGTTCTTCCTCTTCTATGCGGTGGTCGCCGTGGCACCCGTCCCGCGCACCGTGCTCACCGTCAGCAGCGGCGTGCTGTTCGGTCCGATCCTCGGTTCGGTCCTCGCCATGGCGGCCACCGCGGTGAGCGCGACCGTGGCCCTGCTCGGAGTTCGTGCACTCGGCCGCGACCGGGTCGCCGAACACCTCACGCACCCGGCGGTGCGGGCGGTCGATGACCGGCTGGCCCGCCGCGGTTGGCTCGCGGTGGCCGCCCTGCGCTTGATCCCGCTGGCGCCCTTCTCGATCGTCAACTACTGCTGCGGACTGTCGTCGGTGCGGGTCGCCCCGTATCTCGTCGCCACGGTGGCCGGTTCGGCCCCCGGCACGATCTCGACCGTGGTGCTGGCCGGGTCCCTGGCGGGCGACAGCCACCCGATCGCGATCACCGTGTCGGCGCTCTGTGTGTCGATCGGGCTGATCGGCCTGATCGTCGACCTCCGACTACCGGTCGAGGCGACAGTTCCCGAGTCGGAGCTCCTCACCCGCTGACCGGCGGCGCGCCTCCCCCGAGTCGGCGACAGCTACTACGGGTTCCGCACACGGCCACCGCAGGCCGAGGCGCCGGGCCTGTCGGGTCCCGTCCTGTACGGCACGGTCCCGGCCGGGTCCTGTTCGCTGATCTGAATCAAAACCCCTCTACTCCAAAGCCACCTGGTTTAGGTTGTGATCCAGAACAAATCTGAAAGTGATCTTCTTCACACCTGCCAGTTGTGAAGAAGTAATATTTCAGAAAACTCTCAGAGTTATAGACTCGGGATAGCCCAGGGTTCGCCAGCTACGTCCGGTGCGGGATCCAGAGCAACACCCGGTGACGCGCCCGCGATCACCGAATCCCCTTCGCGCCGTTTTCGGCTTGCACTCCCATGAGGTACCCGCCATGGAATACACCCACCTCTCCGAATTCCGGATCCGCTGCGGCGACCTGGTGATCTGGACTCCCGAACTCACCTCCCCCGACGCCTGGCGCGACGACGAACGCCCCCTCGCCAGCGTCCACGAGCAGTACCTCGGCTTCCTCGATCCCGACGACGCCCGTCCCGGTCGCGGCCGTTGGATCGGCACGATCTTCGAGATGGACGCCCCCCTCGACGCCACCGCGTGGGCCACGACCCTGCGGCTGTGGCACGACCGGCACGAAGGCTTCCGCACCACCGTTGCCCCCACCGGCGACGGCGGCTACCACCGCGTGACCGCCGCCCCCGGGACCGTGCGCGTCACCGGCGCCGCGGTCACCGATCTGACCGACGGCGACGAGATCAACGAGTATCTCTGCGACGCACTGGAGTTGCGCCTGTCGGCACTGACGTGGCCGCATCTGCTGGTGGCCACGATCGCCCACGACACCGACGATTTCACCGTCCTGGTCGGCGCCGATCACTCGGTGCTCGACGCCTATTCCCAGGCCGTGCTCATTCTCGAGCTGCGCACCCTCTACACCGCTGTCACCACCGGCGGCGAGATCCGCGACTCGGCCACCTTCGGCAGCCCCGCCGACTACGCCGTCATCGAACGCGCGGCCGCCGAGGAACTGGCCCCCGACTCCCCCGCCGTCGCCGTCTGGCGCGAATTCCTCGGAGCGCCGGGCTCTCCCATGCCCCGCTTCGCCGCGGATCAGGTCGCCGTGCTCGACGGCGAGCACGCCCAGCCCAGCGTCTCGCGCACCCTGCTCGGCATCGAGCAGCTCGAGGAAGTCGAGGCGGCGCTGGATCGGATGAAGCACCGCCTCTCGGTGACCGTGTTCGCCGCGTTGGCGATGGCCTCCCGCGAAACCTTCGGCGACAACCGGTTCCGCACGGTCATGCCGATCGCGACCCGGCCCGACCTCAGCTGGCTCGAGTCGATGGGCTGGTTCGTCAATGTCGTCCCGGTCGACGTCACCCTGCCGCCGGGTGCGGACATGACCGTGGCGTTGACCGAAACCCGGGCCGCACTCAAGCGTGCCCATCTGTGTAACGACGCCTCCTGGGGTCGTTCGCTGGCGATGGTCGGTGCGGTAGAGGGCCCCACCTACGGCGCGTCCTTCCTCGACATCCGAATGCTGCCGGACTACGAACTGGTCGCCGACCTGCGCGGACGCACATTGCGGGCGGTGTCGTACTCCACCGAGGAGGTGTACTTCTGGGTCGTGCGCGGCCCAGACGGCCTCTATGTCTCCACCCGCCATCCCGCGGGCCTGCCCGGTGAGGTCATGGAGCGCTTCCTCACCGAGTTCGCCAGGGCGATGTACTCGGTGACCATGACGGCGGACGCGACCGTACCGGTCACCGACACCGCGGCAGCACTGAGCGCGGGCTGAGCATGCGTGCACTGCTGGCCTTCACCGGGAGCCGGGGCGACGCTCAACCCGGCATCCTCCTGGCCCGCGAGCTGCTGGCTCGCGGCCACTCGGTGACGCTCGCGCTCTCGCCCAATCTCGTCGACTTCGCCACCTCGCACGGCATCGCCGCTGTCGGTTTCGGCCGCGACAGTGCCGAACTGCTGCGCACCCAGCACGACGACCATCGTTTCCGCAGCCCGAATCCGCGTCAGCGGATGCGTGCGGTGCTGGATCTCCAGCGGCGCGGGGTGACCGAAGCGGTGCGTGACCTCCTGGTTCTCGCACCCGGTCACGATGTCGTCGTCACCGGGATGGCGGGCGAGGAAGCGGCCGAGAAGGCCGCCCGGCGGGTCGGATTGCCGTTGGCCGCAGTGCACTTCTTTCCGATCCACCCGAATCGGTCGGTGCCGGTGGTGCCCACCGCGTGGGGCGCGCGGATTCCCAAGGCCCTCAATCGGCGGATCTGGTCGAGCCTTCGCTGGGCCCGTGATGCCGCGCTGGAACAGCCACTGTCGGAATTCGGGATCGTCGAACACCCACTGCCCGCCCGGGTGTCGATTCAGGCCTACGACATCGACCTGTTTCCCGGGCTGGCCGCCGAACTGCCGGATCGGCATCCGGTGACCGGGTTCGCCGTCGACGGCGACGGGTTCCTCAGCACCCCGGCCGATCCCGCGCTGGCCTCGTGGCTCGACGCCGGTTCGGCGCCGATCTATGTGGGCTTCGGCTCGATGGCGGTCGATGATCCGGCCGCGCTGGTGGCGATGCTGCGCACGGTCTGCGCCCGCCGCGGTCGCAGGCTGCTGCTGGCCGCCGGGTGGGCGGGCATCGAGCCACTCCTCTCGCCCGAGATGGCGATCGTCGATCAGGTCGACCACGCGTCGGTGTTCCCGCGGTGTGTCGCCGCGGTGCACCACGGTGGCGCGGGGACCACTGCCGCGGCGCTGAGAGCCGGTGTTCCCCAAGTGATCTGCGCGGTCCAGGCCGATCAGCCCTACTGGGGCCGCGCACTGGCCGAGCTCGGGGTGGCAGGCACCGCGCGCGCCGCCGACCTCGACGAGAACAAGCTCACCGCGCTGCTGGACCTGGTCGCCGACCCGAATGTGGTGGCCCGTGCCGGTGCCTATGCCGCCCGGTTCGCCGACAGGGGCGTCGCCGCTGCCGTCGACGAGGTGGAATGCCTTGTCCCCCTGTCGTTCCCGAGTCCTGTTTCCAGCCATGCCGGGAGGCCGCAGTGAGCACCGAGATCGCCGTCCGTACCAGCGGGCTCGGCAAGTCCTACGGCGATTTCACCGCCGTCGGCAGCGTCGACCTCAGTATCACGGCCGGATCGGTGTTCGCCATGCTCGGCCCCAACGGCGCGGGCAAGACCACCACCGTGCGCATGCTCGCGACACTGCTGCGACCGGACCGGGGCAGCGCCGAGGTGTTCGGCTACGACGTCGTGCGCGAAGCGACCGCGGTGCGCTCGATGATCGGGCTCACCGGTCAATACGCCTCCGTCGACGAAACCCTCACCGCCGGTGAGAATCTGCGCCTGTTCGGTCGCCTGCTCGGCCTCTCGCGCCGCGAAGCCGCTGCCCGGGCCGATGAACTCCTCGCGGAATTCGAACTGACAGCCGTTTCCCGCCGCAGCGTCAGCGCCTTCTCCGGAGGCATGCGACGACGCCTCGATCTGGCCGCCACGCTGATCACGGTGCCCCCGCTGATCTTCCTCGACGAGCCGACCACCGGCCTCGATCCGCATACCCGCGACCGCATGTGGGGCATCGTGCGTGGCCTGGTCGAGCGCGGCGCCACCGTGCTGCTCACCACCCAGTACCTGGAGGAAGCCGACGCGCTCGCCGACCGGATCGCGGTCATCGACCGTGGCACGCTCGTCGCCGACGGCACCCCCGCCGAGCTCAAGTCCTCCATCGGCGAGCAAGTGCTGCGCCTGGACATCCCCGACACCGCCCACCTGCGCCGGGCCGAGGCACTGATCCAGGAGATCACCGGCGACGTGCCGGAAGGCTCGTCGACGGGGACGTTGACGGTCACGTTGCACGATGTCACCCGCGGCGCCGAGATCGTCGCCGCCTGTCACGACGAGGGCGTCACGCTGCGCGGCTTCGCTGTGGACCGACCCGACCTCAACGAGGTGTTCCTGTCGCTGACCGGACACACCCGCACCACGGACGCGGCATGAGCACCCTTCGCGAAAGTTCGAGTACCGCCATGACACTCACCACCGAGAAACCGGCACACGTGGTGCGCGCCCCCCGCGTGACCCGGGTCAGTCCGCTCGCGGCCCTGCGGCATTCGTTGATGATGGCCTGGCGCGGACTGCTCACGTTCCGGCACAGCCCGCAACTGCTCTACGACGCCATCCTGCTCCCGATCGTCGGCCCGGTGCTGTTCGGCAGCATCTTCGGTACTGCCATCGCGGGCAGCATGACGGCCTATCTGCCGATCATGATCCCCGGCGTGCTGGTCCAGATCGTGCTCACCTCCTCGGTCGCCACCGGCGTGCAACTGTCCGAGGACATCCATTCCGGTGTCTTCGACCGCTTCGTCGCCATGCCCATCGCCCGCTCCGCACCGGTTGCCGGGGCGTTGCTAGCTGGGGCGGTGCGCTACCTGATCGCCGCGACCACCGTGGTGATCGTCGGGTTCTGCATGGGCTACCGACCCGAGCACACCGCCGGTTTCCTGGCCGGTGCGGTCCTGGTCGTGTTCGCCACCACCGCCATCAGCTGGCTGTTCGCCTTCATCGGTGCCACCATCGCGCGCCCCGCCGCCGTACAGGGCATGTCCATGCTGGTGCTCACCTTCCTCGGGTTCGCCTCCAACGCCCTGGTGCCCGAGGAGGCCATGCCCACCTGGATGCGGCACGTCTCCGACCTGAATCCGGTGTCCTACCTGGTCTCCGCGGTACGCACCCTCGCAGGGGAGGGCACCGTCGGCGCGGATGCCTGGTGGTCGCTGGTCGCCTCGGTGGTCGTGGTGGCCGTGTTCGCGCCGCTGACCGTGCGCACTCTCCGTTCCCGATAGGCGTACCCGCGCCTTCGTTTCCGGCCCTGCGCAGCTGGGCAACCTGCCGCGTCGCCGCCCGTTAGGAGTCCTTCGATGACTGTCATCTCCCCCGCCGTCGCGGCGACCACCGAACTCAACCGGATCACCGCCGACGACGACCTGTTCTTCAAACTGCACAGCCTCTACCCGAACGCCCTGGTCAACCAGCTGGCCTACCGTTTCGACACCGCGCTGAGCCGGGACCTGCTCGCGGACTGGCACGCGCATCTGGCGACGGGATTCATCGCGCGGCGGGTCCGCACCACCCGGTTCCCGATCGCCCGCGCGCACTGGGAGCCCGCCACCGAGTCTTTGCCGCTGCGCTGGTCGGACACACCGGTCGCCGAGGACCGGATCCTCGACTGGTTCCTCGAACAGGCCGCCGTCGAATTCGACCCCGAGCGCGGACTGGTCTGGCAACTCGCGGGCGCGCCGATCGAGTCCGGCGGCACCGTGGTCACGCTGGTCGCCTCACACGTCGCCTGCGACGGCGGCGCCATGATGCACGCGATCGTCGACTCCCTCGATCGGCTCAACCGCGGGCAGAGCCCCGACCGTGGGGCGAGCGCGGGCAGGCTCGTCGGCCCGGTGGCCGGCCCGGGCCGTGTGGCCGCCGATCTCGCCGATGCCCGCGGCCAACTCGGCGCCGTCGTGCGCGGTGTGCGTGCGGCACGCCGATCCCGCGGTGTCAGTGAACCGGCCCGCAATCCGCGTCCGGCCGCACCGCGGTTGCCGCATGCCGAGACCTGGCAGGCCGCGGAGTCCATTGTCCAGCTCGATCTCGCCGAATGGGACGCCGTCGCGGCCGCGCACGGCGGAACCACCAACGGCTTGCTGATCGGCGTCGCTGTCGGACTGCTGGGCCGTAGTGGGCGCATCGCCGACGGCGCCGAGGTCCGCGTCGACATTCCGCACTCGATGCGCGAGGCCGACGACCCGCGCGCCAACGCCACCACCGGGCTGCCGATCAGCGTCGGCTACCGCGCGGGCGAACGCGCCGATCTGCCCGCGGTCCGCGCCGCCCTCAAGGCCGCTGGTCTCGCCTACCGCGATCCCGCGACCATCCCACCGATCCAGCACCTGCAACCGGTGCAGATGCTGTTGCCCAAGGTGGTGCTGCACAAGTTCGCCCGCACCGCCAAGGCACCGGAGTGCTTGTGCACCAATATGGGTCGCACCGCGCAGAACATCGCGGTCCTCGGCGCGCACCGCGCCCGCGACGTGATCATGCGCCCGGTGGTCAATCCCGGCCCGGTCGAGTTGTTCCGTCAGGTAGAGGTCGGCGTCAACCTCGCCTTCTCCTGCGATGACGACACCGTGACCCTCGTGGTCACCGGTGGCGACCCCGACCGATTCCCCACCCGTGCGGCTCTGCGCGACCTACTGGCCGCCGAGTTCGCCGACTGGGGTCTGACTCCACGGTTCTGGTGACGGACTAGGACGCTTCCTCGACGAACCCGGCAGCTTCGTCGATTTTGTCGATACGCAGCGCGAACCGGAACCCGCACGCCGCCTCCAGCGAAGCCGACCCTCGCTGCGGGCGGTTGCGCACCTCGATCCGCACGTCGATGTCGTCGAGCCCGACATGAAACCGATCCGCCATCCACAACTGCGTGTGCCATGCCGACTGCCCGGCCAGTACATCGCCCGGGCCGGGACGGAACTCGCTGCGCCGCACGCAGATCGGCGTGTACCCGTCGGCATCGGGTGCGAGATACAACACCACCGGGCCGTGCATTTCGAGTAGCAGCCGCAGCACGCGCAGGGCATCGTCGCTGGCCTCGACCGCGCGGTGGCGATGATCTACCTTGCGGCCGTGGGGATGTCGAACCATAGTGCACTCCTCGCAGATTCTCGACGGTTGATCATGCTCGCTGGCCACTATGGTGACGCAAGGTTGGTCCAGGGTTGGTACCGGTCCAATCTTGCGAAGATCTCCCCCCGCGTGTCACCGCCGAGGAATCGGAGCGCGTCCCCGACGTTGACTACTGATATGGCACTCGAATCGGTTCGCTTCTCGATCCTGGACCGCTCACGCGTACGGCGCGGGCAGACCCACGCCGACGCGCTGCGCGAGACGGTCGCGTTCGCGAAACTCGCCGAGCGATGGGGCTACCACCGGTTCTGGGTCGCCGAACATCACAGTGTTCCCGGCGTCGCCGGGACGGCGCCCACCGTGTTGGCAGCGGCGGTCGCGGCGGCCACCTCGCGGATCCGCGTCGGCACCGGCGGCGTGATGCTGCCCAATCACCAGCCACTGGTCGTCGCCGAGCAGTTCGGCGTACTCGCCTCGTTGTTTCCCGGACGCGTCGACATGGGCCTGGGTCGGTCGGTCGGGTTCACCGACGGCGTGCGGCGCGCGCTCGGCCACGGCCTCGACGACGCCGACGACTTCGACGCGCGACTGACCGAGCTCCTCGCATATTTCGGGACGGGACGAGCCGGCGTCCACGCGGGCTCGGCGGAAGGCGTCGAGGTCCCGGCGTTTCTGCTCGCCACCGGTTCCGGGGCCGAGCGCGCCGCACGGTTCGGGCTGCCCCTGGTGATCGCCCCGATCGCGGGCACGCAGGCGATGGTGGAGTCGATCGAGCGCTACCGCACCCTGTTCCGGCCCTCCGCGCGGACCACCCGACCGTATGTGATCGTCTCCGCGGCGGTGGTGATCGCCGACTCGACCGAGCAGGCGCACCACCTGCTGTTCCCCGAGGCGTGGTCGAGTGCCCACTCGCGCACACACGGCGAATTCCTCCCGTTGATCCCGCCCGCCGACATCGATCCGGCATCGATGACCGACCGTCAGCGACAGCTGTTCGAGCGGTCACTCGGCAGTCAGATCCACGGCACCGAGGACCAGGTGGCCGAAGCAGTGGAAAACCTGGTGAGCCGCACCGACGCCGACGAAATCCTCGTCCACACCAGCACGTTCGATCGAGACGCGCGATGGGATTCGCATCGGCGGCTGGCTCGCGTGGTCGGCCTGGAGAGTTGGTCCGACCGACAAACTTCACGAGAACAGTTGCGCTCCGAAAACAAACCCACTCGGCCCGCAATTCATTCGACGGTGTAAACGATCGTGAGGTCACTCACTGTGCGGGCCCCGGTTCGTTGGCGCGCATTGCCGCGGCGCAGCCGGTCCGATCGATAGCCGGGCCCTTGCCGATGCCTACGAGAAGGCCCGTGTACAGGTGATCCGCGCGTGCTGACCAGATTGCCGACATTGCCGAAACACCATGTAGCACCTACGTAGTCGCGTCGAACAGTGCGCCGGATCACTGCACGCGGTGCGTCTCGGAGCCCGGTAGGGTCCATTCCACCGGCGATCGAGAATCGTCCGGAAAACCATTCTTCGACCGCATCCGGGAGCACACGTGTCATATTCGCGTTTCGAATCCATCGGGGCATATCTTCCGTCGAACATATTGACCACCACCGAATTGATCTCCCGGCTCGAAACGCCACCGTCGTTCGATCTGGAACGCATCACCGGCGTGAAAGAACGCCGCGTGCGCGACACCCGCCCGGAGTCGGTCGAGGATTCGTTCACCCTGGCCGTCAACGCCGCGCGGGACTGCCTGGCACGCTCGCGCTACGCCCCGGGCGAGCTGGAGGTGATCATCTCCTGCTCGATCACCCGCAGCAACGACGGCACCCGCATG
This sequence comes from Nocardia sp. NPDC058633, assembly GCF_042717045.1. Taxonomy (NCBI): domain Bacteria; kingdom Bacillati; phylum Actinomycetota; class Actinomycetes; order Mycobacteriales; family Nocardiaceae; genus Nocardia; species Nocardia sp. NPDC058633. Next base: position 96,093 of record NZ_JBHXRA010000021.1, read on the forward strand.
TTCATGGAACCGTCGTTCGCGTCGACGATCGCCAAGACCCTCGGCGCCGAGCGGGCCATCACTTTCGATGTCTCCAACGCGTGCGCCGGAATGCTCACCGGCACCTACATTCTCGATCGGATGATCCGCTCCGGTGTGGTGCGCAACGGCATGGTGGTCAGCGGCGAGGCGATCACCCCGATCGCCGAGACCGCGGTGAACGAGATCTCCGAGAAATACGACCTGCAGTTCGCCTCGCTGTCGGTCGGCGACTCCGGATGCGCGGTCGTGCTGGACCGCGCCGTCGACGACGCCGACAAGATCCATTACGTCGAATTGCTCACCGCCGCCGAGCATTCGCACCTGTGCCTGGGCATGCCCAGCGACAAGTCGTCGGGCGTCGCGCTCTACACCGATAACCGCAAGATGCACAACGAAGCGCGGTTCCTGCTCTGGCCCGACGCCCAGGGCACCTTCCTCGAACAGCAGGGCCGCGACTTCGCCGGTGAGCAGTTCGACTACATCATCCATCACCAGTTCGGCGCCGCCGCCGTGCCGTACATCAACGCGGTGGCCGCCCGTGAATTCGGCGCCGAGATGCCCCCGGACCTCAATGTGATCGAGAAGTACGGAAACACTTCGACCACATCACATTTCATAGTGCTGCACGACCAGCTCGCCGACGACAACATCGCCGCGGGATCGAAGCTGCTCATGGTTCCGGCCGCCTCCGGGGTCGTCGCCGGTTTTCTGTCCGCCACCATCTCCTCCCTGAAGGTCTGAGGTTTCGCCATGGGCATCCGTATCCGATCCACCGGAACCAGCAACTCGACCGACACCCACAGCATCGTCGAACACAGCGGGCGCGCCGCACGACAGTGCCTCGAGCAAGGCGGTGTCCGCCCCGACCAGGTCGGCGTGCTGATCAACACCGGCGTCTTCCGCGACTCGAACACTGTCGAGCCTGCGGTGGCCGCGCTGATCCAGAAGGCAGCGGGCATCGGGCTCGATTACGCCAAAACCGATCCGCGGACATTCTCCTTCGACCTGATGAACGGTGCGGTGGGCGTCGTCAACGCGGTTCAGGTGGCAGGCTCGGTGTTGACGACCGGCGGCACCGAGCACGTGCTGATCGTGGCCGGCGACACCCATCCCTCGTTGGCCCGGTCGAGCGCCGACGCCGATTTCCCTTACGCCACCGCGGGTGCCGCGCTGCTGCTCGAACAGGTCGACGGTCCCGAGGGCTTCGGCCCCGTCCACACCGCGACCGCACCCGGCACACCCGCGGGCCGGGCTTACGTCGACACGGCCAGCATGGGCGCGGTCGGCCGCACGTTGATGACGGTCGAACGCGAATCCGACTTCGAGGACCGAATCCTCACGGTGGCCACCGAAGTCGCGACGTCCGCGCTCGCCGACTTCGAGGGCGCCTTCGTCGCGTTGATCGCGTCGACCCCGAGCCCGCACTTTCCCGAGCGCCTCGCCGACGCCCTGGGAATCGACCGGGACGCGGTGCGAGTGCCCGACCTGACCGACGGCGACCCGCACACCGCGTCGCTGCCGCTGGCCTATGCGCGCGCGAGCGCCGAGGGGACCCTCGCCGGCTACACCCATGTGCTGTTCGTCGCGGCGGGCGCCGGCCCGTCCGCCGCCGCGACGCTGTATCGCCTGCCCGCGGAGACCTCCGCGTGACGAGAGCGACCTACTGGCAGACCATCGATCACTTCCGGGCACTCGCCCGCGACGAGCCCGATCGCGAGGCGGTCATCTATCCCGACGGCACCACCGCGGACGGGCTCCCCGACTACCGCCACATCACCTACCGCGACCTCGATCGCTGGTCCGATGCGATCGCCGAACACCTCGTCGACGCCGGAGTCGGCAGCGGCACCCGGACCATCGTGCTCGTGCTGCCGAGCCCGCAGTTGTACGCGATCCTGTTCGCGCTGTTGAAGATCGGCGCCGTTCCGGTCGTGATCGACCCGGGTATGGGCGTGCGCCGCATGGTGCACTGCCTACGCGCCGTCGAAGCGGAAGCGTTCATCGGAATCCCGCAGGCGCACGCCCTACGGGTGCTGTTCGCGCGCAGCTTCCGCCGAGTGCGCACCACGCTGACCGTAGGACGTCGCTGGTTCTGGGGTGGGCCGACGCTCGATTCGTGGCGCCGCACCCCCGCCGCCGCTGTACCGGAGCGGGTGCCCGCCGACCCGGACGAGTTGCTGATCATCGGCTTCACCACGGGCAGTACCGGTCCCGCCAAGGCCGTGGAGCTGTCGCACGGCAATCTCGCCGCCATGGTGGAGCAGGTGCACGCCGCCCGCGGGAACACGCCGCCGGACACCTCGCTGGTGACGTTGCCGTTGGTCGGTGTTCTCGACTTGTTGCTCGGGTCGCGGTGCGTGCTGCCGCCGCTGATCCCGAGCAAGGTCGGCTCCACCGATCCGGCCCACGTCGTCGATGCGATCCAGCGTTTCGGTATACGCACCCTGTTCGCCTCGCCCGCGGTGCTCATTCCACTGTTGGAGCGGCTGCGCGCGCATCCGGTCCAGATGGAGTCCCTGGCCAGCGTCTTCTCCGGTGGTGCTCCCGTCCCGCACTGGTGTGTGGCCGGGCTGCGCGAGGTCCTGCGGCCCGACGTCGAGATCTACGCCGGGTACGGCTCCACCGAGGCGCTGCCCATGTCGACGATCGAATCGCGCGAGTTGCTCGACGGTCTGGTCGAGCGAGCCGAGAACGGTGAGGGCACCTGCATCGGCCGACCCACCGATCGCGTGCGTGTCCGGCTGCTCGCCATCACCGACGACCCCGTCGCGACCTGGGCCGACGCCGAAGAACTCGGCCCACGGGAGGTCGGCGAGATCGTGGTGGCCGGCCCGAATGTGAGCACGCGCTACTACTGGCCCCCGCAGGCCAACACCGCGGGCAAGATCACCGACGGCGAGCAGATCTGGCATCGCACCGGCGACCTGGGCCGGCTCGACGAGCAGGGCCGAATCTGGTTCTGCGGACGCAAGAGTCAACGGATCACGACCGCACACGGCCCCATGTTCACCGTGCAGGTCGAACAGGTCTTCAACGCCGTGAGCGGTGTCGCGCGCACGGCACTCGTGGGAGTCGGCGCTTCCGGAGCACAGCGGCCCGTCCTGTGTGTGGAGCTCGAACCCGGCGCCGACGCCACGGCCACGCTCACCCGATTGCGCACGCGCGCTGCCGAATTCGACACTCTCACCCCGATCGCCGAGTTCCTCGTGCACCCGCGATTCCCGGTCGATATCCGGCACAACGCCAAAATCGGCCGCGAACAACTCGCCCTCTGGGCCACGAAACGACTGGACTCGCGACGATGAAAATCCTGGTCACCGGCGCGTCCGGATTCCTCGGCGGCGCGATTGTGCGCGCGCTGGTCGCCGAGGGGACCCACGAGGTCTCGATCCTGGTGCGGCGCACCAGCATTCTCGACGACCTCGGCCCCGCCGCCGCGCACGTCACCGTCGTCTACGGTGATCTCGCCGACGCGGCCTCACTGAGCAGGGCCACCAGCGGCGTGGACACGGTGATCCACAGCGCCGCACGGGTCGACGAACGCGGCACCAGGGACAAATTCTGGACCGAGAACGTCCGTGCCACCGAACTGCTCCTCGACGCGGCGCGGCGCGGCGGCGCGGGTCGGTTCGTCTTCATCTCGAGTCCGAGTGCCCTGATGGAACGAGACGGCGGCGATCAAGTCGACGTCGACGAATCGCTGCCGTATCCGCGCCGCTGGCTCAACCACTACTCCGAAACCAAGGCAGCGGCCGAGCGTGCCGTACTCGCCGCTGACACAACGGAATTCACGACAGTGGCGCTGCGACCGAGAGCGATCTGGGGAGCAGGGGACCGATCGGGGCCCATCGTTCGGCTGCTGGATCGGACGGCCGCTGGTTCCCTCCCCGATCTGTCCAACGGTCGCGTCGTCGAGGCCTCGCTCTGCCACGTGGACAACATCGTGCACGCCTGCCTGCTGGCGGTGACCGCGGACGCGGTGGGCGGCAAGGCCTACTTCATCGCCGATGCCGAAAAGACCGACGTCTGGGGATTCCTCGGCGAGGTCGCCACCCGGCTGGGGTACCGGGCGCCCACCCGCCGTCCGAACCCTCGCGTCCTGGCCGCTGTGGTCGCGGCCGTCGAAACCGTGTGGCGTATACCGGCGGTGGCGAATCGGTGGTCACCTCCGCTGTCGCGCTACGCCGTGGCGTTGATGACGCGCACCGCCACCTACGACATCGGGGCGGCTCGCCACGATCTCGGCTACGAGCCCGTCGTGGATCGCGACACCGGTCTCGCCGGTTTCCTGACCTGGCTCGACCACCAGGGCGGCATCGAAGTACTCGCCGAAGACCTGCGGTAGTCCAACGCGACCGCGCACCCGTAAGCACCGACTCGCAGAAGGCAATCATGAACGGCAGCAACGTTTTCCGTCGGCCGATATCGACCACCGAGCGCATGTACTTTCCGATGCGCGAGCTGGCACCGCCCTTCCTCATGCAGCTGGTGGTTCCCGGTGAGGGCAACATAGACCTGGAAGCATTGCGCCAGGCGGTATCCACGGCCGCGGCCGCTACTCCCGGCGCGCGACTGCGGCGGCACGGCGCCGAGTGGATCGACAGCGGGATCACCCCGGCCGTGCGGTTGGTGCACGACCACCGGCTGAGCTACCCCGCCCTCGAGTCCGATCCCGTTCTCACCAGCGCGATCGGGCCGACACCCGATGCCACCGTCGAGGTGCTGCTGCTCACCGGCGCGCCGACGACGCTGATCTTCCGTGTCTTCCACGGCGTGATGGACGGTATCGGCATGGTGGCGTGGGCGACGAATGTGCTGCGCGCACTGCGTGGCGAGCAGCCCGTCCCCCACCCCGACCCGATCGCCGACCAGGAGCTCGTCACGCGAGTGGGCGCTCCCGGCAAACCGACCCCGATGGTGCCACGCTACCGAGCCGCTGTCGGCCGAGGTCGGCAGCGCCGCGATCTCGCACCTCATCTGCTTCGTCATCGCCGCATCGAGACCACCCGTGCCGGCGCGTTGGCCAGGGTCTGCGCCTTGTTGGCTGCCGAAACGCCGGGCACCTCGCGCATCATGATGCCGGTCGACCTCCGCCGCCACGACCCCGCGCTGCGTTCCACCGCCAACCTCGCGCTACCACTGTTCCTCGATATCGAACCCGGCCACGACTGGGCCGTGGTCAAAGACCAGATCAAGGCGGGACTGCGCGAACGGCGCGAGCTGAATCAATTGGCGAACACCAAAGTCGCGCTGGTTCCCGACCTGGTCAACCGTGGCGTGCTCCGCACCACGAACTGGTTCGGTGCCCGCTTCGGCCGAAATCTGGCCTCCGCCACCGTGTCCCACATGGGTCGCTTCACCGCCGAGGAACTCGCCGTTCCCGGCTTCCGCCCGACCGGACTGTTCGTCCTGCCCCAGCACAGCGTCGCCATGCCCCTGCTGTTCGGGCTGACCGAGTTCGACGGCCACACCGAGCTGACCGTGTCGGCGCGCAACGGCGCGGGTATCGAAGCCCGCCTCGAAGCTCTCCTCGACCGCATCGTCGAAATGCTCGAGACCGAACTCCTCGAGTAGAGCCTGCCCGGAGGTGCCTGCACGCCGGTCGCCACCGCGACTATCGTGGAGTCGTGGGCATCATGGGCGAGTTGTTTCCGGGCAAGAAGCTGCAGAACGAGGGCAGCGGCGACAGCGACGGTCAATCCCACGAACCTCGCCTCGACGTCGACCTGGACGCCGGCGTGATCCGGGTCTGCGGCGCCGTCGAGTCGACGAACCTCGACTGACCCGATCGGGCCGCGCACACCGGGCGAACGAAGTGTCGGCGGCTCAGCTCCTGAACGCGGGCCACGATGGGTGTCGCAACGGACCGAACAGTGGATCGTCGAACACGCTCCGTTCGACGACCGGATCCGGGGCGCCCAACAGCTCGGCGGTGTTGATGTCGGCCCAGTCGTATCGCCCGTTCTCGCACTGCAATTCGACCATGGAGACGGCGCAGACCGTGTCGTCGAGGGCGAAGTCGGCGAACCCGTCCTCGTCGAGCGCGGCGCGAATCTCGTGCACCGGCGTCGGTTCGGTCGCGTGGGCCACAGCCAGGTAGGGGCGCAGCGGCTCGCCGAATTCGGGGATCCGCTCCCGGATCCACACGTCGGTGAGGACGTCGGTGAGGTCCGCTCGCAGTCGGAGCAGTTGGTCCGAGACGGTGATCGGCAGCCGGATCGACTCGGTCGTGACCTCGGGCGGCCCGAAGGCGAGCTGGAACGGCGAGAGCTCGGCGAGCAACTCGCGCGCGCCGGCCACCAGGGCCGCCAGGTGAACGCCCTTGACCCCGTCGGCGAACCCGACACCCTGCACGCCGATCCGCAGCCGGGCGGCGTCCACCTGGTCGAAACCGGGCAGGCGCGCGAGCGTGGGGGCGAAGATCTCCACCAGTTTGTCGGCAACCGGCTGGGTCGGCGCGATCTGCCAGTCGTAGAACGAACGACCCGGGGTCCAGCCCGGACGCCACCACCAGCGGCTGGCAACAGTCATTTCGCTCGCGATCATGGTGCGCCACCTTCCGATCTCGGCCGACCCGCCGGTGATCACCGGTCGACCGGTCGTCCACCCGACACGATCGGCACCGATGCTCGCGATGCCGGTTACCTCACAGCGACGGTATTCCCGCTGTGATCGGCGAGGAACTCGGCGAGACCGTTCCGTTGTGTCATCGACGCCCTACACTGACAGCCATGCCTGTTCGACGGCTGATCACGCTTTCCGCGTTCGCCCTCCTGCTTCCCCTCGCTGTCTCCGCGTGCACCATGACCGGACCCGGCACCACCTCCGAATGCACCGTGAGCGGTTGCACCGTCACCTTCGACCGCGGGGTGAGCGCCAAAGCTTCGGTCCTGGGGATCGAGGCGGAACTCGTCGCCGTGAACGGTGACATGGTCACCCTGAGTATCGGCGGCCAGCAGGTCACCGTCCCCGTCGGCCAGTCGCAGGCCAGCAACGGCATGGATGTGCGGGTCAGCGAGGTGACCGACGACAAGGTCGTGGTCGTGCTCGCGAGCGGCCTGAACCCGAACTGATCAGCCGGGCACGTTCGGCTACTCGGCCGTGGCCTGTTCGCTCGCTACCCATGGCGCGTTGGGTTGATCCAGGATCCAGCGCCAACTCCCGTCGGGTTGCCTGCGGGCCACCTCGACGGTCGCACCGGCGCCCCCGGGCAGACGCGACGACGTCAGTGCCAGATCGCCCGCACGGAGAGCGGGCGACTGGCGACCGGGCTGGAACACCGGTCGGTCGGCGATCAGTCGTGTGTACGCGGCTCTGATCTCCTCGACCCCGGTCGCGACGACCCCGTCCGGCAGTGCGAGCACCGCCTCGGACTCGTACAACTCGACGAGGCCGTCCACGTCACCGACATTCAACCGCTCGACCACCAGCCGGCTCAGATCCTCCGGGCGCTGCGCACGTTCTCGCACATTCTCGGCCATCGCCACCCTCCCTCGACTCGGGTTGTGCCACAACGGTAACGCCGGGGTCCGACACGAATCGGGCGCTCGGCTCGCGGTCAGGGGTGTTCGTGCATCGACACCGCGAATCGGTACCAATTCCCGTCGTAGGGCGTGTACACGGGCTCATATCCCGCACCACCGTGATCGGGCGGCTCTGTACCCGGCGGGAAGTAGGCGAATCCGCCGACGATCGCCAGGCTGTCGATGGCGACCTGGCACCCGCCGTCGGCGGGTCTGACACCGATGGTCCGAATGACACCGAACCATCCCCCTTCGGAGCTCTGGCAACGTTGCGCGGCCGCGGTCATCGACCCTGCCGACAACCACCAGCCCACTTTCTCCGGCACTCCGAACCACACCGACCCCAACCCGACGATCACCACCACCGGCGCGGCGACGACGGTTCGAAATCGTCGATACCGAGCACACCCGATCGGCGCCAGAATCATCCAGGACAGCCCGCAAGCCAGCAGCATCACCACCGCGAGCACCCACCCGAGAACGTTGATGTGCGTCGCATCGACAGCGAACATGATCGCCATCGCCACGATCGCCGTGCCGGTAGTGACCCCCATCGCCACCGACCACCGCCGTGGCACCGGAACAATCGTCGTCATCAGCCCACCCTACGGCGACTCCTGACCACGAAGAACGACGAAACCCCCGAAAGCCAACGGCCTTCGGGGGTTTCACAGACAGCATGCGCTGTCAGCCGATCACAGCGGCGGGAATCCCGACGATCCGGTCGCCATCCAGTTCCAGAACTCGGTGACGCGGTTGAGGACCAACGCCATGATGTCGAGGGCAGTGCTTCCCATTGACTTCCTTCACATTCGAACGAACACTTCGCACCTTCACCCTAGCAACCGGCACCGAGTGAGCAACGTTGTGATAACGGACAGATGACCACGCCCGCGCTGGTCTCCGACAACGACGCCACACCGATCTCCGGATTTCGCCGGCGGAAACGTCCGACCACAATTCTCGAATGCGCCAGTCGACATATAACGAACGACATATATGAATTGCGACAGGTGAACGCGAGGGAAACGCATACGGACGACCATCCACCGACACTGTGACGGTGCATACAGGGATCGTCCCATCCGGAATGAACAAAATATCGGCGGACGATCACGTACCCCGATGTAGCCATTTCGAACCCCGATGCAGGACAAGACAACCCGGCGAGCGATGACCAAAAGCAGCAGGCGGCGGACTTTTGTTCATCAAAACCGTGATGCCCGTCACCATATTTTTCTCAGCAGCCTCACATATACGATCGATCTCGCCGAGGCTTCACGGAAATGATTACCGCTGAAGTTCGACACGTCAGGTGACACAGTGCGGTGTTCTCCCGAATCCCATCCTTCCGCCGCTTCCGGCATGCATTCGTCACGAGGTGAACCGGTCATGGAATACACCCACCTGTCCGAATTCGAAATCCGTTCGGGCACTCTGTCGATGTGGACGCCCGAACTCGCCGCCGCCGCGTGGCGGCCCGACGATCGTCCGCTGACCAGCGTGCACGCCGGTTACTGCGCGAGCGTCGATCCCGCCGATCCGCTGCCCGGTCGCGGTCGCTGGATCGGGACCGTTTTCGAAATGGACGCCCCGCTCGACAGGTCCGCCTGGCGCGAGACGCTGCGACGCTGGCACACCAGGCACGAGGGCCTGCGCACCACCGTGACCACCGCGACAGCCGGCGAATCGCGCAGGCTCGTCGGCGCACCCGCCGCCGTCGACATCGCCGAACGGCCCGTAGCCGGACTCACCGACGGCGCCCGGATCAACGAATTCCTCCGCGACACCTTCGAACAGCGTTTGTCGCCGCTGGTGTGGCCGCACTGCCTCGCCGCCACAGTCGAGCACGCCGACACCAGTGATTTCACGGTCCTCGTCGCCGCCGACCACTCCGTGATGGACGCCTACTCCCAGGCCATCCTGATCCTCGAGCTGCGCACCCTCTACCGCGAGGTCATCGCGGGTGCCCAGGCACGCGAGTCGGTCACTTTCGGCAGCGCGGCCGACTTCGCCGTGCTGGAACGGGCGAGAGCGGCCGAGCTGGACGCGGACTCCCCCGCGGTGGCCACCTGGCGCGAATTCCTCGCCGACGGTGCGATGCCGCGCTTCGCCCCGCATGCTCAGCGGCCCGCCCCCGCGGATCTGCCGCAGCCCAGTGTGTCGCGCCGGCTGCTCGATCTCGCCGAACTCGAGCACGTCGAGGCGGTCCTCGACCAGGTGCGCCACCGGACGTCGGTAGCTGTGTTCGCGGCATTGGCCGTGGCCAATCAGCAGCGATTCGGCACGGACCGGATGCGTACCGTGATGCCGATCGCGACCCGGCCGGATCTGCGCTGGATGGAGTCGATGGGCTGGTTCGTCAATGTGGTGCCGGTCGATATCGCCCTGCAACCCGGCGTCGGCATCACCGAAGCCATGGATCTCGCGCGCACCGCGCTGCGTCGATCGCGCAGCGCCAACGACGCCTCCTGGTCACGCGTGCTCGACCTGCTCGAGGTCGCCGAAACACCGCGATTCGGCATCTCCTTCCTCGATATCCGCGTGCTGCCCGGGTATGAGCTGGTCGCCGACCTGCGCGGGCGGACTCTGCGCGCGGAGTCGTACTCGTCCGACGAGGTGTTCCTGTGGGTCGTGCGGGCGGCCGACGGGCTGTATGTGTCGACCCGGTACCCCGCGGGGTTTCCCGCCGAGGTGATGGACGAGTTCCTGACCGCGTTCGGGCAGGCACTGATCTCGATCACCGCCACAGCGCACGCGGACACGTCGGTCGGCGGGCATCCCTCGATGTCGGCGATCGCGCCGGCTGGACCGGGGGAAGTGCCCACGCCTACCGAGCCACGAGACGTGGGAGCGGACGCACTGCGTCTCGCCGTGCAGGCGGGGTGAGCCGGTGCGGGCACTGTTGGCGTTCACCGGCAGCCGAGGAGACGCGCAACCCGGCATCCTCCTGGCTCGTTCGCTGCGCGAGCGCGGTCACGACGTGACGTTGGCGCTGGCGCCGAACCTCGTCGTCTTCGCCCGTGACCACGGAGTCCCCGCGGTGCCGTTCGGCCGCGACACCGCCGACCTGCTGCACGCGCAGCGCACCGACCGGCGGTTCGCCAGCCGCGATCCGCGCACCCGATTGCGGGCATTGTTCGACCTGCAGCGGCGGGGTGTGCCCGAGCAACTCGCGGACCTGCGCGCACTGGCACCCGGACACGATGTGGTGGTCGCGGGGATGGCGGGCGAGGAGGTCGCCGAGTCGGTGGCGCGGGCGGTCGGCCTACCGTTCGCGGCCGTGCATTTCTTCCCGATCCAGCCGAACAGCGTCGTGCCGGTGGTACCGGCGCGCTGGGCGGCCCGCCTTCCCGGGTTCGTGCACCGAGGGGGTTGGTCGGTGCTGGCCCGCGCACGAGCGGCTGCCCTTGCCCCGGTCCTGCCCGTCGCCGCCGGCCCGAATGTCGCGAGCGTGCGAATTCAGGCCTACGACCCGCGGCTGTTCCCCGGTGTGGACGAGCAGTTACCAGGGCCGTTCGTCGGGTTTCCGCTGGATCGCAACGGATTCCTCACCAGCGCAGAGGGTGCCGAGCCCATCACTGTCGGAATGCACGATGATCGCACGCCGTCGTTCGTCGAGGCCGTCGATGAACGCGTGGTCGAATCATTCGATGACACAGCCGTTTCCGATCTCCGGCTGCCGTCACCGACTCTGGACTCGTGGCTGGATGAAGCAAGCGCGCCGATCTACGTCGGATTCGGCTCCATGGATGTCGGCGATCCGGCCGCGTTCGTCGCGACCCTGCGCGAGGTGTGTGCCCGGCGAGGTCGTCGGCTGTTGCTCGCGTCGGGGTGGGCCTCGATCGGTCCGGGATTCGAGGATGCCGTCGCGATCGTCGGTCAGGTCGATCACGCCCGGGTGCTGCCTCGGTGCGTCGCGGCCGTGCATCACGGCGGCGCCGGGACAACGGCCGCCGCGTTGAGAGCCGGTGTGCCGCAGGTGATCTGCTCGGTTCAGGCCGATCAGCCCTACTGGGGCCAGGCCTTGCGCCGACTCGGTCTCGCGGCCACGATTCCCGCGAAGAAGCTGACCGGCGACCGCCTCGAGGCACTGCTCGATCTGATCTCGCGTCCCGACGTGGTCCAGCGCGCGGCGACCTGTGCCGCCGGTTTCGCCACCGACGGTGTCGAGCGAGCCGCCGATGCCGTCGAGGCACTCGTGGGTTCCACGCTCACCCCTGACCTGCTCCATTGCGCCGGGAGGCAACCGTGAACACCGATATCGCCATCCGCACCACCGGTCTCGGCAAGTCCTACGGCGATTTCACCGCCGTGGGCAGCGTCGACCTCACCGTCGCGGCGGGTACCGTTTTCGCCCTGCTCGGCCCCAACGGCGCGGGCAAGACCACCACGGTCCGCATGCTCGCGACCCTGGTCCGCCCCGATCGCGGCACCGCCGAGATCTTCGGCTACGACATCGCGCGCGAGGCGACCGCCGTGCGCTCGATGATCGGGCTCACCGGCCAGTACGCCTCGGTCGACGAAACCCTGACCGCCGGTGAGAATTTGCGGCTGTTCGGCCGCCTGCTCGGGCTTTCCCGCCGTGATGCCGCGCGCCGCAGCGTCGAGCTCCTGGAAGAGTTCGAACTGTCGAAGGTCACCGACCGGCCGGTGAACCAGTTCTCCGGCGGTATGCGGCGGCGGCTCGATCTGGCGGCGACGCTGATCACCGATCCGCCGCTGATCTTCCTCGACGAGCCGACCACCGGCCTCGACCCGCACACCCGCGACAAGATGTGGGGCGTGATCCGGCGACTCGTCGCCCGTGGCGCGACCGTCCTGCTCACCACGCAGTACCTCGAGGAAGCCGACGCGTTGGCCGACCGGATCGCTGTCATCGACCGCGGGACGATCGTCGCCGAGGGCACCGCGGCGGAGCTGAAGTCCTCCATCGGCGACCAGGTACTGCGCCTGGAACTCGCTGATGCCGCCCAATCCGCCCGTGCGGAGGCCATCGTCATCGGGCTCACCGGCGAGGCGCCCGAAGGCTCGTCGGCGGGCATGCTCACCGTCGCGCTCGCCGATGCGGGCACCGCCGCCGATATCGTCGCCGCCTGCCGCACCGCCGACATCGAGCTGCGCGGTTTCGCTGTCGACCGTCCCGATCTCAACGAAGTATTCCTCGCTCTGACCGGCACCGACCGCGTCGCCGCCTGATCCGAAAGACCGAGGCCACTATGACCGCCATCATCACCGAGATCGCCGTCGAGCACACCACGCCCCCGACGATCGACCGCCGCCCCCGGATCACCCATGTCAGCCTGCGTGCCTCGCTGTTCCAGTCACTGATGATGGCGTGGCGAGGGCTGCTCACCTTCCGACACAGCCCGCAGTTGCTCTACGACGCGCTGCTGCTGCCGATCGTGGGGCCGCTGCTGTTCGGCAGCATCTTCGGCACGGCCATCGCGGGCAGCATGCAGGCGTACCTGCCGATTCTGATCCCCGGCGTGCTGGTGCAGATCGTGCTCACGTCGTCGGTCGCCACCGGAGTGCAACTGTCCGAGGACATTCGGTCCGGGGTCTTCGATCGGTTCGTCGCCATGCCGATCGCCCGGTCGGCTCCTGTCGCCGGAGCGCTGCTGGCCGGGGCCACCCGGTATGTCATCGCCGCCACCACGGTGGTGATCGTCGGGTTCTCGATGGGCTATCGCCCGGATCATCCGGTCGGGTTCGTCGCCGGTGCGGTGCTCGTCGTCCTTGCCACCACCGCGATCAGCTGGCTGTTCGCGTTCATCGGGGTCACCGTGTCGAGACCCGCTGCGGTGCAGGGCATGTCCATGCTGGTGCTCACCTTCCTGAGTTTCGCTTCCAACGCACTGGTGCCCGAGTCGGCCATGCCGACCTGGCTCCGCTACGTCTCCGACTACAACCCGGTGTCCTACCTGGTTTCCGCGGTGCGCGGGCTCGCCGAGGACGGTGTCGTCGGCGCCGACGCTCTCTGGTCGGTGGTGGCCTCGCTCGTGATCGCCGCCGTCTTCGCCCCACTGACCGTCCGCACCCTGCGTGCACGCTGAGGAGTTCTGATGACGCTCACTGCCCCGCCCATCGTCACCGCGCCCGTAGCGGTCAACCGGCTCACCGCCGACGACGACCTGTTCCTCAAGCTGCACAGCCTCTACGGCAACGCGCTGGTCAATCAGCTCGCCTGGCGATTCGACGAGCCCCTGGCCCCCGAGTTGCTCGCCCGCTTCCACGCCCATGTGGCCCGGGGTTTCCTGGCGCGGCGCGTGCGACCGACCCGGGTTCCGTTCGCCCGTCCCTACTGGCTTCCCGCGACGGAATCGCTTCCGCTGGGCTGGGATTCGGTGCCCGTCGCCGACGACGAGATCCTCGACTGGTATTTCGCCCAGAGCCGGGTCGACTTCGACCCCGAGACAGGACAGGTGTGGCGGCTGTCCGCGGCGCCGACCACGGCGGGTGGGACGCTGGTGTCGCTGGTGACCTCGCATGTGGCATCCGACGGCGGCGCGGTGTTGTTCGCCGTGGGCGACGCGCTCGCTCGGCTCGACGAGAATCCGGACTTCGCCACGGGTTCGGGACGGCTGGTCGGCACCCGACCCCGGAACTCGGTGAGCGCGAACGTGTCCGATGCGTGCCGACAACTGCGCGCCGTCGCGCAAGGGATCCGGGCGGCAATCGCCACCCGCGGTGTCACCGAGCCGGACCGCAACCCCCGCCCTGACCTCCCCGCGCTCCCACTTCCTGATCGCTGGGCACCGGCGGACCTGGTGGTCCAGCTCGATCTCGCCGAGTGGAACACCGCCGCCGCCCGACATCGCGGCACAACGAACGGCCTGCTGATCGCCCTGGGCGCGGGCCTGCTCGGCCGCAGCGGACGCGTCGGCGACACCGCCGACATCCGCGTCGACATCCCCCACTCGATGCGCACCGTCGACGACCCCCGCGCCAACGCCACCACCGGCTTGCCGATCTCGGTCACCTACCGCGCCGGCGAACGTATCGACCTCGCCGCCGTCCGCTCCGCCGTGAAACGCGCCGCCACCGCCTACCGAGACCCGGCCACCACACCCGCCCTGCAACACCTGCAACCGTTGCAGATGATCCTGCCCCGCTTCGTCCTGCGCCACTTCGCCCGCACCGCCAAGGCCCCGGAATGCCTGTGCACCAACCTCGGCGAAACCGCCAGTGGCGTAGCGGCTTTCGCGGGCCACCACGCCTCCGCAGTTCTCATGCGCCCGGTCGTGTGCGCCAACGACACCAGCATGTTCCGCCGGGTAGAGGTAGGCGTAAACCTCTCCTTCTCCACCGACGGCCACACCATCACCCTCGCGGTCACCGGCGCCGATCCCGATCACTTCCCCACCCGCGCTGTTCTGCGCGATCTACTGACCGCCGAATTCGAGTCCTGGGATCTCACGCCACATTTCTGGTGACGATGCTTCCGGCATCGGGGCGAACCAGGCAGGCGAGGCGATCACAGACCGAGTGCCACCGCACGGACAGCCGCACGGGCGGCGACCAGGACGGGGTCCCATACCGGGGAAAACGGTGGTGCGTAGCCGAGGTCGAGGGCCGTGACCTGCTCCACTGTCATTCGCGCGGTGAGTGCCACCGCGGCGATATCGATCCGTTTGGCGGCACCGTCACGTCCGACGATCTGTACGCCGAGCAGCCGCCCGGTGCGACGTTCGGCGAGCATCTTCACCGCCATGGGTTGCGCGCCGGGGAAATACCCGGCCCGACCGGTGGATTCGATGGTGACGGCGTGGAAACGGAGCCCCGCGCGCTGAGCGTCCTTCTCCCCCAAACCGGTTCGTGCCACCTCCAGGTCACACACTTTGCTCATCGCGGTGCCGACCACACCGGGGAACGTGGCGTAGCCGCCGCCGACACCCGTCCCGATCACTTGCCCGTGCTTGTTGGCGTGCGTACCGAGCGGAATGTGGGCAAGCGTGCCCGACACCAGATCCAGCACCTCCACACAGTCACCACCGGCCCAGATGTCGTCATGTCCGCGCACTCGTTGCGCGAGGTCGGTGAGCAGGCCACCGCTGTCCCCCAGGGGTAGCCCGGCGTCGCGGGCGAGGTCGGTGGCTGGTCGCACGCCGATCCCGAGCACGACAATATCGGCCGGATACTCCCTGTCGGCCGTCGTCACGGCGCAGACGCGGCCGTCCGAGGCGGTGCGCATTCCGGTCACCTCAGAATCGCGGACGAGCCGAATACCCATCCCCACCATGGCTTCGCGCACCAGCGCGCCCATATCGGGGTCCAAGGTCGCCATGGGCTCGGTGGACCGGGTGATCATCGTGACCTCGAATCCCCGGCGCACCAACGCTTCGGCCATCTCGACACCGATATACCCGGCGCCGATCACGACGGCCGCTCGCCCGGTCACCGACCCCAGCGCCTCGATGAGCGCCTGCCCGTCATCGAGGGTCTGCACGCCGTAGACGCCCTCGGCGTCGATGCCCGGCAGTGGCGGACGAACCGGCGTCGCCCCGGTGGCGAGCACGAGCTTGTCGTAACTCGTCCAAGCCTCGGCGTCGTTGTCGAGATCACGCGACAGCACCCGCTTGCGCACCGTGTCGATCTCGGTCACCTCGGTCCGCAGCCGTAGATCGATGTCACGGGCCCGATGTTCGGTGGCCGAGCGCGCGATCAGGTCGTCGGCCTCGGCCACATCCCCCGCGACCCAGTACGGAATACCGCACGCCGAGTACGAGGCATGGTTGCCCTTCTCGAACACCACGATCTCGAGCTCCTCCACACCCCGCAGCCTCCGCGCCTGCGACGCCGCCGACATCCCCGTCGCATCCGCGCCGATAACCACCATGCGTTCGCCCATGGCACCACGCTACGAGAGAATCGGGTGACATCCGCTACCAGGACCTCAACGCCTCAACTTCACCTGCATTACGAACGCGTGGCACACGCGCGCCACGCACTCCGCCATGCCATCATCATCGACACGGATGGGAACTTCCGACCCGTCTCTCGAAGGGGAGTGGTGGCCGTGCCTCGAGTCGATCCGCCCAAACGACAGCGATCCGTCTACACCGGATTCGGCTTACGCACCGACCCTTATATCTTCTTCGTGTCGGCGGGGTTGGTCGCGTTGTTCGTCTTCACCGCGATCGTGTTCACCAAACCGCTCAACGACGGCTCCAAGGCAGCCAAGGACTGGATCGTCACCAATCTCAGTTGGTTCTTCATCTTCAGCGTCACCGGCATGCTGCTTTTCCTGCTCTGGATCGCCATGAGCAAGTACGGCAATGTGCGACTCGGCGCGCAGGACTCGAAACCCGAGTACAGCAACCTCTCCTGGTTCGGAATGTTGTTCGCGGCGGGTATCGGCACCGTGCTGATGTTCTGGGGCGTCGCCGAACCGATCTCCCACTTCGGTGACCCGCCCCGCGAAGGTGTGGTTCCCGAATCGGTCGAAGCAGCCGATGACGCGATGGCCTTTTCGCTCTATCACCTCGGCCTGCACACCTGGGCGATCTTCTGCCTGCCCGCCCTGGCGTTCGCCTACTTCATCTACCGGCGCGGCCTGCCGATGCGCATGAGCTCGGCCTTTCATCCATTGCTCGGGGATCGGATCTACGGACCGATCGGGAAGGCGATCGATATCCTGGCGGTGCTCGGCACCCTGTTCGGGGTCGCCACCTCGATCGGGCTCGGCACCTTGCAGATCAACAGTGGGCTGAACTACCTGAGTGACTCGATCCCGGTCAGCAAAGGCACGCAGATCGCGATCATCGCGGTGGTGACGGCCATTGCGACGGTGTCGGTCGCGGTGGGCCTGGACAAGGGCATCAAACGCCTGTCCAACCTCAACATCATGATGGCCATCGCACTACTGATCTTCGTCTTCGTGGCCGGTTCCACCCTGTTCCTCGCCCGGGGGATCTTCGAGACCTTCGGCAACTACCTGGGGGAATTGGTCGGGCTCTCGTTCTGGAACGACAGTTACGCCGACCTGCTGGAGAATCGCAGCTGGGGCTGGCAGGGCGATTGGACGGTGTTCTACTGGGCGTGGACCATTACGTGGGCGCCCTTTGTCGGCATCTTCGTCGCCCGAATCTCCAAGGGCCGCACCATCCGTGAGTTCGTGATCGGCGTGCTCGCGGCACCGACAGCGTTCACGATAGTGTGGTTCTCGATCTTCGGACTGTCCGCGATCGACATCGAGATCAACGGCAGCGGCGGCCTGGTGGAGGTGATGGACACCGGCGGCGGCGCGCCGTTCGCGCTGTTCACCTTCCTGGAGAACTTCCCCTTGACCACACTGATGGTCGCCTTCTCGGTGCTGATCGTGGTCATCTTCTTCACCACTTCCTCCGACTCGGCCTCCCTCGTGGTCGACATGCTCTGCTCCGGCGAGCAGGAAACCGGAACGCCGACCCGGCAGCGCGTCTTCTGGGCCATCACCGAAGGCGTGGTCGGCGGCACGCTCCTGGCGGCCACCACCGGCAGTACCGGGTTGGAAGCGCTCCGAGAAATCATCACCATCGCCGGCCTGCCCTTCCACATACTGGCGTTCTTCATGATGTGGGCGCTGGTGCGAGCTCTGCGGCAGGACGTCGAGGTGATCACCGTGATCCCCAAGGAAAAGACACCGATCGAGACCTGAGGCAGTTCCGCGAAAATCCCCTGGAACCCGAAGACTCCCAGGGGATGTCGTGTCCACTCAGCGCGGTGCCATCCGGATGGCACCGTCGAGGCGGATGGTCTCGCCGTTGAGCATCGGGTTCTCCACGATGTGGCGGGCCAAGGCGGCGAATTCGCTCGGCTGACCCAGTCGCGAGGGGTGCGGCACCTGGGCGCCGAGGGACTGCAGCGCCTCCTCGGGCAGCGTCTCGAACAGCGGGGTGCGGAACAGGCCGGGCGCGATGGTGACGACGCGGATCTTGAAGCTCGCCAGGTCACGCGCGATCGGCAGGGTCATGCCGACGATGCCGCCCTTGGACGCGGAGTAGGCGGCCTGGCCGATCTGGCCGTCGTAGGCGGCGACGGAGGCGGTGTTGATGATGACGCCCCGCTCCTCCCCGACCGGGTCGCTGCCCGACATGCGTTCAGCGGCCAGCCGGATCACGTTGAACGTGCCGATGAGGTTGACGTTGATCACCTTGGTGAAGTCGGCGAGCGGGAACGCGCCCTTCTTGCCAACCGTCTTGATCGCGTTGCCGATGCCGGCGCAGTTCACGGCGATCCGCAACGGGGCCAGCGACTCGGCGACATCGAGCGCCGCGACCACCGCCGATTCATCGGTCACGTCCGCGGCCGCGAAAGCCGCGCCATCGCCCAGTTCCTTGGCGATCACCGCACCGTCGGACGAGGGGAGGTCGACGATGACGACCTTGGCGCCCTTGGCGTGCAGTTCCCGCACGGTCGCCAAGCCGAGGCCCGACGCGCCGCCGGTGACGATCGCGGACGAGTTGACGAAATCCATACTGTTTCTCCTGTTTCGGTGAGGTCTCACCGATATTGACACACTTCGCCAAAACTGTTTGGCTTTCGCGGTGACCCAGCCCCGCCGCCCCGGCCGTCCCTCTGTGCTGGACACCGGAGCCGTGTCCGTCGGCGCGCTGCGGCTGTGGACCGACCGCGGGTTCGCCACCACCGGCTGGAACGATCTCGCCGAGGCCACGGGGGTCAGCACACGAACCTTGTTGCGGCACTTCTCATCCCGATCCGAGATCGCCTGGATCGGCGTCGCGCCCGCGACGGAACGGCTACGCGAGGCACTCGCCGTCGCCGTCACCGAGGAACTGCCCGCCGTGGTGGTCAGAACCGCGATCGTCGAATCGGTGTCCCGCGATCCGCGGATCCAGGAGCTCGCCCCGGACTGGCTGCGGCTGATCTCGTCGGAGCCCGAACTGGTCGCGACCGCTCCCCGGATCTACCAGCCGTGGATCGACACGCTGTCGGGATATCTCGCCGGCCGACTGCCCGGCTCCCCCGCGGCCATCTGCCGGGCCATCGCGACCGCCTACCAGTCGGCCACCTTCGCCGCGCTGATCGAGTGGGCCGAGTCCGGCGCCCAGGGTGACTGCGCGGATTCGGTCGATCGGATGCTGCGCTGGATGGACCCGCACCTTCCGGGCTCCGCGCCGGACTGAGCGCTTTCGGTCAGGATTCGCGGGCGGCGATCGCCGCTTGGATGCGACGCAGTGTCCGCAGGCCCTTCTTCGCGGCGACGCTCACCATGCCATCGAAGACTGTCGAGCCTCGATCGCCGGCCATCAGCTGTTCCAGTGTGGGCACAGCGCGGTCGTCGCCGGTGGAACCGAGCGCGACGGCCGCCCAGTACCGCTTGTCCGGGTCATCGCTCGAGGCCGCCTCGATCAGGCTCGGGATGATGTCGGGGGCGAATTGCGACAGTGCGCTGGCGATGTAGCCGATGCGGTAGTAGCGGCGGTTCTCGAACTCGTCCCAGAGGGCGGCCAGTGCCGCGTCGCCGCCGATCATGCCGAGCGCTTCGGCGGCGCGTTCGCGCATTCCGCTGATCGAGTCCTGCAGAAGAGGCGCGAGGGCTGGGACGACCGAGGCATCGCCGAGGGCGCCCAAGGCAATCACCGCTTGGTCACGGGCAATGTCTTGCGGGTGGTCCAGCATCGCGACCAAGCCGGGGACCGCGTCACGGAAGCCGAGAGCCGCACAGCCCATCGCGGCCCAAGCCTGGCAGTTGTAGCGGGTATCGGCGAGTGACGCGAGCAGGGGTTCCCGCAGCGAATCGTCACCGAAGACCTCCGCCCGGTTCAACGCCCGGCTGTAGAGCGACCGGTGATACTCGGGATAATCGCGAACGAGCGCGCGCAGAATTTCCTTGGCGGACGTGTCGCCGTCCTCGGCCTGCAGGAGCAGTTGCCGCAGATTTTCCTCGCGGGTCTCGAGGTCACCGTCTTTGAGGAGTCGCACATCGGCTGCATTCACCGTCCAACGGTACCTGGTGAGGACCTCCGCCCTGGACAGCGTTGCGGCGCGCACGCCCGACGATAGCCGTTTTCGGAAACGGCTGAAACGCGGGCATCACGGCGCCACCATCACGGCTGACCGCCGCGAGACCCTCGAGCATCGAATGGTCCCATCGGTCACGATTGAACCGCGACTTCGAGCCAGTCCCACAGGATCTCGACGAGCCCTGCCTCGCCGCTGACGACATCTTCGTGCTCCCATCGGCGGCCCTGAACTCGCGGCGACGCCGGTGCAGGATCGGCTCATTATCGCGCTCACGGTCGGCGATCGATCACACTTCGGTGGCCAGCTTCACCGCACCATAGGCGGCATTGCCGGACGGCTACCCGAGTCGCTGTACGTTGTCCCGGAAGTGCTGGTTGTTGTCGCCCATCATGTTGCCGGCCGGGTTGTATCCGGTGTGCCTACCGCCCCACACAGCAGTGATGTTCTCACCGTTGCCCGAACCTTGCGAATGCGCGAAATTCTGTGTGTTGGCCAAATTCTCGGCCCACTTCTGGGCCGAAGCCGACACCGCCGGATCGAGCACCATCTTCGGCGAGCCGTGTTTTGCCCGGTACGTGTTGTGGGCGTTGAGCAATCTTGGGCGAACGACGCCCCGCCGCAGGTGGAGTCCGCTCCGGCGGTGGCCTCACCCGCCCCGCCGAGCGCGGCGGCCATCAGCACAGCCACACCAGCCGACAAAAACCGTCCACAACGCAGACCGATCTCCCGGGTGAGTAAGTGAGACGAGCAGGCGACATCGACAGACGGTTCCGAAAGTCGGTTTGGCGGCGCTGACAACAAGTGTTGCGCGAATTCGTCCCTCAGTGGAGTGACTGATCAGACCGACCGGTTCAGACTTTCCTAACCACCACGAACAGCGATGCGTATCACATTCTCCAGTGATAGTGCTCTGCATCACAGCAGCTGTGAGCTCGTGGATGATCAGATGGGACTTATACCTATGTTTGCAACGAAGCAACGACTTCGGCGGACTGCCATAGCCACCGCGATCGTCGCCGGTCTATCGGTCGCCGGGCTCGCGCCGACACCGGCAAACGCCGAGCCTGCCATCTCGGACCTGCAAGCCCTTGCCGACTCGATCACTACGGGCTTGGCGCCTTCGGCTGACGGCCGACAACCCACAGCGATCGTTGACTCAGGGAGCGGCGCGGGGAGTGGAGCTGGTGGCGGTTCTGGCGGCTCGTCGGGTAGCGGCACTGCATGGGGACAGAGCACAGCGACAGCACCCACGGGCGAAGGCCCGGAATTGACGGCTCCTTTGGCCGCGTTCGCCTACGGGCTCGCCAATCCTGATGTCGCACCGGTCGGCGCCAACAAGTGGGATTGCAAGCCGAGCGCAGCGCACCCGCGCCCAGTAGTTCTGCTGCATGGCAGCTGGCTCAACGTCTTCGACACCTTCAGCTCGCTGTCACCGCAGTTGTCCCGCGCCGGCTTCTGCGTCTTCGCTCTCAATTTCGGACGCTCCGGACTCATCGAGGGCGGTGGTCTTGCCGGCGTTCTCCCCGGCCGCTACGGCGTGGGTCCCATCGAGGATTCCTCGCGTCAGGTCGCCGATTTCATCGAACGCGTGCGCAGCGCCACCGGGGCAGACCAGGTCGACATCGTTGGCCACTCGCAAGGTGGCACAGTCGCCAACCACTATCTGAAATTCGAAGGCGGCGCCGGCAAAGTCGGCAAACTGGTCACCTTCGGGGCAACCCACCAC
The DNA here is from genome assembly GCF_042717045.1 of Nocardia sp. NPDC058633. Taxonomy (NCBI): domain Bacteria; kingdom Bacillati; phylum Actinomycetota; class Actinomycetes; order Mycobacteriales; family Nocardiaceae; genus Nocardia; species Nocardia sp. NPDC058633. Next base: position 118,332 of record NZ_JBHXRA010000021.1, read on the forward strand.
GGCACAACCCTTCTGGGGATCGCCACACTCGGCCGGGCCATCAACAATCTCGGAATCGACATCCTGGGCTTCTACGAACCGATCATCGGGATCTCCAACATCCAACAAGTTGTCGGCTCCCCGTTCTACGCGACGCTCAACGCCCAGGGCGATACGGTCCCCGGCGTCGACTACACGGCAGTCGGATCTCGCTACGACGAAGTCACCAATCCGTACGACCTGACCTTCCTCAATGCTGGAGTGGGCGCCACCGTTCGCAATATCACCCTGCAAGACGGTTGCGAACAGGACCTGTCCGACCACCTCACCATCATGTATTCACCGCGCGCGGCATCCATCACCCTCAACGCCCTCGATTCCGTCAACCACCCGAAGCTGGACTGCACGTTCAACCCGTGGTTGATCGGTGGCACCGGCAAGCTGTGAGACCGCGATGAGTCCTATCCGGCTCGAGTCGCCCGCGAGTTCACCGCGGGCGACGCAGCACATCGTCGACGGGATCCTGAGCGCTATCCCTCCCCGCGTCATCCAGGGCAACGTCTTGCGGGAGGAGATACGAGCCGTTGTCGAGGAGTACTTGGAACAAGCCGGTGGTGCGCCCAAGCTCGACTCGCGAGCGGCTCTGCACCCCGCCGCGACGCGTTGGGCCGCCACCGGGGTCCCGATCGAAACCGTACAACGCCTCGTCCATACCGGGTTCCGGCTGCATCTGGACGACCACGCCACGAAATTGGTGCGCCACAACAACATCGACCACGTCATGGACGCAATGCACACGGTGAATTCGACCGTGTCCAAGGCATACCTCGAGGTCGCGTCGTCGGTTACTCAACGCAGCAGCCACCAAGCAGTCGCCCGTGCCCTTCTCAGCGGACGCCACGCCACCAGCGTTGCCCGAGAATGCGGCATTCCGCTCACCGACCAGTACACAGTGCTCGCGGTGGCCGCTGACAATTCTGTCCGAGGCGCGGTCTCACCCGGCAGCTTCCTCGAGATGCTGTCCGGCCGTTTAGGACAACAGATGTCCGCACTTCACAGCGACCTCGGGGGCACAATCCTGATCCAGGACCGTCCCGACACGAAGGCAATCGGTGATCTTGTCAGGCGGACAGCACTTGTCGTTGTCGCGATCGAGACAGATCGAGACCAGATCCCCTCCGCTACCGAAGACGGACACGAATTGCTCGACGTTGCGCGCAGACTCCATCGACCGCCCGGCCTCTACCATTTCGACGACCTTGCTATCGAGTATCAGCTGACGCGCCCCGGCCCCGGCCGTGACCGTCTCGAGACCGTCCTCGACGCGGTGTCGACAGATCCGGACCTGGTCGCGACCCTGCGTGCGCATATCAACAATGGTTTGAATCGTCGACTCACCGCACGAGACATGCATATCCATCAGAATACTGTCGACTATCGACTGAAGCGAATTTACCGTCTCGCTCGCCTCGATTCGCACGATCCCGGGCTCATCTGGAAATTGAGGGCAGCGTTGACTGTGCGCGAATATCTCGGCCTGGACGAACACGAGGTGGAACCCATCGCCTACGCCAAATAGCGGTCGCAGAATTGCGCGGCCTATGCCTCGGTTCGATTTTGGGGGGATCCGAGTCGGTGGACGGTGAGCGCCGCTGCCAGCATGCGCGAATCCGTAGGATCGGCCGGGTCGAGACCGGTGAGTTCGGCGATGCGGCGCAGCCGGTAGGTGAAGGTATTCGGATGGACGTGGATGCGGCGCGAGGCTGTTTTGCGATCAACCCCATGTCGCAGATGGGCCTCCAACGCCTCGAGCAGATGAGGGCTCGCGAGCAGCGGAACCACGCGCTGCCCCAGCCGTTCTCGCGCGGGACCCGGCCGGGTGAGCTGATACTCCAGCAACAGATCGTCGAGCCGGTAACAGCCCCCGGGTTGACCGCAAAGACGAGCCAGCTCAGCCAACTCGCCCGCGTCCTCGGCTGCCGCCGGAATACCGTCACGGCTTACGCCGGAGAATTCTGCCAGGTACACCGTGACCTCGAACTGCTGCGACAGCCGAGCAGCCAGCTCGTCGAACCGCTCGGCGTCGACGATGTCGGACTCGGAACTGTTGCCCACCAACGCGATTCCGTTCGAACCGTCGAAAGTCGCGGGAGTGATCGCGCCGGTGAGCTCGTAGAGTGCGCGTTGCAGCAATCGAATCCGGCGCCGGGTCACCAGGTTGACCGCGCTACCGGTACGCGCCGGTTCACTCAGATGTATCGCCAGCACCGTGTACCGGTCAGCGAGGATGGTGTCCGCCCGCACGGCGAGTTCTTCGGCAGGCAGACCGCGCACCAACGCAGAGCACAATTCGCGCCTGGCCTCCCGCTCCGCATGGTAAATCGACTGTTCGACCTCGGTGTAGGTGTCGACGACGGTCATATTGATGCGCCGCAGCAATTCGAGCAATCGGTTGAAGACCTCGACGAACTCATCCATCTGCGCGGGGTCAGCGACAGCGGCGGCTTCCGCGAGTACTGCCTGTGCCGACCTATGGATCGCGCTGATCAGCATCGACAGCGGCAGTCTGTCCTCGGCATGACGCTCGGCGACCGGGGCCACGAACGCGGCGACCTCGGCGCGGGTGAACTCGCGGTCAGCGCCGATAGCTTCGAGTACCGCCCGGCCACAGGCATAGATCGTCGGCAAGACCTCGGCGGTGAAGTGACCGTCGGGCAGTTCGGCGGGTGCGGTGGCGTCCAGGCCCTCGGTCAGCATCCGCTCGGCGATCTGTGGCCAACGGCTGAGCAATCGAGCCGTCAGCGGGGTCGAGGCAGAAACGGGTTGTTGCACGAGCATGGCTCCGATTGTGTCTGCACACAGCACGGTGGAGGGCGGTCTGGTGAAGATGGCGAAGAACTTGGTCGCTATGACAATTATAGGAGCGCTTACTCGGTTCACGAGTGCATATACAGCCCCGGCCGTGGCTCCGATGGACGCTGGTCTCGGACTATCGGGGAGACCTCGCGTTTGTCGGCCGGTTGCCGGCATCGGCGCGGCAATTTCACCAGGCGTAGGCGAGCCCGCTCAACGCATGGGCGCCGGCGAGGACCAGGTGTATGAGGCCATGACGTTGGTGGCACCGGCACTGAGGCGTCCGGCCGGGGGCTGGTTTCCGGCGGCCGAATGAGGTGGCCGTCGGCGGCGGAGTGCCATGACCTCGGGCGAACACGCCACCATCGAACAGATCAACGCGACCCCCGCCAGCGCCGGAAAGCCCTTCCGTGCTGAAATCATCTACGGAGACTAACAATTCGGACAGAACACCATTCTGTTGCGCTGCCCGCGAGGCAGCGAACACGTGGACTTCCAGATCGACGCCCTGCGCGCGCAACCGAGGTTACCGTGGAGTGAGGTGTCGAGGAGAGGACCGTCGCCATGTATCCGCCCGGCCCCCGACTACCCGCGATCGCGCAGACGATGCGGTATGTGCAAGCGCGGGAGCGGTTCATGACCGCCACCGCTCGCCGTTTCGGCGATACCTTCACCCTGCGCTTGGTGCCGCCGTACGCCCGACGCCTGGTCGTGTTCACCCGCCCCGAACACGTCCGCGAGATCTTCGCCGCCTCCCCCACCGACCTGCACGCCGGCGAGAGCAACGGCATCCTGCGTCCGCTGCTCGGCGATCATTCGGTGCTCATCACCGACGAGGCCGAGCACGCTCGTGCCCGCCGCCTGCTGATGCCCGCTTTCACCGGGCCCGCTCTGACTGGTTATCGCACGATGATCGAGCAGATCGCCGCCACCAACCTGGAGACCTGGCAGGCTGGGTCGACCGTCCGCAGTCTGGACGCGATGACCGGAATCACCCTCGATGTCATCGGCGAGGTGGTGCTCGGTGTCGCCGATCCGCGCCGCCGCGACCTACTCGGTCCACCCATGCGCCGCATCACCGACATCGCCCCGCTCACCCTGCTCGGTTCCCGCTACCCGGCCCTACAGAACCACGGCCCCTGGAAGCGGTTCCACCACGACCGGGCCGGTCTGGACGCCCTCCTGTACGCCGAGATCGAGCAGCGCCGCACCGGCTGCAACGCCACGGGCGCTGATGTGCTGTCGCGACTGATGGCAGCGGGCAGCGGCAACGACACCCCGCTCACCCCGGACGAACTCCGCGATCAGTTGGTCACCCTGCTCGCCGCCGGGCACGAGACCACCTCGGCCGCATTGTCATGGGCGCTACACGAACTGGCCGCCAACCCCGCCCAGCAGGACCTCGCCCGCCGAGCCGCGCTCGACGGCGACACCGCATATCTCGAAGCGGTGATGAAGGAAGCACTGCGCTACCACTGGGTCATCGGAGGTGTCGTGCGAAAGCTCACCCGCGACATGATGATCGGCGGCTATGACCTGCCCGCTGAAACCGTCGTCGCGACCTCGATCCTGCTCGCACACAAGCGGCCCGAGGCCTTCCCCGACGCGGTGTTCCGGCCCGGCCGCTTCCTCGACGGCAGCGTGGCGCCGAATACCTGGTTGCCGTTCGGCGGTGGGGTGCGCCGGTGCATCGGAGCAGGTTTCGCGCTGATGGAGGGCGCGGCGGTGCTCCAAGAAGTCCTGCGCCGCCACGTCCTGTCCCTGCCCGCGGCCGCGACGACGCGGGGCCGGGTCCGCAACATCACGCATGTGCCGTCCGCCGGGGCACCGATCCTGGTCAACTGAACAGGGCACCATCGTTGGTGGAGGTCTCTGACCGGCAGAACGCCCTCGGACATCGGCGCCGAAGGCGAAGATCGAAGGCCCCGCATCGGATGTCTCCGATGCGGGGCCTCGAGCGAAAAGTGCTGCTACGAGCTACTTCTCAATCACTGGACATCACTACTTCTGCGCGGCCTTGAACTCACGACGACGCCGGTGCAGGATCGGCTCGGTGTAGCCGTTGGGCTGCGTGGTGCCTTCCAGGACCAGTTCCTTGGCGGCCTGGAACGCGATGTTGTCATCGAAGTTCGGGGCCAGCGGGCGGTAGGTCTTGTCGTTCGCGTTCTGGCGGTCGACGACCGGGGCCATCCGCTCGAGGCTGGCGATCACGTCGGCCTCGGTGACGATGCCGTGGCGCAGCCAGTTGGCGACCAGCTGGCTCGAGATGCGCAGGGTGGCACGGTCTTCCATCAGGCCGATGTCGTTGATGTCGGGCACCTTGGAGCAGCCGACACCGTGATCGATCCAGCGGACCACGTAGCCCAGGATGCCCTGGGAGTTGTTGTCCAGTTCCTGACGCTTCTCCTCGTCGGTCCAGTCGGTGGACTGGGCGAGGGGGATCTCGAGGATCTGGTCGACGGTGGCGCGCGGGCCGCCCTTGGCGATCTGGGACTGCTGCTTGAACACGTCCACCAGGTGGTAGTGGGTGGCGTGCAGGGTGGCGGCGGTCGGCGAGGGCACCCACGCGGTGTTGGCGCCTGCCTTGGGGTGGCCGATCTTCTGCTCGAGCATGCCCGCCATCAGGTCGGGCATGGCCCACATGCCCTTGCCGATCTGCGCCTTGCCGGGCAGGCCCTTGGCCAGGCCGGTGTCGACGTTCCAGTCCTCGTAGGAGGTGATCCAGGTCTGGGCCTTCATCTCGGCCTTGCGGACCATCGGCCCGGCCACCATGGAGGTGTGGATCTCGTCGCCGGTGCGGTCGAGGAAGCCGGTGTTGATGAACACCACGCGCTCCTTGGCGGCCTCGATCGACGCGGCGAGGTTGACGGTGGTGCGGCGCTCCTCGTCCATGATGCCGACCTTGAGGGTGTTGCGGGTCAGGCCGAGGACGTCCTCGATCCGGCCGAACAGCTCGTTGGTGAACGCGGCCTCGTCGGGGCCGTGCATCTTCGGCTTCACGATGTAGACCGAACCGGTGCGCGAATTGAGGCGCGTGTTGTCGCCGTTGAGCGAGTGCACAGCGATCAGCGAGGTGATCAGGCCGTCCATGATGCCCTCGGGCACTTCGTTGCCCTGCGCGTCGATGATCGCGTCGGAGGTCATCAGGTGGCCCACGTTGCGCACGAACAGCAGCGAACGACCGTGCAGGACCAGCTCGGAACCGTCGAGCGCGGTGAACACGCGGTCGGGGTTCATGGTGCGGGTGAAGGTCTTGCCGCCCTTGGAGACTTCCTCGGCCAGGTCGCCCTTCATCAGGCCGAGCCAGTTGCGGTAGCAGACGACCTTGTCGTCGGCGTCGACCGCGGCGACGGAGTCCTCGAAGTCCATGATCGTGGTGAGCGCGGACTCCAGGACGATGTCCTTGACACCGGCGGTGTCGGTGGAGCCGATCGGCGAGGAGGCGTCGACCTGGATCTCGATGTGCAGGCCGTTGTGCTTGAGCAGGATCGAGGTCGGGGCCTCGGGATCGCCCAGGTAGCCGACGAGCTGCGACGGGTCGGCCAGGCCGATGTCGGTGCCGTCTTCGAGGCCGATCTCGAGCTCGCCGTCGACGATCTTGTAGTACGCCGAACCCAGGTGCGAACCGGTGATCAGGGTGACCGCGTCGTCGAGGAAGTTACGGCCCCACTCGATGACCTTGTCGCCGCGCACGCGGTTGTAGCCGCTGCCCTTCTCCGCGCCGTTGGCCTCGGGGATGGCGTCGGTGCCGTAGAGCGCGTCGTAGAGCGAACCCCAACGCGCGTTGGCCGCGTTGATCGCGAAGCGCGCGTTCATCACCGGCACCACGAGCTGCGGGCCCGCGGTGGCCGCGATCTCGGTGTCGACGTTCTCGGTGGAGATCTGGAACGGCGCGGGCTCGGGGCGCAGGTAACCGATCTCGGTCAGGAACTGCTTGTAGGCGGCCTTGTCGTAGCCGGTGCCCGGGTTCTCGCCGTGCCAAGCGTCGAGCTTGCCCTGGAACTCGTCGCGCTCGGCGAGCAGAGCGCGGTTGCGTGGGGCGAGGTCGTTGATGATCTGCTCGGCACCGGCCCAGAACGCGGCGGAATCTACGCCGGTACCGGGGAGCGCCTCGTTCTCGATGAAATCGTGAAGAACGCTCGCCACCTGGAGCCCGCCGACCTGAATCCGCTTTGTCATCTACTGCCTCACTTAGGTGAAAACCGGGTGGGAAAAGTCGATGTCATGTTACCCGTGGGTAGAGGTGACACCTCGTGTGGGTACGAACGCCCAGCGGGCTCCGTCCATTCCGCCACGCCGAGCCGCCGAGGTCGGCGAGGTGGGCGCGGCGGATCACCCCTTGATTGTAGGTGTGCGGACAATTAATGTACTGATCGGAACATTAGTCGCGCGAGCCGAACTCGAACGGAGGCGCTGTGACATCCGAACCGGTGGCTCCCGTACGTCGTCGCGGCCGCCCTCGCGCCTCCGAGCGCGCCGACACCCGCGAGCGGATCAACACCGCCGCACTCGAGCTGTTCTCCGAACGCGGTTTCCATGCCACCGGGGTCGCCGAGATCGGCGCGAGAGCCGACGTCCAGCGGGGTGCGCTGTACTACCACATCGGGTCGAAGGAAGACCTGCTGTGGGCGATCCTGCGCGACTACACCCGACTACTGCTCGCCGACGCCGAACGCATCATCGATGCCGGGGCCGACCCTGTCGAAACCCTGCGCCGGCTGATCCGCAGCCATGTGGGACTGATCGTCACGCATCGGCGCGCGGTGGCAGTGCACCTGCGCGACGCCGACGCGCTCACCCGCGAACACGCGGTCGTTCTCCAGCAGCTTCGCGATCGACTCCAGCGCCACTGGCAGGACGTCATCGACGCGGGCTACGCGGCCGGGAAGTTGCGCACCGCCGACCACATCGTCACCAACGGCCTGCTCGGCATGCTCAATTCCCTCGGCTACTGGTACCGCGAGCGCGGCACCCACTCCCCGGCCGAGATCGCCGACATCCTCACCGACACCGTCCTGTCCGGGCTCCGCGCCACGGGCGACAACACGAAAGGCTGACCATGGCTTGGGATTTCGAGACCGATCCGGAGTACCAGCGCAAGCTCGACTGGGTGGCGGAGTTCGTCCGCACCGAGGTCGAGCCCCTGGATCTGCTCTACCCCAACCCCTACGACCGGACCGACCCCGAGATCCGGGCGCTGATGCGACCGCTGCAACGGCAGGTCAGGGAACAGGGCCTGTGGGCCTGCCATCTCGGCCCCGAGCTCGGCGGCCCCGGGTTCGGTCAGCTCAAGCTGGCCCTGCTCAACGAAGTGCTCGGCACCTCGATGTGGGCACCGCTCGTCTTCGGTTGTCAGGCACCGGATTCCGGTAACGCAGAGATTCTGGCGCATTTCGGCACCGAGGAACAGAAGGCGAAATATCTCCAGCCCCTGCTCGACGGCGAGATCGGCTCCTGCTATGTGATGACCGAACCCACCGGCGGCTCGGACCCGACCGCGTTCCGCACCACCGCGGTGCGCGACGGTGACGAGTGGGTCATCAACGGCGAGAAGTGGTTCAACTCCGCCGCTGAGTTCGCCACCTTCCACATCGTGATGGTGGTGACCGACCCCGAGGCCGAACCACACCAGCGATTGTCGATGTTCATCGTTCCCGCCGATGCGCCGGGGATCGAGCTGGTGCGCAACTTCACCGTGCCCGGGTTCAGTGAACACGAAGCGCACCTGCGGTTCACCGATGTCCGGGTGCCCGCCGATCACCTGCTCGGCGCGGAAGGCGCGGGCTTCGTCGTCGCGCAGACCCGCCTCGGTGGCGGTCGCGTGCACCACGCGATGCGCACGGTGGCGTTGGTACGCAAAGCCTTCGACATGATGTGTGAGCGCGCGGTGTCACGCCCGGCCCGCAAGGGTGTGCTCGGCGGCTTCCAGATGACCCAGGAACGCATCGCCGACAGCTGGATCCAGATGGAACAGTTCCGCCTGCTGGTCCTGCGCACCGCATGGCGCATCGACCAGGCCCAGGACTACCGCGCGGTCCGCAAGGACATCGCCGCCATCAAGATCGCCATGCCCACCGTCATGAACGACATCGCCCGCCGCGCCCTGCATCTGCACGGCGCGATGGGGGTGAGCACCGATCTCCCGTTCCTCGATATGACCACCTACGCCGAGGTCATGGCCATTGCCGACGGCCCGACCGAGGTCCACAAGATCACCCTCGCCAAGGAGGTCCTCAAGACCTACACACCGGCGGATCCGGTGTACCCCAGCGGTTTTCGTCCCACACTCCGTGAAGAAGCTCGCGACCTCGTCGCCCGCCGCCTCGAACGCGAGGTCGGCAACCTCTGATCGGAGGTTCGTGCGGTCGTCGGCGACACCGACGGTCGACGGGTCGGCTCAGTCCACACGTCGCACGTCGGTGGTGTCGGCGGTGACCACCGCACCGGCCTGATCGCGCGGATACAGCTCGGCGAGGGGCCTGCCGTCGCGGTCCACCAGGGCCGAACGGGGCTCGTCGTCGGCGAAGGCATGCCGTTGCCCCCATTGCCGCAGGGCGACGATGGTGGTGAACAGGTCCTGCCCGGCTCGGGTCAGCTCGTAGACGTGACGCTTGCCGCTCGGGGTAGCACTGGTGACGAGGATGCCGTCCTCGACCAGGCGGCGCAGGCGGTCGGCCAGGATGTTGCGCGCGATGCCGAGCCGCTGCAGAAATTCGGTGAACGAGGACGGTCCGTCCATGGCGTCACGAACGATGAGCAGGCTCCATCGGTCGCCCACCAGGTCGACCGTTCGGGCTACGGGGCAGGTCGGATCGGTCCATGCGCGGTCGGCGCCGGCTGCGGGGGTCATGGCCACCTCCTTGCGAGTTGCAATTCGAAACCATTATTCCTTATCGTGAATTGGTTTCATTTTGCTACTCTTTTGGAGGTCGGGTGGACGCGGGAATCACGCGAGCACAGCGGTTCGTTCTCGCGGCGGTGTGCGCGGCCGCGGTATCCACGATCTACGCGATCCAGCCCGTCCTGGCGGTGGCGGGCAGCGAACTGGGACTGTCGCCGAAGTCGTCGGGGCTGCTGATCGCGGCCGGTCAGGTCGGGTACTTCGCCGGGTTGATCCTGCTCGTACCGCTCGGCGACCTGGTGAACCGGCGAGGACTCATCGGCGGACTGCTTGCCCTCACCGCGGTAGGGGCGGCGATCACGGCTGCCGCGCCCAACGGCGCCGTCGCGGTGGCCGGGCTCGCGATCGCCGGGCTGTTCGCGGTGGTCGTCCAGGTGACGGTCGCCTACGTCGCGGCGGTGTCGGCGCCCGGTGAACGCGGCCACAACATCGGCGCCGTCACCGCCGGGGTGGTGGTCGGCATTCTCGGTGTCCGGGTCGTCGCGGGCGTTCTGGGCGACACGCTCGGCTGGCGAGCCGTCTACGTCGCGCTCGCCGTGCTCTGCGCGGCGCTCGCCCTCGTGACGCGAGGCAATCTGCACGCCGACGCCCGAGCATCCGGCGATCGATACATACAGATTCTGTGGTCGATGGTTCGGCTCGTAGCCACGGATCGACTGTTCCTGAGCCGGGGACTGATCACCCTGTTCCTCTTCGCCTCCTTCGGCACCCTCTGGAGCGGCCTGGCGCTCCCGCTCGGTGCCGACCCGTGGTCGTTCGGCACCACCGCGATCGGACTGTTCGGCTTGGCGGGACTCGCGGGAGCTCTCGGTGCGCGACGAGCGGGCCGATGGGCCGACGCCGGTCGCGCCCAGGCGGTCACCGGCTGGTCGCTGCTGTTGCTCGCCGTGTCCTGGCTGCTCGTCGCGCGGACCGGAACGACGCTGGTATGGCTCGTCATCGGCATCGTCGTGCTCGACTTCGCCGTCCAGGCCGTCCACGTGAGCAGCCAGCATCTGCTGACCACCGCGCACCCCGACCGCGCGGGCAGCGTCATCGGCGCCTACATGGCCTTCTACTCGCTCGGGTCGGCCCTCGGCGCGGTCACGACCACGTGGGCGTACACGTTGTGGGGGTGGTGGGCCTGCTGTGCAGCCGGTGCGTTCTACGCCATGGCCGGTTTCGTCGTCTGGGGGTTCACCTCGGCTCGAACACGAGGTCGGCAACCGCTGAAGGTCCCCGATCTGCCGGTGAGCACGAACTAGCCTGCCTCGCATGGGCGGTGTCAGCAAACCTGGGGACGACGGCACGCAAGGATCACCTGCCGAGACCACGCAGGACGGGGCCTCGGGACATCCTGTAGCCGACCGGCGCTCGGTGAACAAGCCGGTGTTCCTGCTGTCGGCCGGCGCCGTGCTCGCCTTCGGGATCTGGGCACTGGCCGCACCGTCGAGCGCCGAAACCGTCGTCGGCGAGGTCAAGACGTTCATCTCCACCTGGTTCGGCTGGTGGTATTTCGTGCTCGCCACCGCCATTCTCGGCCTGGTCGTCTTCCTCGGAGCCAGCCGGTACGGCCGCTACCGGCTGGGGCCGGAAGAGTCACGGCCGGAGTACAGCCTGTTCTCCTGGACGTCGATGCTGTTCGCGGCGGGGATCGGCATCGACCTGATGTTCTTCTCGGTCGCCGAGCCCGTCTACAACTACCTGCACCCGCCGCTCGGCCCGGCCGAAACCAACGAGACCGCCCGCGACGCCGTCTCCTGGACGATCTTCCACTACGGCATCACCGGCTGGGCGATGTACGCGCTGATGGGCGGCGCGCTGGCCTACTTCGCGTTCCGGCACAACCTGCCGCTCACTATCCGTGCCGCGCTCTATCCGATCTTCGGCAAACGGGTACACGGCCGATGGGGCGACGCCATCGACGTGGCCGCGGTACTCGGCACCATCTTCGGCATCGCCACCTCGCTGGGCATCGGCATCGTCCAGCTCAACTACGGCCTGCACGAGCTGTTCGGCATCTCGCAGGGCAAGGCCGCCCAGATCGGGCTCATCGCGCTGTCGGTGGCCATCACCACGATCTCGGCCACCACCGGCGTCGACAAGGGCATCCGGCGGCTGTCGGAGCTCAACGTGATCATGGCGATCGCGCTGCTGGTCTACATCATGGTGGCGGGCAACACCGACTTCCTGCTCAACGGCATGGCACAGAACGCGGGCGACTACCTGTCGACGTTCCTCGACCGGACCCTCGACACCTTCGCGTGGGAACGCAACCCGGAGACGGCGAACGCGCCGTCGACCTGGCTCGACAGCTGGACGCTGTTCTTTTGGGCGTGGTGGGTGGCCTGGGCGCCGTTCGTCGGCCTGTTCCTCGCGCGCATCTCGCGCGGACGCACGCTGCGACAGTTCATCTTCGGTGTCCTGGTCGTGCCGTTCAGCTTCACCCTGCTGTGGATCTCGGTCTTCGGCAACAGCGCCCTCGAGGTCGCCAGGGACGACAAGGCCTTTGCCGAGCAGACCGCGGCCAGAGCCGAGCTCGGCTTCTACTCGCTGCTCGAGCAGTATCCCGGCGCGACCCTGTTGCTCGGCATCGCGACCATCACCGGGCTGCTGTTCTACGTGACGAGCGCCGACTCCGGATCGCTGGTCATGGGCAATTTCACCTCGAAACTGCCTGACCCGATGGCTGATTGCGCCCGCAGCACCCGCATCTTCTGGTCAGCCGCGATCGGACTGCTGACCCTGTCGATGTTGTTCGCCGGCGCGGGCGGGTCCATCACGACCCTGCAGAACGCCACCATCATCATGGGGCTGCCCTTCTCGTTCGTGCTGGCGCTGATCGGCATCGCGCTGCTGCGCGCCGTGCGCAACGAGTCCTACAAGCTCGACAGCTACCGCGCCGCGCTACCCAAGGCTCTCGCCTCCGGGCGCGGCCCGGCCGAACTCAGCAGTTGGCGGCGCAGGCTGCTGTCGACCATCCAGTATCCGGGGGCGGCGGCCAGCCGCAAGTTCATCACCGGCACCGTCGTTCCGGCCGTCCACGATGTCGCGGCCGAGTTCGACCGGATGGGGATGACGGCGACCATCGACGACTCCCAGTCCAGCGAGGGACTGCCCTCGCCACGTCTGCTGGTGGATCAGGCCGGCGAACCCCGGTTCGAATACGGCGTGTGGCCGGTGTCGGCACCGACTCCGACCTATGCCGTGCTCGCGCAGCGCTCCGGCGATCGGTACTTCCGCTGCGAGGTCTATCTGGCCGAGGGATCGCAGGGGTACTCGCTCAACGGCTACAGCCGCGAACAGGTCATCGGCGACATTCTCGACCAGTACGAACGCCACCTCGGCTATCTGCACCTGCGCCGGTCGGCCACCGACCACCACGAGCCCGAATCCAGCGACGTCGACCGCACCGACAGCGATCTGTGAAGGGATCCATCATGAGCGAAACCCTCTATATCGACGGCTCCTGGCGACCGTCGGCGTCCGGCAAGACGCGCGATATCCGTTGTCCGGCAGACGATTCCCTCGTCGGTACCGTCGCGGAGGCGGACCGAGACGACACGGTCGCCGCGATCGCCGCGGCCCGCCGGGCCTTCGACGAGGGACCGTGGCGCCGGACCACCGCCGCCGAACGGGGCGACCTGCTCCTGCGCGTCGCCGACGCGATCGACGCCAGGCGGGCCGAGTTCACCCGCGCCGAAACCCTCGATACCGGCAAGCGCCCCTACGAGTCCGACATCGACATGTCCGACATCGCGAACTGCTTCCGGTATTTCGGCAAACTGGCCGCCGACGATGCGGGTCGCGTGGTCGACGCGGGCTCCCCCGACATCGACTCACGCATCGTCTATGAGCCGGTCGGTGTCTGCGGGTTGATCACGCCGTGGAACTACCCCCTGCTGCAGGCCGCCTGGAAGGTCGCCCCGGCATTGGCGGCAGGCAATACGTTCGTTCTCAAACCGGCCGAGCTCACCCCCCACACCGCGATTCTGCTGATGTCGGTGCTGGACGACCTCGGCGTGCCCGCCGGCGTGGCCAATCTGGTGCTCGGCGCGGGCGCCAACGCCGGTGCGCCGCTGTCGGAGCATCCCGATGTCGACCTTGTCTCGTTCACCGGCGGTCTGGCCACCGGCAAGCTCATCGCGCGCGAGGCCGCCGCCACGGTCAAGAAGGTGGCACTCGAGCTGGGGGGCAAGAACCCGAATGTCGTCTTCGCCGACGCCTGCGACACCGATGAACGGCTGGCGGCAAGCGTCGACAACGCGCTCAACGCCGCCTTCCTGCACTCCGGCCAAGTGTGTTCGGCGGGCGCTCGCCTGGTGATCGAGGAATCGGCACACGAGCGTTTCGTGGACGAGTTGGTCCGTCGCGCCGAGCAGATCCAGCTCGGGTTGCCCTTCGCCGAGGGCACCGAAACCGGGCCGCTGATCTCGGCGGCCCATCGCGACAAGGTGCACGCCTATGTCGAGCAGGCCCGCGCCGAGGGTGCCGTCATCCGCACCGGTGGTGCGTTCGCCACCGGCGACGAGGGGTCGGGCAGCCTCGACGACGGGTGGTTCTACCGGCCGACCGTCATCGACGGGGCCACGCGCGCGATGGCGTGTGTGCACGACGAGGCGTTCGGGCCCACCGTGACCGTGGAGACCTTCACCACCGAGGACGAGGCCGTCGCCATCGCCAACGACACCGAGTACGGTCTCGCGGGCGCGGTGTGGTCCGGTGACGCCGCCCGCGCGCGCCGCGTCGCCGCCCGGCTGCGCCACGGCACCGTGTGGGTCAACGATTTCGGGCCGTACCTGCCGCAGGCCGAGTGGGGCGGATTCGGCCGCTCGGGCGTGGGCCGCGAACTCGGGCCCTCCGGGTTGCACGAGTATCGCGAGGCCAAACACGTCTACGAGAATCTCCGGCCGGGCGTCACCGGCTGGTTCGCCGATCGGGAGGAACAGCGATGACCGCATACGATTACGTCATTGTCGGCGGCGGTTCGGCGGGGGCGGCCGTCGCGTCCCGGTTGTCGCAGGACCCGTCGGTGACGGTCTGCCTGCTCGAGGCGGGGCCCTCCGATGTCGACGACCCGGCCGTCCTGCGACTCGACCGCTGGATGGAACTGCTGGAGTCCGGCTACGACTGGGACTACCCCATCGAGCCGCAGGAGAACGGTAATTCGTTCATGCGCCACGCCCGCGCCAAGGTGCTCGGTGGCTGCTCGTCGCACAACAGCTGCATCGCGTTCTGGGCGCCGCGCGAGGACCTGGACTCCTGGGAACGCGAGCACGGCGCCGCCGGATGGGGCGCCGATTCGGTGTATCGGCTCTATCCGCAGATCGAGACCAACGACGCCCCCGGCGATCATCACGGTCGCGGCGGCCCGGTGCACATCATGACGGTGCCGCCGAACGATCCGTGCGGTGTGGCCCTGCTCGACGCCTGCGAGGCGGTCGGTATCCCGCGCGCCGAGTTCAACGCGGGACGCACAGTCGTCAACGGCGCCAACTTCTTTCAGATCAACCGGCGCTCCGATGGGACGCGCTCGTCGTCGTCGGTCAGCTATCTGCACCCCCATCTCGACCGACCGAACCTCACCGTTCGGACAGGCGCGTGGGCCAAGAAGATCGTGATCGAGAACGGCCGGGCCGTCGGGGTCGACATCACCGACAACGCGTTCGGCCGCACCACCAGGATCACCGCCGACCGTGAGGTGATCGTCTCCGCCGGCGCCGTCGACTCGCCGAAGCTGCTCATGCTCTCGGGCATCGGACCCACAGTTCACCTGCGCGAGAACGGCATCGAGGTGATCGTCGACTCCCCCGGCGTCGGCGCGAATCTGCAGGACCACCCGGAGGGCGTGATCGGTTTCGAGACGACGCGACCGATGGTGCGAAGTTCCACACAGTGGTGGGAGGCGGGCATCTTCACCCCGACCGAAGACGGTCTCGACCGGCCGGATCTGATGATGCACTACGGCAGTGTCCCGTTCGATATGCACACGCTCCGACAGGGCTATCCGACCGCGGACAACACCTTCTGTCTCACGCCGAACGTCACCCATGCTCGCTCACGCGGCACCGTGCGATTGCGCTCGCGCGATTTCCGGGACAAGCCGAAGGTGGACCCGCGCTATTTCACCGATCCCGAGGGCCACGATATGCGGGTGATGATCGCTGGTCTGCGCAAAGCGCGCGAGATCGCCGCGACCGCGCCGCTGTCGGAATGGGTGGAGCGTGAGCTCTATCCAGGACCCGAGGCGCAGACCGATGCCGAACTGGCCGACTACATCCGCCGAACCCACAACACCGTCTATCACCCGGTCGGCACGGTCCGCATGGGCGCGGTCGACGACCCGATGAGCCCGCTCGACCCCGAACTGCGGGTCAAGGGCGTCGAGGGCCTGCGGGTCGCCGACGCCTCGGTGTTCCCCGCGCACACCACGGTCAATCCGAACATCACCGTCATGCTCGTCGGCGAACGCTGCGCGGAACTCGTCACCGCCGACCGAAAATAAATCAGCCGACATTTCGGACACGATGTGCCACCATGATTTCACGCAGGTGATTCGCACCGGGCGAGGAACCGACGAGCAGTATCGAGAGGAGGAGACGGCCGTGAAACAGCAAGCGCCACAGCGACAGTCGGAACAGACCTATCGCCACGCGAATTCGGCCCAGTGCGCGATGCGCCTGGGTATCGATGGCTCCGGCCGTCTCCGGTTCGTGGCCTGAGGCGCCCGACCCTTTCTGCTCCCGACGTTCGTTCTCTTTCGAAACATGGTGATTCCCATGATGATTCGTCATGCCGTCGATCCGACGGCGCCCGCTTCCGATACGTGGATACACACGAGGGTGCTCGTACTGAATGCCAGCTACGAGGCCCTCGACGAGATCACCGCCGACCGGGCCGTGACATTGCTGATCAGCGGGGCCGCCGAGACCGTGATCGAGCGGGTGCCGCGGTTTCCGATCCGATCGCAGCACCTGGTCATCGGGCTGCCGGAAACGATCCGGTTGGTGCGCTACGTCTACCTGGCGCACGTCGCGCCGATCGGTGACGACAGCCGCGCCACGCTGGCCGGGGTGTTGCGTCGTGACCAGCACCGGTGCGGTTACTGCGCCGACTGGGCGCACACCGTCGACCACATCCGCCCGCGCAGTCGGGGCGGACCCAATACCTGGAGCAATCTCGTCGCCTGCTGCGCACCGTGCAATGCGGGCAAGGCCGACCGCACGCCGGAAGAGGCGGGGATGCGGCTGCTGTGGGAGCCCAAGGCTCCCGACCCGCTCGCCCGCAAGCAGCGCCGGATCTGGAAGGAGTACGCGCCGTGACCACCACCGACCTCGCACTGACCGAACTGCTGACCCTGTCCGATTCGGGTCAGTGGCACCGCGCCGCCTGCCGTGGTGATCCCAACCACGAGGCGTGGTTTCCGTACCCGTCGCAGGACTTCGACTACGCCCGCCGGATCTGCGCCGGCTGCCCGTTGCTCGCGGGGTGCACCGAGTACGCGGCGCAGACGGGGCAGTCGGGGGTGTGGGGCGGCCGCGAATACGACCGCGGTCGCGTGATTCGAGGCTGATCGTCTCGCGGCCGGGTGTCGACTCCGACACCCGGCCGCTCTCGTACACCCACGTCGCTGACCTGCGGCGATGCGTCGGGGTATGCACTGTGCTGCGGTCAGGCGCGGTGTCCTTAAACTTGCCGCGTGGGTACGCATCGCAACGGGACCAGATCTCGAAGTATCAGCAAGGGTCCGGTCATCGCGGCATCGGCGCTCGTCGTGGTGATCGTGGCCGTGTTCGCGTGGCTGCAACTCAGCGATCGCGCCGAGACGACCGATGTCGCGGCCGCCGCCGAGTGCGTCGAGGGGCCTGCCTCTCTCGATGTCACCGTCGACCCGGCGATCGCCGGTCCGGTACGGGCCGCGGCCGAGCGCTACAACGCGACCAAGCCACGGGTGCGCGACCATTGCGCACAGGTGAAGGTCTCGGCCCGCCCGTCGAGCTCCCTGGTGAGCGGCCTCGCCGATATCGCCCGCTGGGATCCGGCGCTGGGCCCGAAGCCGGGGCTGTGGATCGCCGACTCGAGCCGGTCGATCGAGCTGGTTCGGGTGCCCGGCCTGATCGAGGGCACGCCCGCGTCCATCGCCACCAGCCCGATCGTGCTGGCCGTGCCCGATGCGCTGCGCCAAGCGCTCGAACAACACAACATCACGTGGGCCGACCTGCCGCGCCTGCAGCAGGGTTCGCTCGACGACGTCGGTTTGACCGGGTGGGGTGGGCTGCGCATGGCCCTGCCCGTCGGTGACGCGACGACCGCCGCCGCGGCGTCCATCGGTGGTGCGATCTCGGGGACCGAGCCGTTGACCGAGCAGGCCGCCGGGTCCGGTCAGGTCGTCGCCGCGATCTCCGGGCTCGCCGCCGGCGCGCAGGCACCGGCCGACCTGCTGACCGCCATGTCGGCGATCAGCGCGGACCCCACCGGCGACGACGTGCACGCGGTCGCCGCGACCCAACAGCAACTCGGCACCGGTGGGCTCACCGCGTTCCGGCCGGTCGGCACCGCGCCGCTGGCCGATTATCCCGCGGCACTGCTGTCGGGTCCCTGGGTGGACAAGACCCAGAATCTGATCGCGTCGCGGTTCATCGACTTCCTGCGCGCGCCGGAGCAGGCGGGCACGCTCGCCACCGAGGGCTTCGGGCCCGCGATCGGCTCGGCACCGGCGAATCCGCCGCGCGCGGCACTGGAGAAGGTGCAGTCCACGCTGGCCAACCCGGTCCTCGGCGTGAACGCCACGGTCTTGCTCGACGTGTCGTCGTCGATGGGCACCGCGGAGGGGTCGACCACCCGCATGTCCAACGCTATCGCCGCGGTCGCCTCGACACTGCAGGTGATGCCACCCGACTTCGGGCTCGGCCTGTGGACGTTCGGCA